>CAMCAW010000016.1 GCA_945872855.1 Rickettsia typhi | reverse complement strand
AAGGGCTCAAGCCTACAAATTAGCGCATCAGAAGCGCCAAAATATTATCATCCACATCGCTCAGCAACATTAAAATTAGGCAAAAATATCATCGGATATTTTGGTGAAATTCACCCAAAAATTGCTAAAAAATTCGATATAAAAACCATCGTTAATGCTTTCGAAATTTTTGTTGATGCCTTGCCACAAAATTTTGTGCAACAATCACAAAAATCAGCAACAAAAAAATCTTTTGCTGCTAACGACCTCCCTACAGTAGAGCGTGATTTCGCATTTTTGCTAGATAAATCGCAAACCATCGGCGACCTCATCAAAACCATCGAAAATTGCGATAAACAACTCATTAAACAAGTTGATATTTTTGATATTTATAGTGGAAAAAATATTGAGGAAGGAAAAAAATCAATTGCTCTGCGCACGCTAATTCAGCCGCTTGAGAAGACATTAATCTCAGAAGAAATTGAGGTGCTGAGTAAGAAAATCATTGATGCAGTTATCAAAGCGCATGGTGCGCAGTTGCGGTAAAAAATTATAACCTTTTTGAGCTAACTTTAAATCAAATAATAATGCAACTCTGGTTGAGAGAAAATCGCGGTTTGCTAAAATTGTTTGCAATTCTGGCAAGCTTACTGCCAAGGTGGTTGGTGGCGTTGGTTATGCTATAAAATCTCTGCCAAGAAACTTTGTTCAATCAATTGCATTTGATCGTGGAACTGAGTTTTGTTCTCATGAAAATCTTAAAGCAAAAACTTATTTTGTGATCCGCATTCGCCTTGGCAGAAGGGCGGAGTTGAGAATTTTAATGGTAGAATTAGAAGATTCTTACCGCGTTCTTTTGATCATAAAAATTTAACACAAGAACTTGTTAACAAAATTGAAAATATTATGAATAACCAGCCGCGGAAGTGTTGGAGTTTAGGATATCCTGCGGAGGCTTTTTATGGTGGGTGATTAAGGCTTTTGTTGCATTAGAAGCTTGACTCATCCTGTCACAAAACTTAATTCATTAACGCGCCACCACTTTTTTCTCCTTCTATTCCTATAGTCAATTGTTTTACAGTGACGGTTTCCGTTGGTGATTCTGAAGGACGAGGAGCGACATTGCTTAACAATTCATCCCCCCAATTCTTTTTCAATTCTCGCAAATTACGAGCCTCGCCTATTACAATTTCTGACTTTATTGCATTTGTCACATCATTCAAAATCGCTTCTGTTAAGCCGGATTTGTTGCTATTTTTCATTTTGCTGCAAGCATTTATTATCCCTTCATTTATAACAATACTAACTCCCTCTGGAATTTTATCTCGCGTCATGCTATTCATCTCAGATTTAGAATCATCCATGTAAAACATTACAATATTTTTTCCTTCCGACACTTGTTGTGAAAACATATTTAACAACGCCTCATTTTTTTCTAATAAAAACATTCCATTTTGCGCCGTATGCAAAATATCGCCGCTTTCGCCGCGCTGGGCTAAATATTCACCGCCAATTATGGTTTTAATCCCGCCTTCATCGCCTACGCTGTCTCCATATTTTATATCACCTTGTTCCAAAAAATATTTTATATTCGATGCAAATTGCCTTGAAAGAATATTGCATTCTATGCCTCGCTCTTTACAGCCCTTTAGCAAATTTTTTAAAAAAGATAGATCGGAAAAATGATCCTTAGTAAAATTGCCATGCTGCTTTGCAGCGCCAGGAAAAGCGCACCTAAGCTCAGATACGGTATGATTTTTAGTAAGTGTTTGATCAAAATCAAATACGATAACATTAACGTGAAGATCTGTTAATTTTTTTAGGAAGTTTTTAATAACAGCATCTGCACTATTTTCGACCTTTGTCGCTAGCTCAGAATATGAAGTGCTGCCACTTTCTTGAGTTAACAAAGAAATTGGTTTTGGTGGACGAGGCGGCAATACTTCTTCCAATTTAACAGCCAGAACAGGTTCTTGTTTTAAATTATTATCCTTAGTTAGATCTAGAAAAATTTCTTTCATTTTAGAAAATGTATCGCCACCTAGTGCTTTATTAAAATATAGCTCGTTGATAGGATCATCTGTTCCAAATATTGCCTTTACCGTAAGGTCATTTACTGCCAATGACTCACTTACAATTTGCTGCTCTAATAATTTTTTCTTCTCGTTTAATGGCAAGGAATTAATTCTTATTAAAACGCTTCTAAATCCATCTAAAACTTCGTCTCGAGATATATTTTTTAACCCATGCTGACTCGTTTTACTTTTTATCGATGTTGCCTGAACTAAAGGAAAAATTAGCTCATTAATTAATTTTATTCTTTTTTCAGTCTCTGAATCAACTAATCTTGGTCCATTGTTTAGCGTATCATAGTGCGATATATTTGTTATAAGCAGATTTTGATCGCCAATTACATCGCTAAGACTTTTGAGACCCATCATAGCGGCATCTGGAGTGCAATAAAGCTGGGTAAATAATATTTGACTGCGAAGCAATGTGTCTTGTAGGCTATTTTCTGTATCAGTTATTTTATCCTTCTTTTTTATATTAGCTTTTAACAAAATCTCGTTTAAAAAATCTGGGTTTGATTTCGCGCAAATTAATGCAATATCAAGCAAAGAAGTCTCATTTCCGCTTTTGTCAAACCTAATATGATTAGAATTTAGCTTTGATGAATCTTCCTTTGTTGCAGATATTTGCTTTCTCAATGCTTTTATGTGACTTATAGCTATTTTAGAAATTTGTTCTTTTTCTAAATCTATTAAGGCCTGAATTTTGGTTTTGTCTGCTATATCCACTGCATTGCCAACACTGTTCAGATCTTCCCTTAGTCTGTTAATTTCTGCGAAATGCGGTTGCAATTCTTTATTTATCTTCGTCAATGCATCTTCTGGCTTTTGCGAGCTTGGTTTTCTAGATAATAATTCGCTGAAAAATCCTGTTCTTTTTTCAACTTTTTCATCCGCTTTTCTATCTGCGCTGTTCGCACCAGAGCTAAACTCTGGCTTAATAGAGACAGATTGCCCAACTGCTCCGTTAATTTCACTACACAATGTCAACAGCTTAGAAAGATTTTGCTGCTGATCGGCATTCAAAACACTTTCGCTAGCATCATGAATCGCATCCATTAAACCACGCTCCACGCCCATACTTTTAGAGCGGAACACTTGGTAATTAATACATTTTTGTATTGCCGCATCTCTGTCAGCATTATTTTTGGCACCACGCTTTTCAGTGATAATCTGAAAAGCTTTTAGAAAATCTAATTTTTGTATCGCATCATTAATTTCTCCAACAAAAGCAATTTCTTCTATCTGAGTCATTGGGTCACTTTGTTTTCTAGACATAATTTATTGATTTTTGGTTGAGATTTGGCATCTACCGAATCTGACTAACTTTCTAAGAGCGTGCCTTAATTGCTATAAACTTAGCATGAGACTGTCGTAAATAACAATCCATAAAGAATCTAGAAAAAATTAACCCAATGTCTCATTAATGGATAAAATACTTTATGATAAGCAAGTAAATGCAAGGTTAAATAATAGATTGAGCCACCCCCATTAATATTTAATTATAGAATTTTGTTTTCTTGAAGCGCTCAAGATGCAAGCTAAAAAACTCAACAGAATCCACTCACTACAGCCCAAACTTTTTCACTAAAACTTCAGCAATTTGCACCGCATTCAATGCCGCACCTTTGCGCAAATTATCTGCTACAACCCACATAGCAAGGCCATTCGCAACGGTTTCATCCTTGCGCAAACGTGAAACAAAAACCGCATCTTTCGACGCAGATTCTATCGGCGTAATAAACTGGCCTTCTTTCGGATTATCAATCACTAAAATTCCATCAGATTTCTCTAGCGCGCGTCTTGCCTCTTGCACAGAAATCGGTTTTTCAAATTCTATATTAATAGATTCTGAATGTGACACAAACACTGGAACCCGCACGCAAGTAGCGATCACCTCAATGTTAGCATCAAGAATTTTTTTAGTTTCAACGCGCATTTTCCACTCTTCTTTTGTGAAGCCGTCATCCATAAAACTATCAATTTGCGGAATCACGTTAAAAGCAATTCTACGACTGAATTTTTTTGGTGGCAAAAATTGGTTTTCATAGATTTTTTTTGTTGAGTTGAAAAGTTCATCCATCGCTTCTTTGCCGCCACCCGAAACCGATTGGTAAGTTGAAACAACAACGCGCTTAATTTTTGCTAAATTGTGAAGTGGTTTCAGGGCAACAACCATCTGGATTGTAGAGCAATTTGGATTAGCGATAATGTTGCTTTTTTTATAATCAGCAATTGCTTCAGGATTAACTTCGGGAACAACTAATGGTACGTTTGGATCCATGCGAAAATGAGAAGTGTTATCGATGACCACGCAGCCTTGTGCCGCAGCTCTTGGTGCATGAATTGCCGAGACCGCTCCACCCGGAGAAAATAAGGCAATTTTTGTGCCAGTGAAATCATAATCTTCTAAAACTTGGATATCTAAATCTTTATTACCATAGCTAACTTTTTTGCCAATTGAATTGGCTGAAGCCAGCGCTACCACTTCATCAGCAGGAAAATTTCTTTCTGCTAAAATGTTTAATATTTCGCGGCCAACATTGCCAGTTGCGCCAACAACAGCGATTTTTCTTCTAGACATTTTTGTAAAGTTATTGTTTATAAATGGGTCTGTGAAAGCAGGGCTATTATACTACCACGCAACTTTTCAAGTAAAGTAAAATGACAAAAAAATTTTTTATAATTGCTGGCGAGGCCTCGGGCGACGTGCTTGGGGCTAAATTGATTAATGAAATTAAGCAGCAATTTTTGGCAAAAAACGAAGCGGCAGAATTTGTTGGAGTAGGCGGTAAAGCTATGCGGGAAGCTGGTTTGCGCTCTATTTTTGCGATGGAAGATTTATCGATTATGGGATTTGTAGAAGTGTTGCCGCATCTGTTTAAAATCCTCAAAAGAATTCGCCAAACTGCTGATGAAATAATTGCGCAGAAGCCTGATTTCATTATCACCATAGACTCTCCAGATTTCAATTTTCGGGTGATGAAAAAGGTGAAACATTATGTGGGCGCGAAAAAAATTCACCTCGTGGCGCCTTCGGTTTGGGCCTATCGCGAGCAGCGTGCGCGTAAGGTGGCCCAGCTTTACGATTTATTATTGGCGATCTTGCCCTTTGAGCCGCCTTATTTCACGAGGCATAACTTAAGAACCATTTTCATTGGCCATCCAATAATGGAGAATGTTCCTGATGAAAAAATGAAGGAGGAAGCGAGTTTGCGTTTTCGTAACAAGCATGGTTTTTATTTGAACGACACCTTGATTTACCTTACTCCCGGCAGCAGAAAGGGCGAGGTGAAGAAAATTTTTCCTGAATTTATTGTGGCGCTAAATTTGTTGAAAGATCGCATTAATAATTTGTCGGTGGTTATTCCGGTGGTAGAAAAAACACGAAATATTGTGGAGAAGATGGCAAAATCGCTTGATGTAAAATATGTTATTATTGATCGTGAAGAAAAATCCGATGCGCTTTTTGCGGCGGATTTTTCTTTGGCGAAATCTGGCACCAACACGCTTGAGGCGTCGCTTTATGGGCTGCCGATGGTGGTGTGCTATAAGGTGAATTTGTTGACTTATTTCTTGGCGAAAATTTTGCTTAAAATCAGATTTGCGAATTTAATTAATTTGATTATGGAGAGTGAAATTATTCCAGAAATGATTCAGCAGAATTGTAATGCGCAGGCAATAGCGCAGAGGCTGGAGGGGATTATTTCTAGCAAGAAAATTGCGCAGTTGCAGGTAGAAAATAGCAGGGTGGCATTGAAGATTTTGGGGTTGGGATCTGATCGGAGGCCTACGGAGAAGGCGGTTGAGGAGATTTTGAGGGCCTAACTTTGATCTTGTTCTTGGCAAAAACCCATCCTCTGCCACTCAGACAGCGGCGCGCCGAACTCGGTTCAGATGATATCGGGTAAGGGTTTTGCCTTTTTGGACCATTTCTTTTTAATCTTCAAAATTGGTTTTTTAGTGTTTGTTAAAATTTCTTTTATGAACTTGAGGTTTGGGATTATTCTTTCCGTTGTTTTTTATTTTATTGCTGGGCCAGTGATGGCGCAGTGTGAGGCGTCTTATTCGGCTTTGGTTTTTAGTGACAGAAGTCATCATATTTTGTTTGAGCGGCGTGCTGATGAGGTGATTTATCCTGCTTCGCTAACGAAGGTGATGACTGCTTATTTGGTGTTTGAGGCCTTGGAGGGTGGGCATCTTGACCTTGATCAGAAAATTAGAATTTCGGCGAATGCGCAAGATGTTGGCAATGTGAATAAAATTAATACTTTGCATTTATTGGAGGGCGCGCAAATTACGGTTGAAAATGCGCTGAAGGGAATGTTGGTAAAATCATTTAATGAAAGCTCTGTAGCCTTGGCAGAAGCGATTGCAGGCGATGAATGGCATTTTGCACAAATGATGAATGAGAAGGCGGTGGAATTAAAAATGAATCATACAAATTTTCGTAATGCTAGCGGTTTGCATGAAGATGGTCATTATACTACCAACTACGATTTGGCGCGACTTGTCAGCGCTTTAGAAAAAAATTTTCCGCAATATCGCAAATATTTTTCTCTCAAAGAATTTCATTACAATGGTATGAAATTTCAGAATACTAACCATATTTTGGTGGAATATAAAGGTGCAGATGGTTTAAAAACCGGCTTTACTAACGCAGCTGGGTTCAATTTAATTGCTTCGGCAAAGCGAGATGGAGCAAGGGTTAATGCGATTTTAACTGGTTGCGAATCTTATCAAAAACGTGATGGATTTATGAAGATTTTGCTTGATGACGGATTTAAAGAAATTGAACGCAAAGATTCTGAAGCTATTGTTGTTCTTAAATTATAAATACTTCGAAAAAATAAAATGATCGTTGCGAGTTTAGAAAATATTGGCTTGAAAATTAATCAGCAAAATATTTTGCGTGAGATAAATCTTGAGTTGAAAAAAGGTAAAATTACTACATTAATCGGCCCTAATGGTGGTGGCAAAACTTCGATTGCGCGTATTTTGCTTGGAGTGATAAAACCTACGGAGGGTAAGGTTCATAAGGGTGAGATTAAAATTGGCTATATGCCACAAAAAATTGAACTCGATAAAACTATACCATTGCGCGTTGTCGATTTTTTGCGCCTTTCATTGCATAAAATTAGCGAGGAAGATGTTTTTTTGGCGGTAAAAAAATTCACAAAATTGGATCTTAAAAAAATTCTATATCGGCAAATTCACGATATTTCTGGCGGGCAATTGCAGAAGGTTTTATTTTTGCGTGCAATCATCGGCAACCCAGATCTGCTGGTGCTTGATGAGCCTACGCAATATATGGATATTGGTGCGGTAGAAGAATTTTATCACGTGATTGATGAAATTAGAAACCAGAGCAAATGCGCGATCTTATTGATCTCGCACGATTTATTGATGGTGATGCAAAAAACTGATTTTGTGTTTTGTGTGAATGAGCATATTTGTTGCCACGGCGCGCCCGCTTCGGTGAATGAGCATCCAGAATATTTGGCGTTGTTTGGCCGCAAGAGCAGCGAGTTGGCGGTTTATCAACATCATCACGATCATAAGCATTAAAAAATTGGCGAAGGCTTTCCAAAAAACCTATGAAATTAGCGTAAACAAAAACTATAAAAACATGATAGACAAAGCAAAACTTCCATCTCGATATGTTACGCAATCACACGGCTGCGAAGGCCGCAAGACGATGCTCTATAATATTAAAACCGATTTATATCCCAAAGGTTTAAGCGACGAAGATTTGGCCAAGCCATTTGTTGGCGTGGTTAGTGCGTGGAACGAGGCGGCGCCTTGTAATATTGCGTTGCAACGTCAAGCGCAGCCAGCAAAAAAGGGCGTGAAAGATGCGGGAGGATTGCCGCGCGAATTCACTACTATCACGGTTACAGACGGTATTGCGAATGGTCATCAGGGCATGAAATCGTCGCTGGTTTCGCGCGAAGTTATTGCAGATTCAATTGAGCTGACAGTGCGCGGGCATTGCTACGACGCCATTGTTGGTCTTGCTGGTTGCGATAAATCTTTGCCGGGAATGATGATGGCGATGTGTCGGCTCAATGTGCCTTCGGTCTTTATGTATGGCGGCTCTATCTTGCCGGGAAGGTTTAAGGGAAGAGATGTTACAATCGTCGATGTCTTTGAGGCTGTAGGGCAGAGAGACGCTGGTAAGATGAGCGAGAAAGATTTGCAAGAATTATCGCATGCTGCTTGTCCTAGTGCTGGCGCGTGTGGCGGGCAGTTTACGGCAAATACAATGGCTTGTGTTAGCGAGGCAATTGGGCTTGCTTTGCCGGGTTCGTCAGGGGCTCCCGCGCCTTATGAATCGCGCGACGAATATGCTTATGCTTCAGGCGAAGCGGTGATGAATTTGCTGCAAAAAAATATTAAGCCGCGCGATATTGTTACGCGAAAATCTCTAGAAAATGCGGCGGTAATTGTTGCGGCGACGGGCGGCTCAACTAACGCAGCACTGCATTTGCCAGCACTTGCGAATGAATGCGGAATTGATTTCGATATTTTTGCGGTGGGCGAAATTTTCAAAAAAACGCCTTACATTACCGATATGAAGCCGGGCGGAAAATATGTCGCGAAAGATTTATATGAAGCTGGCGGCGTGCAAATGATTTTGAAGGTGTTGCTCGATGCGGGCTACATACACGGCGATTGCATGACGGTCACAGGAAAAACCATGGCAGAAAATTTGCGTGATGTAAAATTTAATTCGGCGCAAGATGTGGTTTATTTGCCCGCAAAGCCATTATCGCCAACTGGCGGGGTTGTAGTGCTGAAAGGCAATTTAGCGCCCGATGGTGCGATTGTAAAAGTTGCAGGAATGTCTTCCGATCAATTAGTTTTTAGCGGCGTAGCGCGTTGCTTCGACTCAGAAGAGGCCTGCTTTCAAGCCGTTGAGCAGAAAAAATATAAAGAAGGCGATGTATTGATAATTCGCTACGAAGGCCCAGTTGGCGGCCCTGGAATGCGCGAAATGTTGGCGACCACTGCGGCGATATACGGGCAGGGTATGGGAAGCAAAGTTGCGCTAATTACCGATGGCAGATTTTCTGGTGGAACGCGTGGATTTTGCATTGGTCATGTAAGCCCTGAAGCCGCTATTGGCGGGCCTATTGCGCTTTTGCAAGATGGCGATAAAATTACGATTGATGCGAAAAATGGCACGATTGAGGTTGATTTAACTGCGCAAGAACTCGTTTCCCGCAAGGCTTTGTGGCATGCGAGAGAAAATGATTATGGCTCTGGTGCATTGTGGAAATATGCCAAGACAGTAGGAACAGCGCGGTTTGGCGCGGTTACGCATGGTGGGGCGAAGTGTGAGAAAATTTCTTATGATAAGATATAAAATTGTTGAAACGTCAATTATAAGTATATACTTAATCAAAGAACAATATTTATGTTAAACGATACAATCAGGCTCTCTATTGACATTCCTAGCAATTATCACAAGGCTCTTAAATTTTATACCTTAAATCACGATACGAAGTAGAGAAGATTTTATTAGCCTTAGAGGCTCTAAGAGAAGATCCTTTGCCTCATTCATCAAAAAAACTTGTTGGGTATAAAGATTTATATCGGGTTAGGATCGAAAAATATCGCGTGGTTTATAGTTTTGATGCTAAGGCGATTCATGTTTTATTGATTAAGAAGCGAGATGAGGTTTATTCGGAAATAAAGAAATCGAAATAGCTGCAACTGACTATTTTTTGAAATTTAATATTGAATTTATGGATGTAAAGCATTCGCAATTGGCCCATTATACAGGTTTTGATGGCTTAATTGGCATTCTCGAAAAACAGTGTCTTTGGTTTAGTGATGCAGATGGAATGAATGATGAGCAAGAGCTGCAGTTCGGGTTTGATTTAGTTGAAGAGCTTGTAACAAGTAGATTGAGAAACATTGTGAATCCACAAATTCCAGAAGGATATCTTACGCATATAGCAGATTTTTTTAGGATTTCACTAACTTACGCGAAGTTAAATATAGAAAAAAACGATACCTTGCTTGATATTCGAGCTACTAAAGGCGTTTTTATAGCTTCATTTTGCGAAATAGAAAATGAAGTTAAAATAGAAAATAAAGACAGCGTTATTCAAGAATCCTACAATCGCCAGAACGGCTTGCTATCTATGTTTCGTGGCTATGGCTCTGAAGGCGGTGGCTTTGTTATTAAGTTTCATAAGGAAAAATTTGAGAAACTTTGTTTAGAGATCTTGGGAGAAGATCTTTGGTTTGTTGGTAGTAAAGTCGAATATTTAGAGCGGAATCAATCAATAGATGCAATAGTAAATCATTTTCAAAAAATTAAAGGTCAAATTAAAGATGGCGGATCTTTAGATTCTCATGAGGCGATTCTGAGACTTATAGAATATTTGAAGCAAGGTATATTAAGGAAGGCAAAAGATTCTAAGTTGGAACTGGGCGATTTGTTTCTAAGTGGCGAATTCTTAAGAGAATTTACCGAAAAACATTATAAGGAATTTTATTCAATTCTTTCTGGAGTCATACTGTCAAAGCATTTTGGGTTTCACGAAGAAAAGGAATATAGATCTTGCGTAATACTGAGCCACGAAGATAAGAACTACGAAATAAAGTCTCGCGCAGGAAAGGATGGTAGAATTAGAGCTTATATTGAGGTTTTTAAGGATCGCAAAGAGAATACTCTTATTAAATGTATAGATGAAATCTTGGTTGGTCCATCAAAAAACAAGCGTCATAACAAGCGTAGAATAGAGGAAATTTTGTTAGCAAAATATCCAAAAATACAGGGATCGAAAAATAAAATTAAGGTTAGAATTTCTGAAACTCCTTATATATAAATCAGTTGATAAAATATAAATGACCTCCCAATCCGCACTAGGTCTCACTTGGCGCCAAAAAGAATTCGATGAACGTCTCGCATTAACGCTGCAGCAAAAATTCGATTTACCAAACACGCTGGCGCAAATTGTTGCGACAAAAAATATCGCGCTTGATGAAATTGAAAATTTTCTCAATCCCACAATCAAAGCCACATTACCTAATCCCTTTGATTTGCTGGATATGGAGGCTGCTGTTGTTCATGTAATTAACGCCGTGAAAGGCAAGAAAAAAATCACAATTTTCGCCGATTACGATGTTGATGGCGCAACTTCTTCTGCATTATTGCGGCGGTTTTTTCGTGAAATTGGTGTGGCGGTTGAAATTTATGTGCCAGATCGCGTCCTAGAGGGATATGGCCCCAACTCGCAAGCGCTTTTGGCGTTGAAAAAAAACGGCACCGATCTTGTCATTACAGTTGATTGCGGAACCGTTGCTTTTAAGCCTTTCGAAGATGCGGCGAAATCTGGGCTAGAAATTATTGTGATCGACCATCATTTGGGAGTGCTGGAAAAGCCTGAGGCTCTAGCGGTGATCAACCCTAATCGTGTTGATGAAACTTTTGCGCATAAAAATTTATGTGCGGCGGGAGTTTGTTTTTTATTTGTGGTGGCGATAAATAAAAGGCTGCGTGAAATTGGGTTTTATGCAGAGCCACAAAGCCTTGATATGCAAGGCTTGAAGAGCGAAGTAAAAAATAAATTTTCCGAGCCAAAAATTCTTACACTTCTCGACCTTGTTGCGCTTGGAACGGTGTGCGATGTAATGCCGCTAACCGGCTTAAATCGCGCCTTCGTAACGCAGGGGCTGAAAATTTTGCGTGGCCGTCAAAATATCGGAATCCGCGCGCTGTGCGATGTGGCGGGGCTTGATGAAGAGCCGAGCGCTTACCATCTTGGTTTTATTATAGGCCCGCGAATCAATGCTGGCGGGCGTGTAGGAAAATCTGATTTAGGCGCGCGAATTTTATCTACAGAAAATGAGGAGGAGGCCAAAGAAATCGCGGCGCAACTTCACGCATTGAACGCTGAGCGCAAAGAAATTGAGGCACAAGTTTTAGAAGAATCAATCGCGAAATTAGAAAAACGCACAGATGGCTTTAGTGGCACCGACCCTCTAGTTTTCTCGGTTGGTGAGGGTTGGCATCAAGGCGTAATCGGCATTGTGGCTTCGCGATTAAAAGATTTATATAATCGCCCCACCGCAGTAATCGCGGTTAATCCCACCACAAAAATTGGCAAAGCCTCATGTCGTTCAATCGCAGGAATTGATATTGGCAATGCAATTTTGCAAGCGCGCTTAAATGGCTTGCTGCTTGAGGGTGGGGGGCATGCGATGGCGGGCGGATTTTCTGTTGAAGCAGAAAAAATTCCACAATTGCAAATTTTTTTCCACGAATTATTGGGTGTAAAAATCACTGAATTAACCAAAGAAAAGTTGCGTGAATTTAGTTGTTATCTCGATCTAGAAAATATCAATATAAATTTATTGAAGAACATACAGAAGCTAGAACCATATGGCATGGGAAACTCGCGGCCAAAATTTATTATTCGTAATTTGCGCCGCGTTAATGCTAAAATTATTGGCCAAACTCAGGAGCATATTAGCTGCAATTTCTCTTCGCTAAGCAATGTTGGATTTGCAGGAAATCTTCAGGCTGTAGCATTTAGAAGTGCAGGCACGAGAATCGCTGATATTCTATTAGATCAAAAATTCAACAAACCAATTAGTATTGCAGGAGAATTAAATATTAACAATTGGATGGGCGTAGAGAAGGTGCAGATGGTGATTGAAGACGTGTTGGTTTAAAGAATACTTAAGATTTTTCTTCGCGTTTTTTGTCGTAATTTTTTATTTTTATTAGCAAAATACTCCCAGATAAAGCTAAGGTGATAATGTTAGAAATTATAATGATTGGATTTTCTAACAAAATACCATAAACTAGCCAGAAGCTTACGCCTGTAGTGAATATTGCATACATTGCTAAAGAAATTCCTTCAGTATTTTTAGTTTTTATAGTTTTTATTGCTTGAGGTAAAAAGCTTATGGTTGTAAGTGTGGCGCCGATAGAGCCTATTAGTTCAATCATAAATATCTTTTAATTAATATGACAAAAAATTTTACAGGCCCGCTGCTGTTATGCATTCTAGACGGTTGGGGCATTGGCGATGAAGCTAATTCTTATAACGCAATTGAGCAAGCAAAAACGCCAAATTATCATCGATTGCTAAAAACATATCCGTCGGCAAAGCTTGAAACGTCTGGTCTTGTGGTTGGTTTGCCTGAGGGACAAATGGGAAATTCTGAAGTTGGTCACATGACAATTGGGGCGGGGCGCGTTATTTTTCAAGACTTGCCGCGAATTAATAAAGCGATAATTGATAATGAATTAGCGACAAATTCTGATTTGCAAAGCTTAATAGCCGATCTCAAAAAATCTGGCAAAGCCGCTCATATCATGGGTTTGATGTCTGATGGCGGCGTGCATTCGCATCAAAAGCATATTGAATTTTTAGCAAAACTTTTGGCGCAAAATAATATACAAGTGTATATACATGCCTTTCTTGATGGGCGCGATGTGGCGCAAAAAAGTGCGATAGAATATCTCACGCAATTTTTTGCTGAGATTGGCGATAATAAAAATATTAAATTAGCAACCATCGCTGGGCGCTACTACGCCATGGATCGCGATAATAATTGGGATCGCATTAAATTAGCTTATGATGCAATTGTTAGCGGCGTTGAATCAGAAAAACAAAAAGAATTTCGTGCGCAATATAAGTCGCAAGACTTTGAACTGCTTGGCTTAGATGAGGCTCTTACAATTATTGGAGACTATTACGAAAAAGACTTAACAGACGAATTTGTTTTGCCTTGTGTGATGAAAAGATATGTGGGAATGCAAGATGGCGATGCGTTAATTTCGTGCAACTTTCGCGCCGATAGAATACGCGAGCTCTCTACAGCCATGCTGAATGAGGGCTTTAAAGAATTTTCTAATAAAAAGATAAATTTCTCGCATAAATTAGCGATGACAGAATATTCAGAAGAGTTAAATAATTTTTATCAAGTTTTGTTTCCATCAGTTACAATAAAAAATTCATTGCCAGAAGTGCTAGAGGCTGAAGGGCTCACACAATTGCGTATTGCAGAAACAGAAAAATATGCGCATGTCACTTTCTTTTTTAGTTGCGGAATTGAAAAAGAAATGCGCGGTGAAAAAAGAATTATGGTAAAGTCACCAGCCGTTGCCACATATGATCTCAAGCCAGAAATGTCTTCTGCTGAAATTGGTAATAATTTAAAGAAATCTATAGAATCAGGCGAGTTTGATTTTATAATTGTTAATTATGCCAACCCAGATATGGTTGGGCATAGTGGCGATTTAACCGCTTCTATCAAGGCTTGCGAGGCTATTGATCAACAGTTAGAAATGTTAGAAAAGGCTATTCTTGAAAAAAATGGTATGCTGCTAATCTCGGCAGACCATGGCAATATTGAGTGCATGCTTGATGACAATAATCATCCGCACACTTCGCACACAACAAATCCAGTGCCAATAATTTTGATTGGACGTGATGTTGCGCATTTAAAATTACGCGATGGAGCCTTGAGTGATATAGCTCCAACAATTTTACAATTAATGGAAATTGCGCAGCCAGAAGAAATGACGAGCAAAAGTTTGCTTGTGTAAAAAAATATTGAAGCGCGATTTTCGCTATTTGCGCCAAGAGAAATATAATAATTTATAAAAATGATAAAAAAAGAAACGGTCTCATTTGTTAAGACCCTGCTTGCGGCCTTGTTTTGCGCGGCTCTAATCCGTTCATTTTTTTTCGAGCCATTCTATATTCCATCTGGTTCGATGAAGCCAAATTTATTGATCGGCGATTATATCATCGTCACTAAATATTCTTATGGCTACAGCCGATATTCCTTTCCTTTTGGCTTCGATTTTTTTTCGGGCAGAGTGCTATTTGATGTGCCAGAAAAAAAACCACAGCGTGGCGATATTGCGGTTTTTCGTTTTCCTCCCGACCCTTCAGTCAACTATATCAAGCGCGTGATTGGCTTTCCAGGAGATGCAATACGAATGCGCGATGGCGTGCTTTATATCAATGATCAAAAAGTTGAAAAAGTTGCTGATGGCGAATTTTTGGATATGCAAGATGATGGCCTCGCAGTTACAATGGAGAGAGATTTAGAGACAATGCCCGATGGCAAGAAAGTCATAACGCTCGATCTTTATAAAGACGCGCCGCAAGATAATACGGGGATCTATGAGGTTCCAGCGGGGCATTATTTTGTGATGGGTGATAATCGAGACAATTCGCAAGATAGCCGCTTCCTTTCGCAAGTAGGCTTCGTGCCTGAAGAAAATTTAGTTGGCAAAGCGCGATTCATTTTCTTTTCTAGCGCCAAGCCAGTGTGGCAAATATGGCATTGGCATGATTCAATCAGATTCAGCCGAATTTTCAAAAAACTAGACTAATGAACTTAGAAGAATTTTCTCACAAAATAGGTCACCAATTCAATGATGAGAAGCTTTTGAACGAGGCTCTAACTCATCCAAGTTTTTCAAAATATAATCGCGCGGCGCCCAATTATCAGCGGCTCGAATTTTTGGGAGATAAGGTTTTGTCTCTCGTAATTTCAGAATATTTGATGGCGAAACATGAAAATGAGAATGAGGGTGATTTATCGCGACGCCATGCCGCTCTAGTATCAGGAGAGACATTATCTGAAATCGCTCTAGAGGTTGAAATTGAAAAAGTGTTGCGCGTAAGTTCTGGCGAAGAAAATCTTGGTGGAAAAACTAATAAGCGTAATCTTGAGAATGCGCTAGAGGCTCTAGTGGGGGCAATCTATCTCGATTCTGATTATGCTAGTGCGAAAAAATTTATTTTTAAATTTTGGCAGGGGTTTTTTGAGAAGAATATTACGCCACCGAAAGATCCCGTTTCGCAGTTGCAAGAATTTGTGCAGCTGAATTCTAAAAGCCTGCCACAATACGAGTTTGCTAAGGTTGGTGGCTCAGAGCATTCGCCAACTTTTGCGGCTAAATTAACTATTTCGCATTTGAATTTAACGGTGGAGTCGGAGGGGAGGTCTAAAAAAGAGGCCCAGAGAGCTGCGGCGGTGTTGGCTTTGCAGAATATTGGGGTCGAGTTATAAAAAAATTATATTTCAATTTGCGATAAATCTGCGACTTTGTTGAATAAAGATCTGATCTCTGAGAGCAGTAATAGCCTATTCTCGCGCAGTTTTTTGCTTTTGTCATTTACTGTAACATGATCAAAAAAATGGGTGAGGGGCTTTTCTAGCAGATGCAATAATTCGAAGGCTCCAGCAAAATTTCCACTCTTGCATAATTTTGTGAATTCGGGGGTGATTTTTTTTATTATCTGTTTTAGAAGTTTTTCATATTTTGTTTTTAATCCTAGAGCTGAAGGCTTTCCTTCGTATTTTCGGCCATCCTTTTTTTCCTCAATTGCTAACACATTTGCCGATCTTTTATAGATTTTGATCAGGCCTTCATTTTCAGTTTTTTGCACCAACTCATTTAAAAATACAGCTTTTTTTGCAAGAATTAAGATGTCGCAATATTTGTGTTTTTTTAATTCGTTAACATAACTATCAATTGTTGCGTTCAAAATATCTTTGCGAATTGCTTGATGATCGCGAAGGAAATTTTTTAATCTTTCGAAGAAAAATTTAATGATTTCTTCTGATAAATTTTGCTTAGAAGTTTTTTGTTCTTGCAGCAGTCTTTCTAGCAATTTTGGCTTGTAAGTTCGAAGTGATTTATCGATTAAAGTGCGCAATGATAAATTAATGTTGTAGGCGAAAGATATCCTTATAACGCCTAGAGCGGCACGTCTTAATGCAAATGGATCTTTTGAAGAAGTTGGTTTTTCATTGGCCAAAAATAATCCAACTATTGCATCAATTTTATCGGCAATTGCTAGAGTGATTCCTAGCGGGGTTTTTGGCAATTCTGTAGTTGGGCCTAGTGGTAAATAATGCTCATAAATTGCGGTGGCAATTTTGCTATTTTCGCCTTGGGCTTTGGCGTAAAAGCTACCGATTTTTCCTTGTAATTCTGGTAATTCTGCAACGGCTTTAGTAATTAAATCGGTTTTGCATAAATTTGCCGCATGCTCAACCAAGGCAATGTCGCAATGAGGAACCCAGACAGCAAGCAGCTCGGCAATCTCTTCGATGCGCTCTAAGCGATCAGAAATTGATCCAATTTTTTGATGGAAAATAATATTTTTTAAATTTCGCACTTGCGCAATTAGCGGAATTTTTAAATCTTCATTTACAAAAAATTGCGCATCAGACAAGCGTGCACGCACGATTTTTTCATTATCGGCAATTATTTTTGCGCTATATTTTTCATCAGCAATTGCATTAGAAATAAAAATAAATTTTGTCGATAACTGATCTTTTTTATCGCGCAGACAAAAATATTTTTGATTGAGTTTTAGAGTGAGAATCAAAACCTCTTCAGGCAGGGTCATGAATTTTTTATCAATCTCTGCAAGCATTGCTGTAGGCCATTCGCAAAGGCCAGTAACCTCATCAAACAAGGCGGATTTTTCTGCATCATCGATTGTTTCGAGCTCGTTAGCGAGTTTAATTTTGTTAATTTCAGTAATGATTTTTTCTTTACGCTCGCCTTGATCGACAATTACAAAATTATCTCGCAAAATATTTTTATATTCTTGTGGAAGGTTGATTTTTAAAGGATTGGGCGAGTTTAAGAGATGTCCGTAAGTGAGATTATTTGATTTAAATCCAGCGAATTTAATATCAATTATTTGTTCGCCAAAAATACATAGAATATTTCTGATAGGCCTAATCCACTTAGATTGCTCTAGGGATCCTGCCACATCAAAGCGCATGAGTTTTGGCCAAGAAAGAGTCATCTTTTGTAAAATTATAGGCAAATTATTTTGGATAATTTCAGCAGTTTTAATTTTTAAAGATGGCTTTTGAAACAGATAGCACGCACTTCCATTATGCTCAATGGTCTCTAATTCTGATTCGCTTTTCAAGCCATTGGCGCGCAAAAATCCCTCAAGAGCTTTTTTATCTGCTGAAGTTTTTGGCCCAATTTTTTTTATAGCGGGAGTGTTTTGCTCATCATTTAACTTGGCAATATAAAGAGCGAGGCGCCTAGGTGAGACAAGGGATTTGACCTGATTTTCGTTAAGAGGCAAACCAGCCTTAACCAGAACCTCATAAGCAATAGCAGAAAAATTCTCAGCAGCATTTTTCTGCATTTTTGCCGGAATTTCTTCACTAAAAATTTCAAGTAAAAAATCTGTCATCAGTTCTATAATTTAATTTTCTTTGCTACTTCGATACCAAATAATTTTCTGGATTAACCGCATCGCGACCTTTGCGCAACCCAAAATAAAGCTGCGAAGAATCAACGTTTCCTGTGGCACCTACAGCGCCAATAGTCTGGCCCTTTTTAACTTTCTCGCCACGCTTGACCTTTGCTTGCGACAAGTGTGCATAGGCCGTAATCCAGCCGCCAGAGTGCTTGAGGATAATTAAATTGCCATAACCTTTCAACTCATTTCCCACATAGGCGATTAAGCCATCTTCTGAAGCCTTAACTGGAGCGCCTTCTTTAGCTTTAATGTTGATTCCGTCATTATAAAGCCCACCTTTTTTCGGGCCAAATTTTGAAATTACGGCACCTTTAATTGGCCAAGAAAATTTGTTATTTTTATGTTCTAAAATTTTTTCAACAACGGCTGGAGATTTTTTTGCAGTTTCTGCTGTTGCTACAGCCACTTGCTTTTCAGGATCTTCCTTTGTTTTTGCTGCGGGTTTTTTATCGTCACGGGCCATTGCGGTTTCGCCATTATTTTTCACCTTAATAACCTGTCCAGCGTTGAGCTTGTAAGGTGCTGATAAATTATTGAGAGTAACAATATCGTTGATATTCATCTGTAAATTGCGCGAAACGCTATAAAGAGTATCGCCAGTTTTAACCGTATAGTAAGTTGGCTGCGGAATTATAATTTTTGTTCCAACCTTAAGAGAGTAGGGCGCAGATAGGTTGTTAGTTTCAATTAAATCGCGCAAAGGGGCCTGATGTTTTTTCGAAATGCTATAGAGAGTGTCGCCAGTTTCAACGCGAATTTCGTTGCTGGCAATAGCGGCAGGCGCTTCCTTGTTTTTGGAATATTTATTTTTGTCAGCGCCACTAGATTTTCTATAAACCGATTTGCTATGATTAACAATTGGCGCCGATTTTTTATGGCCGCAAGAGGTGCAAAGCAAAGCAATCAAGGCTAAATGCGATATTTGAAAAATTGAGTTAATCTTCATGGAGGCCGCCAATCAAATTGTATTTAAATAAGTTTGTGGCTATATTTTTAGAGTTAAAAAATAATAATTGCAAACATGATCATTTTTTTAATTGCGGTTGCAGCTTTGGTGATGGGAAGCTTCGCAACCTGCGCCAGCTATCGTTTGGGCGTAGAAGAATCTCTGATGAAGCGTTCAAAATGCACCAAATGCAACAAAGTTTTGGGTGTGCGCAATTTAATCCCGTTATTTTCGTGGCTTTTTCAAAGAGGAAAATGCGGCAATTGTCATGATAAAATTTCGCTGCGTTATCCATTGATTGAGTTATTTTTTCTCGCAATATTTTTCACGCTTTATTTTGTGCTTGGGCAGAAATTAGATTTGCGCTACGGCTTGCTGTGTCTAGTTGCAAGCGTAATGATCATCATGTGCATTATTGATATTGAGAAATATTTTATTCCTAATTCTCTGCAAATTGCATTGGCAATTTTAGCGGCCGCCTTGGTCTTTTTAGATGGCGGAGTGTCTGCGTTAATCAGTGATATTGGCGCAGCAATTCTTTATTGCGGATTTGGTATTTTGCTCTATTTTTTATTTTATTTTACCGCACACACAGAGGCGTTAGGCACTGACGACATCAAGTTTCTCGCGGTCGCAGGCCTTATGCTTGGCATGAGCAAATTCTTGGCTTTTATTTTAATTGTTGGTATTTTAGGAATAATTTTTGGTGTAATCTGGGAAAAAATTAAAAAAGATGAAACCTTTCCCTTTGCGCCAGCTCTATGCGCATCAGTACTAGTTAATTTGGTGATTGATGAGAAATTTAATATGGTTAACCTAATTGGATCAGTGTTATTTTGATATTTATAAAACCTTGTGCAGCAAGGGTTTTTGGCATATAAAATTTAATTTATACTATGAAAGCGAGAATTTACAGACCAGCAAAATCGGCGATGCAATCAGGAAAGGCGCGGAGTAAGAAGTGGTTGGTTGAGTTGGTTGAAGAAAAAAATATACGCCATCTTAATCCTTTAATGAAATGGGTTTCGGTTGATAATGCGCTTTCAGAATTGCATTTTGAATTTGTGAATAAGGAAGATGCGATTGATTTTGCTAAGAAAAGAGGGTTTGAGTTTGTGGTAGAAGAGCCTGAATTGGTAAGGCTACAGAAGAAATCTTATGCCGAAAATTTTGCTTAGTTTTTTTGTAGAGGTGGGCATGCTAAGGCTTGAGGAGAGAAATTAGCGCCCCATTTTTTTAATTATGCCAATTATGCCTTTAATTATGTCGCGCTTAATATCACTTGGCGCGCTTCTCCCTCTCCTTCTCCAAAATTTAAAATCTCAATCTCAATATAGCTTTTCGGCAAAAATTTCTGCGCAATTTCTGGCCATTCAATTAGACAAATTCCGCTTTGTAGAGCATCAAAAAAGCCAATATTTTCAAGCTCTTCAGCATTTTTTAGGCGATATAAATCGAAGTGAAAAACTTCTCCCTTTTTGGTTGCATAAGAATAAACCAAATTGAAGGTAGGGCTTGGAACATTGATTTTATTGGCGCTGAGTGTATTGATAAATTCGCGAGCGAAAAAACTTTTTCCAACTCCTAAGCTTCCTTTTAATCCAATCACATCGCCAATATGCGTCAAGATGGCGATTTCTTTGGCTAATGCAGCCATTTCGCTTTTGTTTTTGGTCGTGATTTTTTGTGGCGCCAAAAACCCATCGCGATTTCTTGCGGCCGCTAAAAAATGCTCAACTAAAATTTTTTCTGACATTAAAAAACCCTCCGTAATCGGTTATTCACATGACAAATTGCAGTTGCTAATGCATCGGCCTCGTCTTCTGTTTTAAATTTTGCTTGCGGTATTAGAATTTGAATCATGCGCGCAACCTGCTGTTTCTCGGCTCTGCCGGCGCCAACTACGGCTTTTTTGATTGCGGTTGTAGAATATTCAGAGACTGGCAGGCCGCATAATCCAAGGCTCAGCATCAAGCTGCCGCGGGCATGCCCCAGTTTTAGTGAGGATAGTGGATTATTGTTGATGAAGGTTTCTTCGATCGCTGCTTCAATGGGTGCGTGCAGTTTTATCGCCTCAGTTAGATCGAGGTGCAAATGGTGTAGGCGGCTTGTTAAATCTAGCTTCACATCGGTGCGGATTGTTCCTGAGGCGATAAATTTGAACGAATTGTTGATCGCCTCAATAACTCCCCAGCCAGTTTTGGTGAGGCCCGGATCGATACCAATAATTTTTGTCATTTGCGCTAGGGTTGTAATAATATTATTCGCCTTGCCCCGAAGTGTATCCCGCTTTGCCATCAAACAAATAAAGTCCTTCATATTTTACGAAGTCAATTTTATTGGCGATGCAGAGCTGAAGCATCTCAAGCAGGTCTTCGTGGGTGATAGTTTTTTGCGTATCAATAATTTCGTTGCTAGATCTTCCCGTAATTCCCTTGCCAATAAAGCGCAAAATTGTTTGACCTTTAGGATAATTCGGCGCCATGTGTTTATCGCTGAGAGGCCAGAGCAGCAAGCCTTTGGCAGAGATTGTCTTTACTTCAAATTTCTCACTTTCCATTTTGTTTAGAAGGGCGATGAGGTCTTCAAATTCTTGATTCCATTCAATAAAAAGATCAAAGCCGATTAGAGATTTAGGAGTGTGAGTCGAATTATGCGCAACAGAATTATGGCTTGATGAAGCGCCATCTAAAGCAGAACTGGCGCTATTTGCAGCGCTTTTCATCTCACCATTACTAACAGAATTTTCTTGCTGCGTAGAAGCTGAAAACCGCGCCACAGGCAGTTGCGCAGGTTTTTGCCCCAAGCGCTCGATCACCGCTTGCGTAAATTCTGCTGTGCCAACTTTTTTCTTACTAATGCTGGCGTTATAGATGTCTGCTGTGTGCAGGCCGTCTTCTAAGGTTTTATAAATGGCATTGCGAATTTTTTCTGCCACAGAATATTGTCCGATATGAATCAGCATCATCACCGCCGCACTCAACAGCCCCGTAGGATTAGCCATGTCTTTATCTGCAATATCTGGAGCAGATCCGTGGATCGCTTCAAACATTGCGTAATCTTTGCCAATATTCGCCGAGCCCGCCAGCCCAACAGAGCCAGAGATTTCAGCCGCTACGTCAGAAATAATATCGCCATAAAGATTCATTGTTACAATTACATCAAAAATTTCTGGCTTGGCGGCGAGGCGCGCTGTTCCTATATCTACAATGTAATGTTCGTTTTGAATTGCGGGATATTCTGCTGCAATTTCATTGAAAACTTTATGAAATAATCCATCGGTCATTTTCATAATATTATCCTTCGAAAAGCAGGTAACTTTTTTGCGACCATTCGCCACGGCATATTCAAAAGCATAGCGAATAATTTTTTCGCAACCATCGCGAGTCACTATTTTCAGGCATTGATAGGTTTGTTCGCTTTGGCGATATTCAATTCCCATGTAAAGATCTTCTTCATTTTCGCGAATGATCACCACATCCATTTTAGGAAATTTTGTTGCCACAAATGGGTGAAGCGAAGCCACGGGCCTTACGTTAGCAAAGAGCCCTAGCTTTTTACGCATCGTCACATTCAAGCTTTTATAGCCGCCACCTTGCGGCGTAGTGATTGGCGACTTCAATAAAACCCTTGTATTATTCAAGCTTTCCCAAGCAGATGGCATAAGGCCAGAGGCGAATCCTTTCTCATAAATTTTCTTGCCAACTTCAATTATGTCAAAAGAAATATTAGCGCCCGCTTCCTTTAAAATAGCCACTGCGCTCTCCATAATTTCGGGCCCAATGCCATCGCCGTAGGCTATAGTGATTGCTTTTGTCCTTGTGTTCATCGTGATAAAATTTGAATTTTGAAAATGTGTGGTGTCTTTTATAGCGAGCAAACTGTAATGTTGCAAATAATTCTCAAAAAAATAAGAATCAAAGCGCGCTGTAGAGTTGGGGCCCCTAAGATCTCTCCGAATATAGCCTTCCTGCAATTTTCAAATATTAAAATGCATTTCGATATTCTTGAAATTCAAAAAACCATAGAGGAAAAAAGATTGATTTGGGGGCAAAAACTAGAGCGGTTTTTGTTCAATAAGCTCAGCTCGGCTATATATTTTTTGAAGAAAATCTCGCAAAAATTTTTATCACAAAGCAATTCTACTTTTATAATTTGCGCATTAACAATTCTCTCTAGTATTTTTATTCGCTCTGCGCGCGACATAGGCCCCGATAGCGCCATTCATATTGATATTGCACAAAAAATTCTTCAAGGCAGCAAATATTATTATGATTTTTTTGAGAATAATTTTCCTTTCGTATTTTATTTAACAACAATACCAGTTTTTGCAGCGAAGATTTTTTCTGTTAGTCCAATAATTGCGCTAGAAATTTTTGTTAATTTAGTTGGAATTTTAGCAATTTATTTCTCGGCTATAATTTTAAGAAAAGCAGAAGGCGCCTATTCTCGCGGGCAAATTCAACTTCTGATAATTTGCTTTTGCATCGGATATTTTTTGCGCATCTACGCGCTGCAATTTAATGAATATGGCGATAAAACAAGTTATTTTTTAGCACTCGCTTTTCCTTATATTTCTTATCAAATTGCTCGCAATAATTCACGCTCTGCACAATTAATTAGCGGTATTCTTGCGGGATTAATAATTTGTCTGAAGCCGCACTATGCATTGCTTCCCATTGTTTTTGAATTATCAAAATTGCGACCTAAAGAAAAAAATTTTCTGTCCCCACTTTTTTGTAAGCGCAATTCTGTAACTCTATTTTTAGTGCTGAGCTATCTAGTTTTAATGCTAAAATTCACGCCAGAATATTTTGCTTTTTTGCCAGAATTTCCCCCGCTTTATTTTGATGCGAATTATTTCCATATAATCCAAAAAGATATTTTTCCTTTACTGCTTCTAAGTGCAGTGGCGTTGCCTTATATTTCAAGGCATCAAATTTTAAAGCCACTTTTTTGTGCATCTATCGCTTCTATATTAATAATAATTTTTGAATTAATTGGCGACTATGAGCAGCGCACAATATTTTTCTCACTTTCTGGCGCCTTGATAGCGGCGATAGTTTTTTTTCTGTTGCAAGAAAAGAAAATAAATTGGAAACGAGATGGCATTCTGATCTTGATTTTGCTGCTTCCGCCACAGTTTGACGCAAAAAGTTTTTTTGAAATAGCGCTAAATTCATGTTATTTGTGGTGGATAATTTTATTCATAGATAAAAAAGCCGATCGCTGCCTTTTTATTTTTGCCTTCATAACTATTGTTTTAATAATTTTTGATAAATCTGGAGAAATTTCTTGGCTATTTTCGGCATTAATTTTTCTTACTTTATTTAAATATCCCGTTTCTTTTTTGGCCAAAAAAAGTGGACAAGCTTTGCATCTGCCAAGATCTTCTGTAATCTTGATTTCATTGGCTTTATCATATTTTATTAGCTTATTTTCTGCGGCAATTTTTAATCAACAAAATCTTTATGCTGCAAATTTAAAATCTCCAAATTATTTGAATGAAAACAAGGCATTTTTTATCGCAAAATATGCTCAAAAAAATGACGACGAAATCACGTTTGTAGTTGATGAAATTAACGCCTCTTATCCAATTTCAACTTATTTTAGCAAAACCAATTCATTGCCATCGGGGCAATTTAAAATGCTGTATAAAAATATTTACGAAAGTGGAGCTGCGTATAATGAAAATAAGGCTTCAAGCCACTTGCTTCAAGGCTTAAAAGCTCAAATTTCTAAGAAAAATAATAGGCTAATTTTTATTGAGAGAAAAAACTATTATGCAGATGAGTGTCGAGTTGGATTTCTTGAATATTATTTTCAAGATGCTGAATTTAAAGAAGATTTTGTCAAAAATTATATTTTTATCAATGAGATAAAAACCGTAGAAAAAGATACAGTGATTTCTGATTTGGCAACGCGCAAAAATAAGTTGGAAGAAAGAGAGGTTGTTCTAGAAAAAATTGAGGTTTATGGGCGCAAATAATGCTACGCAGCATCCTTCTGCTTCAAGGCGCTAGGCTGAAAATAAAATGAATAGTGCGAGATAAATTAGGTATTCACCTATGCGCACAAATTTTTTAAAATTTATCAAAATGAATAAAATATTTTCCTCGCAAAAATTTTTACTATTAGCTTGTTCTCTGATTTTTTTACTCAGCATATTCCTGCGATCCACTGTTGATATTGGCGCGGATACTGGCTTCTACCTAGATTTAGGAAAAAGAATCTCTGAAGGAAAAAAATATTACTACGATTTTTTCGAAAGCAATTTTCCGCTCTCTTTTTATTTTTATGCTCTGCAATACCGCCTATCGGTCTTAAGCGGCATTAACCAAATAATCATGTCGGAAATTTTTGTTAATATCTTAGCGATTTTAGCAATTTTTTCTGCAGCAAAAATTCTTCGCAGAAGCTCTATTTATCAAGAGCGACGCGATCATTATAATATTATAATTATAAGCCTTTGTTTAGGATTTTTTCTACGCATTGGCGCTTTGTCAGCGGGAGAATTTGGCACTAAAACCACATTCCTACTATTGTTGCTTTATCCATATTTAGCCTATTCTTTTTTAGAAAAAGAAAGGCTAGTGCAGCAAGATCTAATATGGCGCGGAATCTTGATGGGATTGATTCCGTGCCTTAAGCCGCATTACGCAATTTTAATTATTGTGATAGAGCTTTATCGTTTTTGGCAAAACAGGTCATTCAGCTTTTTTCTAGAGTTAGACAAATTAGTTGCCTTAATGGTGATGGCGATTTATCTAAATTTTATGATACAATATACGCCAGAATATTTTGAATTTATGGTTCCAATGTGGAGCCAGTTCTACACTCCCTATGCCGACGGCAAAAATTTCTTTAATAATCTTAGCAAGAATCTAAACAATAAAACTCTGTTGCTGATTTTTATAGCTCCAATATTTTTGCGCCTTCAATTTTCAAAGATCGACAAAATTTTATCATTAATTTTTTTGGGAGCGGTGTTGCTGCTGGCCCTAGAAAACATTGGCACGATTGACCAAGAAGTGGTTTTTTACGCTATTGCAACAATAGCTTTATTTAAATTTTCTTACGATTTATTTTTATCAAAATACTTCTCTTTTCAAGAAAATAAATTCATCATTTTAACTCTAGTTTTTATCCCCGCTTTTGATACCTCTAATTTTTTTACATCATTCTTCAGTCTAGTAAATATATGGTTTATAATCATTCCTCTTATTTTTATTTTTTCCAAAAAACAGCATAATATTTTTATCGCTAATCTGCCGCTATATTCCATTCTTACTATTATTTCGCTGCTAACTTTAATGCAAAGTGACAGAAATTTGAGTTCGATGGTTAGCTTAATATCATTTTTTATTTTCTTTTTTCTCTATGAAAAATCATATACAAAATTGCATAACAAATTCTCTACGATTCTTGTTGTTGTAGTGCTCAGCGTCAATTCATATTTTGTATATCTATATATTTCAACAATCAGAAACACCGTCAATGGCAAGAATTATTTTAGTTCGCCAAGCAAGCTTACCGATGACATGGCTTATAGCGTAAGGCTTTATGCTTCGGGCGCGCAAGATAGTTATTTAGTGGTTTCAAACTGGATCGCTCATCAATTTCCATTGATGCAATATCTTGAAAAAACCAACTATTTTAAATATGCAATTGCGATTATTTATGACAGGGGAGGTTTGGAAACTAAAACAATGTTTGCCGTTAATAAACCGGATCGAGCCTTTGTTTTTGGCTATTTGCTTGATGACTTTAAAAAACAATTACAAAATCCAAACATTAAAATAGTTTTTGTTAATCAAGGAGAAGAGGCATTAAAGTCAGATGATAAATGCAATATTCGTTTGCTAGAATATTATTTTCAAGATCCGCACTTGCGCAAAATTTTCTTGAAAAATTTTCATTTTAAAAACCATATTACCAAATATGAAGAGGTCGATCGCAAGCCAAAAATAAAGTGGGGAAACCGCGATGTGTTTGATTCGGTGAAGCCTTCGCAAGAAGTTCTTTTACATGATTTTGAAGTTTATGTTAGAAATTAATTTTAGAGAAACTTCTCAAGTAAAATAGCTAAAGCAAGATTTCGATTTATTTAAGTAAAAATTAAAGCAATGTTAAAAAAACTACAAAATAAATTCTTTCTCGCAACATGCTCTGGTGCCTTCTGTGCTCTAGCTTTTGCGCCATTTCATTTTTTTATCGCTGCGATAATTTCAATTTCGGCATTTTATTTTTTGGTAGAAAAAAAATCTTCCAGCGTGCGGCAAGCCGCCATTCTAGGCTTTTGCTATGGCTTCGGATATTTTTTTGCAGGCATTTATTGGATTTCAATTTCTTTGTTAGTCGATGCAGAAAAATTTGCGTGGCTAATTCCCTTCGCACTAACATTATTGCCATCGGTCTTAGCCCTTTATTTTAGCGCTTTGGCGGCAGCTTATAAAAAGTTAAATCATAAATTTCATTTTACAAAAAAATATCAAAAAGTTCTGCTTTTTGCATTATTATGGCTGGTTTTTGAAGTTCTTCGCTCCCTTTTATTTACTGGCTTCCCATGGAATCTCATCGGCTATAGTTTGATGTTTAGCGATGCTGCAATTCAGGCCGCATCTATCTTCGGAATTTATGGTTTAAGTTTCTTCGCAACATTGCTCTGCCTTACTCCCGCCTTATTTATTAAGCCAGTTAAGAATGATAAAATTTTTGCCGCGATCTTGTTAATTTTATTCATCGGAAATTTTATTTTTGGTTATTGTCGTTTGCAAAATACTAAAATTGTTGAGAGTGATTCAACCAAGCTGCGCCTAGTTCAAGGCAATATCAAGCAAGATTTAAAATGGAATCCAGCGCAAAAATATCGTAATTTTATTAAGCATGTTGAGTTGAGTAATGCGCTGGATAAAGAAAATATCGCTGCAGTAATTTGGTCAGAAACGGCGGTGCCTTACGCGATTGATGATGGTGAAGAATTGATGCGAGAATTACAAAAAGCGGTTCCGCAAAACGGAGTTTTAATTACAGGCGCATTGCGCGTTGCTTATGAGGGCGCGCCATTACAGTCTTCGGCAACATCACCTTCGCAGCGCACTGTGCAAAATGTTTGGAACAGTGTCTTTACGTTAAATAAAAATGGCATCGCTAATTATTACGACAAGCACCATCTGGTGCCGTTTGGTGAGTATATTCCATTTGCAAAATTTTTGCCTTTTGTCGAAAAAATTACTGGAGGCGCTGAAGGTTTTGGCGAAGGTGGGGGGCCGCAAACCCTTGATGCAGAAGGATTCACATTCAGTCCATTAATTTGCTACGAAGTAATTTTTTCTGACAAAATCATCGATAAAACCAATCGTCCAGATTTATTAGTAAACGTTACTAACGACGCTTGGTTTGGCACCAGCTCTGGCCCATTCCAACATTTTGACATGGCAAAAATGCGCGCGGTTGAATATGGAGTTCCTTTGGCAAGGGTTGCCAATACAGGGATCAGCGCATTCATTGATCCGCTTGGTCGCGTAAAAAATAGCACCAATCTAAATCAAGAAGGATTTATTGATGTCAATCTTGTTAATAAACTTGACGAAACAATTTTTTCACGATTTAATCATCTGCCGTTACTCCTTGCGGTTCTAACGATTGCAGGTTTTTTATTAATTAGCGCGCGTAAAAAATGAGAGGCTTACAAAAAATTGGTCTGGTCGATCAACACATTGCCAAGAAGCTAAAAAAATTTCGTCTCGAGCAAGGTATCGGCTTGGAGCAGCTGGGAGAGCTTGCGGGGCTTAGCTTCCAACAGATTCAGAAATATGAAAAGGCGCTCAATAAAATTTCTGCAGGCAAATTATTTGAAATTGCTCATGCGTTAAACCAGCCGATTAGCGCTTTCTTCGATGGTTTAAAAATTTCAGGAAAATATTTTAATATAAAAATTAAAAGCGAAAAAACTCGTAAAAAAGAAAGTGAAGAACTTAGCAAAGACTTGCTGCCATTGATTCGCTCGTTTAATCTAATTGAAAATGCCCAACTAAAACGCCAAATAGTTAATTTGATGCGCGAAATTTCTGGGCCGCATTCTCGTAAAAAAAGTAAGCATATTTATTCGTAATTAGCAAAAGCAAATTTTATTTTCATGAACTTCAATTCAGGGTTTTTACAAGAGCTGGAAAGCCGCGGTTTTATTGCCCAAATCACGCATTCGCAAGAGTTGGATAAGGCATTATTTGCTAGCGAAGAGTCTTATAAAAATGGCGGCAGCGAAAGATTTTCTGCTTATATTGGATTTGATTGCACCGCGTCATCACTGCATGTAGGTAGCTTAATTCAAATTATGATTTTGCGTTTGTTGCAAAAACATGGCCATGCGCCAATTGTTTTGTTGGGCGGCGGAACCACGAAAATAGGCGATCCGAGTGGCAAAGATGAGGCGCGACAAATTTTAACGGAAGAAAAAATTCAGCAGAATTTGCAAGGAATAAAAAATACTTTGGCGCAGTTTATTTCTTTTGGTGATGATGAAGGCGTCGATTCTCATGTTAGAAACTCTGAAGTTGCGGTTGGTAAAGTAAGTAATGATCACGCGAATAGCTCTTACTCTGGCAAGGCTGCAGCGCGTTTAGTAAATAATGATGATTGGTTGAAAACCATAAATTACATCGAGTTTTTGCGCAAGGTTGGTAAGCATTTTTCGGTGAATCGCATGCTTACCTTTGATTCGGTGAAGACTAGGCTAGAGCGGGATCATCCACTTTCGTTTCTTGAGTTTAATTACATGATTTTGCAGGCCTATGATTTTTATGAGCTGAATAAAGAATATGGTTGTCGCTTACAGATTGGCGGGTCGGATCAATGGGGAAATATTGTAAGTGGAATTGACTTTACTAGAATAAATGGCATCTACAAAATCCATGGAGAACATGGGAATAAACTAAGCGAATTTCAATCTAAAGGCGAAGAGTATAAAAAATTCAATGACATTTATGGCGTTTGGAAGATGGAAAAATTTTTAAGTGAATCAAGGGAGGAATCTGTATTGAGGGCGGACGTGGAACATTTTGTCGAAGATTATAAGAAGTCGCATTACGAAATTACCAATGCAACATCTGTCTTTGGCCTAACCTCACCACTCCTAACCACCGCCGACGGCAAAAAAATGGGCAAAACCGCTGATGGTGCGGTCTGGCTTGATTCTAGCATGCTTGCGCCATTCGACTATTTTCAATATTTTCGTAACACC
>CAMCAW010000015.1 GCA_945872855.1 Rickettsia typhi | reverse complement strand
AATTGCTAACAAGGTGATGACGAAAAAAGCGGTAACTAACCTTATCGATACGGTTTATCGTAATTGCGGCCAAAAAGAAACAGTGATGTTCTGCGATCGTATTATGGCTCTCGGCTTTAAGAACGCTTGTTACGCTGGTATTTCAATTGGTAAAGATGATATGATCATTCCTGCAACTAAGCAGAAAAATGTGGCAGATTCTTTTACTAAAGTTAAAAGACTTGAGCAGCAATATCGCGAAGGTTTAATTACTTCGGGCGAACGATACAACAAAGTTATCGATGAATGGACGCATTGCACAGATAAAGTTTCGAAAGAAATGATGGCGATGATCTCTAGTTATAATTCTCCGCGCGAGGCGAACAGCATCTACATGATGGCTGATTCTGGCGCGCGTGGTTCTGAAACGCAAATCAAGCAGGTTGCGGGTATGCGTGGTTTGATGGCAAAACCATCGGGCGAAATTATTGAAACTCCGATTGTTTCAAACTTCAAAGAAGGTTTGAGCGTTACTGAATATTTCATTTCTGCTCATGGTGCGCGTAAAGGTTTGGCTGATACGGCTTTAAAAACAGCGAACTCTGGTTATCTAACTAGAAGATTGGTTGACGTTTCGCAAGATTGCATCGTTACTGAAGTTGATTGCGGCACCACAGAAGGCTTGATTATTGAGCCAGTTCTTGATGATGCTCGCGTAGTTGTTTCGTTGGCCGAGCAAGTCTTGGGGCGTGTGCCTTTAGAAGATGTTAAATCTGGCAAAACAGTTGTGGCTAAGGCTGGCGAAATGATCGATGAAGCGATTGCTGATGCAATTGGCAAATCCGGCATTAAGTTGATGAAAACTCGCTCGGTGCTTACTTGCAAAGCCAAAGACGGCGTTTGCGTTAAATGCTATGGTCGCGATCTTTCTAATGGAGACATTGTTGGTATTGGAGAGGCTATTGGTGTTATTGCGGCTCAATCAATCGGAGAACCGGGAACTCAGCTTACAATGAGAACGTTCCACATTGGTGGTGCGGCGCAAAGAGGAGCAGATCAATCTTCGATTTCTGCTATTTCTGATGCGGTCTTGAAGTTTAATAATAAAGGCACGCTGATCAATCGCGAAGGCAAAATTATTGTTACTAGCCGTAACTTTGAAATTACCTTGGTGGACCCTGCTGATCAAACTGAAATTCACAGCTATAAATTGCCTTATGGTGCAGCAATCTTGCATAAAAATGGTGCTGTGGTGCAAAAGGCTATGCATTTGGCAGAGTGGGATCCTTATAACATTCCAGTTGTTGCCGAAGTTGATGGCGAAGTTAAATATAACGATTTGGCGGAAAGCGTTTCGCTTCGCGAAAGAATCGATGAAGCTTCTGGCGTTTCAACCAAAATCGTTATGGATTGGAAGCAGTATAGTAAGCAAGATCTGAAGCCTAGAATCACTATTGGCGATAAAGAATATCTTCTATCGGTTAACACAATTATCGGCGTTTCTAATGGCGATGATGTGAAAGCGGGCGATGTTATTGCAAGAATTCCGAAAGAATCTTCTAAAACTCGCGATATTACTGGTGGTTTGCCACGAGTTGCTGAGTTGTTCGAAGCGCGTAAACCGAAAAATGCTTCAATTATCAGCGAAATTGATGGCAGAATTGTCTTTGGCAAAGATTATAAAGCTAAACGTCGTATTATTGTTCAGCCTGAAGATGCTTCAAAAGATCCAATCGAATATGCTGTTGCAAAAAACAAGCATTTGTTTGTTGGTGAAGGTGATTTTGTTCGTCGTGGAGATATTTTGGTTGATGGAAATCAAGTGCCGCACGATATCTTGAAAATCCTTGGTATGCAAGCATTCGCAAACTATATGGTGAGCGAAGTGCAAAAAGTTTATCGCATGCAAGGTGTAAAAATTGACGATAAGCATATCGAAGTAATTATCAGCATGATGATGAAACGTGTTGAGGCTGTTGACTCTGGCGATACTACGCTGCTTGCTGGCGAAGTTGTTGACCGCGACGTTTTTGAAGCAATCAATGCTAAAATGATCGCCGAGAATTTGAAACCAGCGCAATGCAGACCAGTATTGCTTGGTATTACTAAAGCTTCATTGCAAACTAAGTCGTTTATTTCTGCGGCTTCGTTCCAAGAAACTACTCGCGTACTTACAGATTCTTCAGTGCAAGGCAAGTTTGACGACTTGAAAGGCTTGAAAGAGAATATCATTGTTGGGCGCTTGATCCCTGCGGGTACTGGGTTGTTAACTGCTCAATATCGCATGGCGGCACACTCTACAACGCATAGCAAGCCGATTGTTGAAGAAATGATTGTTGAAGAATAATCGTTTTAAAAATGCGTGGAATTGCGGCGATCACTCGTGAGGGTGGTTGCCGTTTTTTTTGCATATTATTTTCGTGTAATATATTTCAGAATATCATAATTTAAGCAGTAGATTCTCATAACTTAAAATTTCTACTGCTTAAATTAAGATATTTCGAAATTCATGTCGCAAAATTGGTTCACCAAATTCAGAAAAAACAAAAGAGGATATTATTCTTTTCTCCTTTTTATTTCTATTTTTTGCCTCACGCTTTTCGCTGAAATTGTTGCTAATGACAAGCCAATAATGCTGCGCTTTCAGGGGCATTTTTATTTTCCGATTTTTAGTGAAATTCCCGAGACAAAATTTGGGGGAGTTTTTGAAACGGAGGCTGATTATCGCGATGTTGAGGTGCAGAAAATGATTTTGGGGGACAAAAAAGATTTGCTAGGTCAGGACAGTCAAAGTGCTAAAGATAATCAAGGCGCGCAAATTAATCGCGGCAATTTTATGATTTGGCCGCCATTGCATTTTTCTTACGATACAATCAATTATAATTTAGAGACTGCTGCGCCATCTAAGCCTACAGCTACTAATCTTCTTGGTACTGATGATAATGGCCGCGATGTTTTAGCGCGCGTAATTTATGGCGTGCGAATTTCGCTGATTTTCGGTCTGGTGCTAACATTTTTTAGTGCGATGACGGCAATTTTTTTAGGGGCGATTCAAGGTTATTTTGCTGGGCTGGTTGATATTTTTTTGCAGCGTTTTACCGAAATTTGGTCGGCGATGCCAGTTTTATTTTTGCTGATTATAATGTCTTCGATCTTAGCGCCAAGCTTCTTCACTCTGATTGGCTTGCTGCTAATTTTTAGCTGGATGTCTTTGGTAGTTTATGTGCGGGCCGAGTTTTTGCGCTTGAAGAACTTCGATTTTGTAATGGCTGCAAAGGCACTAGGTGCAAGCGATTGGCGTATTATCACGCGCCATATTTTGCCCAATGCTTCGGCGGTAATTATTTCTAACCTGCCTTTTTTATTGAGTGGAGCGATTATTACGCTTACCTCGCTAGATTTTTTAGGGCTTGGCATGCCAGTAGGCGAACCATCTCTAGGCGAATTATTAGCGCAAGGGAAAAATAATATTAACGCTTGGTGGCTTGGCGTTAGCGGGTTTGTGGTGGTTTCCTTAATTTTAACTTTGTTGATTTTTATCGGCGAAGCAGTGCGCGACGGGTTTGATACGCGGAAATAGTTTCTACAAAATTTAGAATCCATCGATGTTTTATAAAATATTCCCTTGAAAATTTTCATGAATCTCGCTAGTTTTTCCGCTTTCCAAAACTTATTTTTATAAACATGCCGATTGAAATTTTAATGCCAGCGCTTTCTCCAACAATGAAGGAAGGAAATTTAGCGAAATGGCTGAAGAAAGAAGGTGACAAAATCAAGGCGGGCGAGGTGATAGCCGAGATTGAGACCGATAAAGCAACTATGGAAGTTGAGGCGGTTGATGAAGGTGTTCTTGGTAAAATTATTGTTGCTGCAGGCACAGAAAATGTGGCAGTGAATAGCTTGATTGCGTTGTTGCTTGAAGGTGGCGAAGATAAAAAATCGCTCGAAAATTATGCCGTTGCGAGTGGCGCGGCTAATTCTGACGCAGCTTCATCTGCGGCATCTAGTGTTGCGCCAGTTCAATTGGCTGTTGAAGCAAAATCTGTATCTATTGCAAATGCATCGCCAGCCTATGATAACAAAGGCCTGAAAGCTAGTCCATTAGCTAAAAGAATTGCCAAAGAAAATAACGTGATGCTGGCGCAAGTTAGTGGCAGCGGGCCTCGCGGGCGTATTATCAAAGACGATGTTTTGGCGTTTGCTAGCAGCGGAGCATCTTGCGCAGGCGCTATTCGCCGCAATCCACAAGAATTTACGGCGTCAAAAAATAGCAACATTCGCAAAGTGATTGCGAAGCGGCTCCTAGAATCTAAACAAACGGTGCCGCATTTTTATCTTTCTTGCGATTTGCAAATTGATAAATTGCTAGAAGTTCGTTCAGTGATGAACGCAGCAGCAGTGGGCACTGACGGCGTTGCGGCTTACAAAATTTCTGTCAATGATTTGGTGATTAAAGCGGTGGCAATGTCTTTGAAAAAAGTTCCCGCGGCAAACAGCTCTTGGTCTGACGAGGCTATCTTGCTTTATAACAATGTCGATATTTCTATCGCAGTTGCAATTGATGGCGGTTTGATCACGCCAATTGTGCGTAACGCTGATCAAAAATCTATTCCTACAATTTCAGCTGAAGTTAAGCAATTGGCGAAGAAGGCCAAGGAAGGAAAGTTACAGCCTGAAGAGTTTCAAGGTGGCGGCTTCAGCATTTCAAATTTAGGAATGTTTGGCATCGATAATTTTAATGCCATCGTTAACCCACCGCAAAGCTGTATTTTGGCTGTTGGGCGCGGTATCGAAAAACCTGTTATTGAAAATGGCGAAATTGCAATTGCCACAGTTATGAATGTTACATTGTCATCAGACCACAGATCTGTAGACGGCGCGGTCGGTGCAGAATTTTTAAAAGCTCTAAGAAATTATATCGAAAATCCTATTTTGATGTTGATTTAATTTTTTTTACGGTTAATTTTGCGCGACAAATTTTTTCTTTTTTCTTCAACTTTCATTTTTTAAATTTATGTCAAAAGCAGTTAAAATAGTTATTGTTACAGTTGCGGCATTATTGTCATTTGTAGCTGGCGTAAAATACGCAGAACAAGTTAAAAGCCACGCTAGTTGGATGTTTGAAAGCAAAGACGAAGAAGTTGCTTTGCCAGATCTTTCTAACGAAGAAATCGACGGCGCTACTAACAGCGAACAAGATATTTTAACTAGCGGAAAAGCTGCTGAATCTGCTGTAGAAGCTCCGGCCCCTATGGATTCAGTTGCCGCTCCTGAAGTTGCTCCTGCTGCTAAAAAGTAGTTTTATTCTATTTGTTTGAACGCCAGAAAGAGATTTTTTCTTTCTGGCGTTTTTTTATGGTTGATTCTGAATAAGTGCGCAGCCCTTTGCTAATAAGGCGACGCAATATTTGGGAGATTTTATTTTTATGACACACCACAAATTCAAGCCACTGCTGATTTTACTACTCGCCTCGTTTTTTTCTGCGTTAAATTCTGAAACAGCTTATGCTATCGATAACAATCAAACAGATCGCTCGCGCGTTGTGGCGCCGCGCAATGATAGATTTAGTCGCAATAATAGCGTGCGCAAATATGTTAATTTTAGTGGCGAATATGAATCTGACGAAGACAGTAAGCAATATGTGATATTGGCGGGGCATTTTTATCGTAGCAAAAAATGGATTAACGAAACAGATCTTTTCTATCAGAAAGACTACTCGCAGAAGGCTTCTAACCAATATGAATTGAAGCCAAGTTCTGAGCTTTACGATTTTCAGATGTCGAGCAAAATTGTTATTCCCGATACGCAAGATTATGTCATTTTGTATAATCGCAGCAAATATAATCCGCTTTCAACTTATTACTACGACATCACTACTGCTGCGGGTGTAGGGCGCATGTTCTTCGATGATTTACTTGAAATTGACGTGGCAATTGGGCATAGCGATGTTAAGGAATATGACCAAAAAACCACGCTAATTCCATCATTTCGGGCTGAGTTTGACATTTGGGAAAAGCTACATTTTATTCAGCGCGGCTATATGTTTTTTAGTGACGAGGCCGCTGATTATCAGATGCGAACGCGTTTGCAATATCCAATTGGGAGGCAATTATATTTGCAGGTTTCTTACGATACCGATAAGCGAACTTATATTAATAAAACGCAGAATGCGAAGGTGAATGAGGTGCATCGTCGCGTGGTGTTTGGGTTTCGCTATGATTTGGGGAGTAATTGAGTTTTTTCTTCCTGATCTTTTGTGGAATTTATCTCGTTATATTTTGCAATTTCCGCTTTCAATTCCTCATCACTTAAATCGTCGCGAAGCGCTTCTACGTTAACCTCGTGATAGTTGCCATAAATATCAATAATTTTTGTTAGCTCTTTTTTTGCGCCTTCAATTTTCATTTTTTCTTCCGCGATGCCGCGATTTATTTCGTGTTTTAATTCGTCTAATCCTAAATCTTTTTCTACTGATCTTAGCTGGATTTTTAAATCGTCAATAAGTTTGCGCGCCTTGTAATAGAGCTTGCCGAAGAAGTGGGCAATTTCGGGAAGGTCTTGTGGTTTGATAAAAATTATCGCAACGAGAAGAACGAGAATTAATTCTGCGAGAGAGAAACCGAACATGATTTTTTATATTTTTAAAAAATTTAATTTAGTGTAATTTTGTCAAATTAAAATATCGATATTATTAATTTCCTCAAATTTAGGGAATTAAATCGGAATATGAATCAACACCCGCAAGCCGCCAAGCGCGCTATCTCCAAGCCGCATGCGCCCGCCATGTGAAGTGATCGCGTCCATTGCAATCGCCAAGCCAAGCCCAGAGCCGCCTCCCGACTTTTTCGATTTATCGAGATTGCGCGAATTATCGATGCGGTAGAAGGGCTTGAACACGTTGTGGCGCTCGTTTTCAGGGATTCCGGGGCCGTTATCGTCAATCAAAATCATCAAATTATTTTGGCTGAGCGATGCCGAAAATATAGCTTTATCGCCATAATTAAACGCATTATCAATTAAATTAATTAGTGCGCGCTTTAGAGCCAGCTTCTTCAGCGGCATTTCAAATTCGACAGGAATATTGAGGCGCGTTTCAATTTCTTTATTCAAACGCACATAATAATCGATAATTTTTTCTTGCAAAAATTCGTGCAGATGAACGGGCTTGGCCTTTTCGCGCTCTTCATGCCGCGCGAAATTTAGATATTCGCCGATCAGCTTTTCCATGTCGTTAATATCTTGCTGCAATTCTGCAACTTCATCGGCAGAATTTTTGCTCATTTCGAGCTGAAGTTTCATGCGCGTGAGAGGCGTGCGTAGGTCGTGCGAGACAGCGGAGAGCATGTCGGTGCGCTGCGAAATTTGCCGCACGATGCGCTCTTTCATTTTGATGAAGGAAATTGCGACGGAGCGAATCTCGCGCGAGCCGCTGGGGCGAAAGTTCGGCACGTCTTGCCCGCGGCCAAATTTTTCGGCGGCCTTGCTCAGAAAGCTAATTGGGCGCAGTTGATTCTTGAGAAAAATAATCGAAATAAATGACGTGATTACAGCAGTTGCAAGCATCCACACAATAAAAACATATTTGCTAGAGCTGGTAATTCGCTTCACCGGAACATCGAATGAAAGCAGGCCCCTATTGGTTTGAACCTTAACGATGAAGAAATTGTCGTCTTCGGGATTTTCAAAAATTTCGTAAGGCGCGAGTTTGTAATTTTCGAGCTCAGATTTGAAGCGGTTCAGCGGATCTATTAGCGGGAAGAGGTTCATATATTGGTAAATTTTGCTGCGCTTCCAATCTGAATCGGCGATTTTTGATTTTTTCTTGAATTTGCGGCGCTCTTCAAAAGAAAAATGCAGTTCAATATTTTCTGAAAAATCGTGCAAAATGGCCTGACGCTCCGAATTTCCCACCGAACTTTTTACGAAAGCCATTTCTGAAACAACGCTGCGAGCCATGTGTTTGCTGATCGAATCAACATAGACATAGAAAAAAACATAGATCGTTACCACCTGCACAACCAATGTTGGAATGGCGATTATCAATAGAAATCGCCCAAAAAGCGAGCGCGGCAGTAGTTTTTTTAGTTTCATTTAGGGAAAAATGTTTTATATTTTTTTGCAAGATTTTTTGCAAAAGCCTCGAATTAATTAGCTAGCAGTGTCTAGGTGTTTTATGTTAGACTTACCAAGGTTTTTGCAAAAAATTTATACAGATTTATTTATATATGGATTACAAAATCGCAGCGAAAAATATCAATCTATTCTACGGCCAAAAGCAAGCTTTGTTTGATGTTAACTTAAATTTCAAACAAAATAGCGTTACTGCTTTAATTGGGCCTTCTGGTTGTGGAAAATCATCGTTTTTGCGCTGCATTAATCGCATGAACGACACCATTCTTAATTGCAAAATTGAGGGCGAAATCATTATCGATGGCCAAAATATTTACGACAAGAACCTAGATCTGGTGCTGTTGCGCGGCCGCGTTGGCATGGTGTTCCAAAAGCCCAATCCATTTCCGAAATCAATTTATGATAACGTGGCTTATGGGCCTAGAATTCACGGGCTTTTTAACGGCAAAAAGCAGCTTGATGAGATGGTTGCTAAAAGTTTAACTAAGGCTGGATTGTGGAATGAAGTGAAGGATCGCCTGCACGACCAAGCTACAAGCCTCTCGGGAGGGCAGCAGCAGCGCCTTTGCATCGCGCGCACAATTGCCATTGAGCCAGATGTTATTCTGATGGACGAACCATGCTCCGCCCTAGACCCAATTGCTACAGCAAAGATTGAAGAATTAATTGATGAGCTCAAAGATAACTTCACAATTGTTATCGTAACCCACTCGATGCAGCAAGCGGCGCGGGTTTCCGACATGACGGCCTTTTTTAATATGGGCAAAATTGTTGAATATGACACCACCGATAAAATCTTCACCAACCCTACAAATCAGCAGACGCAAGACTATATCACGGGTCGTTTTGGTTAATTTAGAATAAAAATATGAAAATTGCAGTTATTGGCACAGGTTATGTTGGTTTGGTTTCCGCTGTTTGCTTCGCGAAGCTAGGCCATGAGGTGGTTGGCGTTGATAAAGACAGCTTCAAAATTAGTGAATTACAAAAAAATATTATTCCAATTTTTGAGCCTAGTTTAAAAGAATTGCTCATTGAGGTTGAAGATAAAATTTCTTTTACCACAGATTTAAAGTTGGCGTTAGATGGCGCCAAAGCTGTGTTTATCGCGGTTGGCACGCCTCAAGATGAAGATGGCAGCGCCGACTTATCCTACGTAATGGCGGCGGCGCGCGAGATTGCACAATTTTCTTCTGACTATAAAGTTATTGTCACAAAGTCTACCGTGCCAGTAGGGACGGGAGCTCGCGTTGAAGAAGTGATGAAGGAAGCTAATCCAAAACTAGAATTTTCAGTAGCGTCAAATCCAGAATTTTTGCGTGAAGGAAATGCGATTGAAGATTTTATGGCGCCAGACCGCATCGTTATTGGCACCAAAGATGATGCAGCGAAAAAAATTCTCAGCGAAATTTACCAAAAATTTCCTGTAGAAAAAATTGTGCATGCCGACATCACTACAGCCGAGCTGATCAAATACGCTTCCAATTCTTTTTTGGCGACAAAAATTTCTTTCATAAATGAAATTGCCGATCTTTGCGAAAAAACTGGCGGCGATATAAAGCAGCTCGCGAACGCCATTGGGCTTGACTCGCGCATTGGTGGAAAGTTTTTAAATCCGGGGCCCGGATTTGGCGGATCTTGCTTTCCGAAGGATATTATGGCCATTGTAAATGTGGCGAAAGAAAATAATGTCGACCTCTCTCTAATCAACTCTGTCATAGCTTCGAACGTTTTTCGTAAGCAAAAAATGGTACAAAAAATTACCGACGCGCTTGGCGGAAATATTGTTGGAAAAAAAATCGCGATGCTTGGTTTGGCCTTTAAAGCGAACACAGATGACATACGCTACAGCCCCGCTATTAGCATCGCCAAGGCCATTTCTAAAACTGCAAAAATTCGCGCTACAGATCCTGAGGCGCTTGAAAATTCGCGCAAAGAATTGCACGATTTTTCTGAGATCGAGTTTTTTGCAGATCCTTACGAAGCCATAAAGGGCGCTGATTTAATCGTGATTGCAACCGAGTGGAAAAATTATTCTACGCTTGATTTCGATAGAATAAAACAGCTTACAAATTCGCGAATTATTGTTGATTTGCGAAATATTCTTGATGCTTCGAGGGTTGTGGCGGCAGGCTTCCGCTATGTTTATATTGGCGGGCAAATCGGGTAGAGAATTCTATATTTCGAGAAGCGTAAATATTATTTTTGTAGAAATATAATCAGTAATTTAGGTAATGTGCTTATGATTAATCGTAAAATTTCTGTTCATTTGCAAGATTTCCCCGATACCTCTTTTTTTGATGCTGATCAAGAATTAGTGGCGGATATGGATCTTGTTCGAGCTATATGCAGCACGGCTTTATCGATTCGTGATAATAAAAATTTGCGCGTGAGATTGCCGTTGAACGAGTTGAAAATTATCGGAAAAATTGCGCCACGTATTTTGCCATTTAAAGAAATTATCGCCGAAGAAGTTAATGTTAAAAATATTCTTGTTGAAGAAAAGATTGAAGGAGTTGCAGAGCTAAAATTGCAAATTAATTTCAAGAAAATTGGCGCAAAATATGGGCCACGAGTTAAGGAAATTACTGATGCGGCGCGCAAAGGCGAATGGAAGAAAGTCGCCGAAAAAGAAATTGAAATTGCGGGAGTAAAATTAGTTGATGACGAGTTTGAAATTAAGTTGATGACTAATAATCAGAATGATAAAAAATTTGTTATTGCAGCGCTACAAACCAATGATTGCTTGGTCTCGCTGGATATTGAGGTTACAAAAGATTTAGCTGATGAAGGCGTGGCGCGTGATATTGTGCGTGCAATTCAACAAAGCCGCAAAACCGCTGATCTCAACGTTTCGGACTATGTTGATATTATTATTTTTTCACCAAATAAAATGATTTTAGAGGTGGTAGAAAATTTTGCTTCTTATATTAAAGGGCAGGTTTTGGGCTTGAATTTAAAGGCCGCAAGCAATATTGCAGAAGTGCAATCGCAAGCAAAATTTTTCTCGGAAACCAAAATTGATGATGGAGAATTAGCGATTGGAATCTCGGTAGAATAGAATTCTATGCATTACAGAGCCAAGTAAAACAAGGATCTTGCGGCAAAAAAATATTTCAATTTAACATAAAAACATGCGCCATTCAAACAGAAAAGAAAACCAAATGCGCGATGTTACCATCGAGGTTGGAGTCAATAAATACGCCGAAGGATCGTGCCTTATTAAATTCGGTAATACGCATGTTTTGTGCAATGCTTCAGTAGAAGAAAGGGTGCCGCCGTTTTTGAAGGGCAAGAAGCAAGGCTGGGTTTCGGCAGAATATTCGATGTTGCCGCGTTCTACGCATTCTAGGATGTCGCGCGATAATAACGGTCGCCCAAATGGTCGCGCCCTTGAAATTCAGCGCTTGGTGGCGCGCTCTTTGCGCTCTACGGTTGATATGGCCAAGCTTGGCGAACGTCAAATCACCATCGATTGCGATGTGTTGCAAGCTGATGGCGGAACGCGCTGCGCCGCAATTACTGGTGGTTTTGTTGCGCTAACTTTAGCGGTGAATAAAATTCTAGCACGCGGGCTTATTCGTGAAAATCCACTTACCGCTTCTGTTGCAGCAATATCTTGCGGCATCTACAGTGGCGAGGTAATTCTTGATCTTGATTATGACGAAGATTCAAAATGTGAGGTTGACAGTAATTTTATTTTGAATCAAAATGGCGAAATTATTGAAGTGCAGGCTACGGCAGAAAAAGGCTCGATGAGTTTTTTGCAAATGACGAAGATGTATGAGATGGCCAAAGACGCGGCTTCTGAGCTTTTAAAAATTCAGCAAGGCGCTATTTCAAAGGCATAAAATTTGATTTCTATGTTTTAGGTGAGGCGTTTCGCGCTTCATTTCTCATGGCGGAGTAGCTCAGTTGGTAGAGCAGCGGGATCATAATCCGCGTGTCGGGGGTTCGATTCCCTTCTCCGCTACCATTTCTCTGTATAAAATTAGTCTTATATTAGAAGAATTTATTCTTATGAATTTTGCAAGCCGCCTTCCCGATACACTTCGGCCCTCAGACACCGGCACGCCGAACTCGGTTCGGAGCATATCGGGAAGGCGGCTTGCAAAATTCATAAGAATAAATTCTTCTAATATAAGACTAATTTTATACAGAGATTTTTTTGCCTTAGGGGATTTTGTTGAGTGAAGATGAAGATGTGGTGATTCTTGATGCTCAGATATAGGGCTCTGAAAGATGATTTTTATCCCTCGATATGTTCAAATAACACTGAAGATAAATATCTTTCCCCACAAGAAGGCAGAACGAAAACAATTAATTTTCCTGCGTTTTCTGGTCTTTTTGCAACTTGCAAAGCCACATAGGCGGCGGCTCCAGATGAGATTCCGCCCAAGATTCCTTCCTTTAGCGCTAATTCGCGCGCGGCGTTAATTGCGTCTTCGTTAGAGACGGTGATGATTTCGTCGATTAGGCTTACATCGAGGATTGACGGGATAAAGCCGGCGCCGATGCCTTGAATTTTGTGCGGCCCCGGTTGACCGCCTGAAAGCACGGGGCTGGCGGCTGGCTCAACTGCGATTGCCTTGAAATTGGGGTTGCGCTTTTTTAGCGCCGAGGCAACGCCGGTAATGGTTCCGCCTGTTCCAACGCCTGAAACTAGAATATCGATTTTGCCATCGGTATCGCGCCAGATCTCTTCGGCTGTAGTGCGCTGGTGAATTTCTACATTAGCTTTGTTGGCGAATTGTTGCAAAATAACCGAGTCTTTTATTTCGCGCTGAAGATCTTCGGCCTTAGCGATTGCGCCTTTCATGCCCTTTGCACCTTCGGTTAAAACTAGTTCGGCGCCGTAAGCTTTTAGCAATTTGCGGCGTTCGATCGACATGGTATCAGGCATTGTCAGCACTAGGCGATAGCCCTTTATTGCCGCCACAAAAGCAAGCGCAATGCCCGTATTTCCTGAGGTGGGCTCAATTAGCGTGGTTTTTCCAGGGGTGATGAGCCCTTGTTTTTCAGCCTCTGCCACCATATTTGCCCCGATGCGATCTTTTACCGAATTTGCTGGATTATAATATTCCAACTTTGCCACCACTACAGCCGACGATTGATTCATGCGATTAATTTGCACCAACGGAGTATTGCCAATTAATTCGATAAGATTATTTGCGATTTTCATAAAGTTTAATAAATGTTGTTTGTCCTAGAGGGAGTAAGAGAAAAATGCAGTTGGATAAAAATTAGCAACAACAGCAAAAAAAATAAACAGCGCTGCAAGCTTGAAAGTCTAAGCTTGATGATGATATGTGGGAGTTTTTGAAATTACTCACGAGCTTGAAAAAAATTATAGATTGTGAAAATCCTAGACTGGCGCGGCGCTAAGAGTCAAGAATTTTTTTTGTAAATTCCATTTTTGCATCAAACACTTGCTTTCGCAAAGTTGTTTTATAAAATGAAAATCCATTTTTTGATCAGAGTAAATCTGATCGTTAACTTAGGCCGCAACAGGCGTCCCGCTTATAAAGGAAACAGCATTTTATGTCGCAGAAACTAGCGCAAAATCAAGAATTTTTCAGTTCAAATATTGTTTTTATTGAGGAATTATATCAAAAATTTTCACAAGATTCGTCTTCGATCGATCAATCTTGGGCGAAATTTTTCTCAGAAAATTCTGATGAAGTTAAATCAATTTTAGCCGATTATAAAGGCCCATCTTGGGCTGCTAGAGGCGTGAAAATCATAGGCTCAGAAGATTACGATATTTCTGCAAATACTAAGAAAGAAGCTGCAAAAGCAAAAGAAGTTGTTGCAAAAAAAGAAGCTGAGAAGCAAGCGGCAGTAAGTGCTAGTAAAGATTTAAACATTCGTGTTAACAACTTAATTTTGGCCTATCAAAGATTTGCACATTTGGCGGCAAACCTTGATCCGCTTGAGTTGCTGCCACCTCAACATGTTTCAGAAATTGACCCACAAAATCACGATTTAAACGCGCAAGATTTAGAGCAAGAAATACAATTAAACGGCGTTTTAGCTTTGCAAAAAGCCAAAATTTCGCAAGTGATTGAGCGCTTAAACCGCTTATACACTGATTCGGTGGGCACAGAGTTTGAATATATTTCTAATCGCGAGCAAAAAGCTTGGCTAACTCGCGAAACAGAAAATGTGTTGCTTTCTGATTTGACGAAGGCAGAAAAAATTAAAATTTTGCGTGAGGTTATTAGAACAGAGGGTTTCGAGCAGTTTTTGCATAAACGCTTTCCGGGTGCGAAACGTTTTTCGGTTGAGGGCGGCGGTTCAGCAATTAATGCTATCGAGAAGATGGTTGAAGTGGCGGCTAAAAGCGGAACCAAAAAAATTGTTATTGGCATGGCGCATCGTGGGCGCTTGAATACCCTTACGGGAGTAATGGGCAAGCCTTATCATCAGATGATCGCGGAGTTTCAAGGAACACCCGGAATGCCTGAGGGCGTTACGAAATCGGGCGACGTGAAATATCACATGGGCTATGCTTCAACGCGCGAAATTGACGGCAATAAAATCGATTTATCTTTGGCGTTTAATCCTTCGCACTTAGAGGCTGTTAATACCGTGGCGGCTGGGCGTATTCGCGCTAAACAAGATTTATATGAAGATTTAGAGCGCAAGCAAGCGATGGCTTTGTTAATTCATGGCGACGCGGCCTTTGCTGGGCAAGGATCGGTGGCCGAGTCTTTGATGATGAATGGCGTTCCCGGCTATAATACTGGCGGGGTTATGCACTTGATCATCAATAACCAAATTGGTTTTACCGCTAATCCACAGGATTCGCGCAGTACGCTTTATTGCTCTGATCTTGCCAAGGCAATAGAAGCGCCGATTTTCCACGTTAATGGCGACGATGTTGAGGCGGTAGTTAAGGTTACAGATATCGTCACGCGCTTCCGTCAAACCTTCAAAAAAGATGCGGTGATCGATTTGGTTTGCTATCGTCGTTATGGCCATAATGAGGGCGACGAGCCCGCCTATACTCAGCCGGTGATGTATGCAAAAATTAAAGAACATCCTGTGTTAGAAAAAATTTATTCACAAAAATTAATTGCTGAAGGCACGATTTCTGAAGATGAATATAAGAAAATGTCAGCAGAATTTGACGCGCATCTAGCGGCAGAATTCGAATTAGCAAAACAATATAAACCCCTAGAGCCAGACTGGCTAAAAGGCGCTTGGAGCAAAATTAAAAATGGCGATAAAATTGCAGTAAAAACTGCTGTTGCAAAAGAAAAATTGCAAGAATTAATTGCAAAAATCACGCAAGTTCCTGCAGGTTTTAACGCTAATACAAAAATTGTAAAACAGCTTGAAGCTAGAAAACAAGCGGTTCTAGAAGAAAATAATATCGATTGGGGTTGCGGCGAATCTCTCGCTTTTGCATCATTGCTAGATGAAGGTTATCCTGTGCGCATCACGGGCCAAGACTCGGGCCGCGGCACTTTCTCGCATCGTCATTCAATTTTGCATGATGCGACAAATGGCGATCGTCATTCAATTTTTAGTCCAATTAAAAAAGCTAAATATGAAGTATATGACTCGGTGCTTTCAGAGTATGCGGTTCTAGGCTTTGAGCATGGTTATTCTTTGTCGGCGCCTTACACTTTAACAATTTGGGAAGCACAATTTGGCGATTTTGCTAACGGCGCGCAAATTATTTTCGATCAATTTGTTTCTTCGTCAGAGGTAAAATGGCTGCGTAAATCTGGCTTGGTAATGTTATTGCCGCACGGCTATGAAGGCCAAGGGCCAGAGCATTCTTCGGCGCGTTTAGAGCGCTATTTGCAAGCTTGCGCCGATGATAATTTGCGTGTTTGCAATATTACAAATCCAGCGAATTTTTTCCATGCTTTGCGGCGCCAATTGCACTCGAAAGATCGCAAGCCGTTGATTGTGATGTCGCCAAAATCGCTGTTGCGCCATAAATTGGCGGTTTCAACTTTGAGTGAATTTAGCGATACAAATTTCCGTCCGCTAATTGGTGAAACCTTGCAAATAGCGGCTACAGATCAAGTTAAAAAAGTTATAATTTGCAGCGGTAAAGTTTATTATGATTTATTTGAAGCTCGCGAAGTCAAGAAAATCAACGATATAGCACTGGTTAGACTCGAGCAAATTTATCCTTTTCCTAGCGAAGAATTAAAAGCCGAGCTAAAAAAATATAAAAATGCCGAAATTGTTTGGTGCCAAGAAGAGCCTAAAAACGCGGGTGCGTGGCAGTTTGTTAGCGAACTAATCGAAGAAGTTTTGGTTGCTATTAAACATAAAAATTCGCGTGCAAAATATGTGGGCAGAATTGCCTCTGCTTCTGCGGCGACAGGCTATAATTCTTACCATGTAAAAGAGCAGAAAAAATTAGTTGACGAAGCGCTTGCGTAGAGTAAATTTGTTTCAAAGCCGTATTTAAATTTAAAATTTGACAAAATGACAATCGAAATAAAAGTTCCTGCATTAGGAGAATCAGTATCAGAAGCTACAATCGCTAAGCTTTACAAAAGAGTTGGTGATGCTGTTAAAGCAGATGAGCTTATTGTTGAGTTAGAAACAGATAAAGTGACGCTCGAGGTAAATGCGCCAAGCGATGGCGTGATTTCTGAGTTTAAAGTTGCAGAAGGTGCGAATGTAAAAGTTGGCGATTTAATTGCTTTGATGCAAGAGGGTGGCGCGGTGAAGGCTGCATTGGCTTCAACAGCACAAGCGGCTGCGGCACCAAAAGATGCGAGCGCTACAGAATCAAGTTCTCATCCACTTTCTCCAGCGCCGAAAAAATTGGCTGCAGAAAATAATGTTGATGCGGCAAAAATTTCTGGCACCGGCAAAGATGGCCGTGTGACTAAGGGAGACGTGCTTGAGGCCATTTCTAACGGTGCGGCGAAATCTGTTGCAGCTAGTGCTGGTGCGGTTTCTGCTGCGAGCGGCGGATCGTCTTCGGTGGGCTCTGGCTCTACAAGCTCTAGTGATTCATCTAGCGAGCCAGTTGAGCGCGTAAAAATGTCGCGCCTACGCCAGAGAGTAGCGCAGCGCTTGAAAGAATCGCAAAATACTGCCGCAATTCTCACCACCTTCAACGAAGTCGATATGACTAGCGTGATGGCGTTGCGCAGCGAATATAAAGACATGTTTGAGAAAAAATTCGGCACTAAATTGGGCTTCATGTCTTTCTTCGTAAAAGCCTGCGTAATCGCTCTACAAGAGATTCCGGCGGTGAATGCTGAAATTGATGGCGATGAGATCGTCTATAAAAATTTCTACGATATTGGCGTGGCTGTAGGTTCGCCGCAAGGTTTGGTGGTTCCAGTTTTGCGCGATGCTGAAAAATTAAATCTCGCACAAATCGAAAAAGGCATCGTCGAGCTTGGCGCTAAGGCGCGCGACGGCAAGCTTACAATTCCAGATTTAACTGGCGCAACTTTCACCATTTCAAATGGTGGAGTTTATGGCTCGCTAATGTCAACGCCAATCATCAACCCACCGCAATCAGGCATTTTGGGCATGCATAAAATTCAAGATCGCCCAATGGCAATTAATGGTGAAATTAAAATCCGCCCGATGATGTATTTGGCGCTTTCTTACGACCATCGTATTATTGACGGCAAAGAAGCGGTTACATTCTTGGTTCGCGTAAAAGAGCTGTTGGAGGATCCGCGCCGATTAATTCTTTCACTTTAATTTATGTCAAAAACAGCTCAGCAAGTTTATTGATAGAGAAAGATAGCTTGCTGCAGCTGATTTAAACTCGATATTGGCGAAGATATTTTGATAAAACGACAAAATCTCTTAAACTGCTAAAAGAGGTCAGGTTTGAGGTGCGAGATGGCAAGCCTTATTTTCAATCGCAAGAGGCAGATCTGCAAATAATGCAAAAAGTTGCTGAGGGTCTTTTTTTGATTCAATGTGAATTTTTGTTAAGCTGGCCGAAGATGGTGTGGATAAAAAACAACAGGTCACACGAAGAAATTTTTAGATATTATATCCCTAGATGAAAGGCTTAAAATTATTAATGAAGGCCCAATTAGTTCTCATGGCGTAACATCATTATATTATGTGGCGTTCGCAGTATTTCCTAAGATGGTAGAGCTTTTGCTTAGAAAAGGCGCCGAAGTTAACGATTGTAGAAATGTTAATGGCAGCGCGGCGCTTCATGCGGCCGTAAGAACTCGAGCTGTTGAGGATAAGAAAAATGAGGTGGTGCGGTTATTAAATGCGGGGGCTAAAAATATCAAAAATTATGAGGGCATTGAGCCGTTCGTATTAGTGGGTGCGCATGAAGAGAAATTGTCAAGATTGTTACTTGAGCAATATCAAACGATGATCTGGCCATTTATAAATTATCGATGGAAAAGCCTTCTAAAGTTAGGGGTAAAAAATTGGCGGAGTTTTTGCCTAATATTCAAACCATAAATCCCGCAGAGATAATGCGCGCAAGGTTTTAATCGGTAGTAAGAATTGAAGATCATCTTGAGGATATTGCTATTGCAGAAGAAAGTAGCGCGGCTAGCACAGAATATGTTTTTCTGGGGGCAAGAAATGTGTTATTAAGATGGAAAGCTGCTTTAAAAATATTGATTATTCGAGTGGTAGCTCTGTTTAATTCTGGCGCTGATTATTGTTAGATTTTCTTAGTGCTAAAAAAACTCCCAACAAAATTAAAGGCAGCGATAAAATTTGCCCCATCGTTACATTTGCGAATAAAAACCCCAATTGCTGATCTGGCTCGCGGAAATTTTCGATGATAATTCTGCAAATTCCATAACCAATTAGAAACACGCCGCTCAAGGCTCCGCAGCGTTTTTGAATTTGCGTGAATTTGCCAAGAGAAAATAAAATGACGAATAGCAAAAGCCCTTCAAGCGCCGCTTCGTAGAGCTGGCTGGGGTGGCGCGGCAAATCTCCGGCATTAGGAAATATAACGCCAAAGCTAGAGCCTGTTACTCTGCCGTAAAGTTCCATATTGATAAAGTTAGCGATGCGCCCAAAAAAAAGCCCGATGGGAGCAATGATTGCAAGCACATCCATCAAGCGCAGAAAATCAATTTTGTATCTTTTGGCAAAGAGCCACATTCCTAAAATAACCCCGAGAAGCCCGCCATGAAAGGACATTCCGCCATGCCACACCGCAAAAATTTCGAGTGGATCTGTAAGAAAATAATCGAAATTGTAAAATAAAACATAACCGACGCGACCGCCCAAAATAACCGAGAGCACAGCCCAAACCAGCCAGTTTTCATAGGCTTCAGTAGACATTATTTTATGCTGCTCATTTTGCTTTTTGAGAAAAAGCATCGCGCATAAAATGCCAGCAATATAAGCAAGAGAATACCATCTAACGGCCAGCGGCCCCAATTGCAGAGCGACCGGATCGATGTTTGGCAAAATGATTGGAAACATGTCGATGAAATTTTAAATTTAGAAAATATAATGCCAGTTTATTCATTCACAATTTACAATCTATGAAAAAAGCGATAGTTCTACTTAGTGGAGGGCTTGATTCTACAACGGTTATTGCCATTGCGCAAGAAATGGGATTTGAAGTTTATGCGCTAAGTTTCGCTTATGGGCAGCGTCATAAAATTGAGTTGAGTTTTGCCAAAAAGATTGCGCGAAAATTTAAAGTTAAAGAGCATAAAATTGCCAAGATTGATCTGCGGATTTTTGGTGGATCGGCCCTAACGTCCGAGATTGCGGTGCCGAAGGATCATGATTTTGCGTATGAAAAACATGGTGAAAATATTTCTAGTAGCAAAAATTGCAGCGAGAATTCTGCGAATATCGAGCCGAAAAATATTCCCATAACTTACGTTCCAGCGCGCAACACCATCTTCCTATCCTATGCGCTGGCTTATGCAGAGGTTGTTGGCGCTAGCGATATTTTCATCGGTGTGAATGCGGTTGATTATAGCGGCTATCCCGATTGTCGCCCCGAATTTATTTCTGCTTTCGAGAATTTGGCAAATTTAGCAACTGCCGCTAGCACTACAGGCTCTAGTGCTGTTAAAATTCACGCGCCGTTAATTAAATTGAGCAAGAAGGAAATTATTAAAACAGGATTGGGCTTGGGAGTAGATTATTCAAGCACTTACAGCTGTTATGATCCGATTATTGCAGGAAAAAAAGTTGTGTCTTGCGGCAAGTGTGATTCTTGCAAGCTTAGACTGGCAGGCTTTAGCGAAGCAGGAGTGGTTGATAAAATTGAATATGCGTGATGCTAATTCGCCGCAAGCAAGACTGTTTCATTAGGTATTAATTGAATTATTGCAACACATCTTAAACTTAGAGCCACAAGCCCTCTTGGCTTCACATCCAGAAAAAATTTCCCCCTCAGAGGTAGAAACTTTTTTGCATATTTCAACCAGTGATTGAATAAAATCTCCATCAGTATTAAGCGCTGGCACTCTTAGATAATCGCGGATTCCAAGCGTTTTTGCCAAATTACGATAATCAATATCTAGCTCAACCAAAGTTTCAGAATGTTCAGAAACAAAGGATACCGGAATTATCACGGGAATTTTTTTATCTAGCGCAGCGCGGCGTATTTCATTTTCTAGGCTGGGGCCAGTCCACTCTAGGGGCCCAACTTTTGATTGATAGCAAACTTTAGTATCAAATTTGATTAAGTCTGGTTTATTTTCTACTAAATTTATCGAAGAATTTTTGGGATAATGCCCTTCTTTTTGTAAAAGTTGTTGCAAATTTTCAACAATTTTTTCTGCAGTTTTTTCAATTTGAAAAACATAAGGATCGCCTTGATCTATAAGCTTTTTGGGCAATCCATGTGCTGAAAATAAAAGACGCAAATCTTGCAAATTATCATAAAATCTGGCGATAGTTTTCTTCACTAATTTGGCGTGAGCTAAAATAAATTCAGGCTCTTCGAAGTAGCAACAGACTTGCTGCACGACAATTTCAACATTACGTTTTTTCTTTTCGGCAGAAAATTTTTCTAAGAAATCTGTAAAAGATGAAGCGGTGGTTGTGCTAGAAAATTGCGGGTATAAGGGCAGTAAAATCAAGCGCTCGGGCTGATAAGAAAAAATATTTTTAATCACTTGTTGCGACATTGGATGCCAATAACGCATTGAAACAAAAACTTTAAAATCGCCAAAAAACGATAATTCTTTTTCTAAAGCATGGGCCTGCGCCTCGCTAATATCAAGGATCGGCGACTTTCCGCCAATTTGTGCATAAATTTTCTGCGATTTTTTTTCGCGCCTGCTTGAAATAAAGCGTGCCAATAAAAATCGAAAAGGTTGTGGCCAATTTATGATTGCGAAATCGTTGAAAAGGTTGAACAAGAATGGCTTTACAGAGCTTAGTTTGTCTGGTCCACCAAGGTTGAATAATATTATGGCAATTTTCTTTTTGTGATTCATTTTTGTGTTTTATTGTTGCAAATCTTCAAGAAAGACAGACTTAAGCCTTAATATTTTTAATCACCAGCCCAAGCATAAAAATCAAGCTCAAGGCTAAAACAGAAAGTGCTCCAGCAGAAACTTGATAATACTGCGCAGCTGCACCACTAAAGGCGCAAACCGCTATCGCACTAACAATACTCAGCAGCAACATTTGCAATGCTGAGTGAGAAAATAACCGCGCAATTGCTGCGGGCAAAACCAATAATGCCGTAACCAATAAAACCCCGACAATCCTTACAGACATTGCGATTGTAAGTGTTAGCAAAATTAAAAAAACACCGTCCCATAATTTAATTTTTATTCCTTCAATTTTCGCTAAATCATTAGCTAAATTCATCAATAAAATTTTCTTAAAAGCAAAAATTGTAAAGAAAATTGTTGTTATAAATATTGCCGTTAACGCAATAATATCAAGGCTTTCAACCGATAACACATCACCAAAAATATAATTAGAAAAATCAAAATTTTTGCCAGAAAAATCGTTAACAACAATTGCCAAAGTAACGCAAAAATAAGATGAAATTGTAATGATTGTATCTTTAGAAAAATAGCGATTTTGCGACATAAAACCAACGAGCAACGCAAAAATAATGGCGAAAAAAATTAACGAAAAATCAGGATTGATACTTAGAGCTGCGCCAAGAGACGCGCCAAGCAAAATTGAGTGCGAAATTGCATCGCCAAAGTAGGATAATTTTTTCCATAACACAAAAACGCCAAGCAAAGAAGAGGTTGCGGCGGTTAAAATTAGTGCTAAAAAAGGCTTGATAAGAAATAATTCAGTCATTTTACTTTTAATGAAAATTCAACCAACAAGATTAGGATCGCAGTGAATTTTATGAAAGATCAAGTGGATAGTGAAATATCAAAACAGAATGGCGTAAAAAAATCTAGTTCTTCTTTGGGTGTCGATAAAATAATCGATGAAAAAAAAGAGCTTCGCCAAATCGACATAATTAAAAAGTTGATTCTAGAAAGTATCGTAAAAAATGTTTTATTGATCGCTTTGCTAGTTGCGGTGGTGTTTGGCGTTATTAAGTTGGGATCATTTTTATTAAAAATGTTATAGATTTTGCTAAAAATCGAGCTGAGATCAATGAGTTGTAAGTTTAACGACGAAAAATTATCAAGTTTGACTTTTACAAGATTTCATTTAAATTCAGCCGTTTTTAGCGGGTTTGATAATACAAAATTTTACGAGCGCAATGTCAAAAAAGTCGAAGTTAGGACATAATTCTAAGGCCTCTGAGCCAAATTTCTCTAAGGCTGAACTCCTTAAATTTTACGAAGAAATGCTGTTGATCCGTCGCTTCGAAGAAAAGTCGGGACAGCTTTATGGTATGGGGCTCATCGCAGGTTTTTGTCACCTTTATATTGGGCAAGAAGCTATAGCCACGGGCATGCATCATACAATGCAAAAAGGCGATAAAGTCATTACAACTTATCGCGATCACGGCCACATGATTTCTGTTGGCTCTGACCCGAAAAAAATCATGGCAGAGCTGCTTGGGCGTAGCGACGGCTCTTCTAAAGGCAAAGGTGGTTCGATGCATTTATTCGATCTCGAAAATCATTTTTACGGCGGACATGGAATTGTAGGAGCCTCGGTGCCAATTGGTGCGGGCCTTGCTTTTGCCGATAAATATAAAGGTAATAATAACGTGACTTTCTGCTATTTTGGTGACGGCGCGGCGCATCAGGGGCAGGTTTACGAGAGTTTCAACATGGCAAAATTGTGGAATTTGCCAGTGCTATTCATCATCGAAAATAACCATTATGCAATGGGAACCTCACAATCGCGCGCCTCTTCAAGCGATGATCTCTCTAGGCGCGGCGAAGGTTTTAACATTCCCGGTGTAAAAATTAACGGCATGGATGTTTTTGATGTAATTCGTGAAGGGCAGAAATGCGTTGATTTTGTAAGGGCCGGCAATGGTCCGATGCTTTTAGAGATGGACACTTATCGCTATCGCGGCCACTCTATGTCTGATCCGGCGACCTATCGCAGCAAAGAAGAAGTTAATTGCAAAAAAGAGCAAGATCCGATAGACACAATACGCAAGCACATTCTCGATGGTAAAATTGCCTCAGAAAGCGAGATCGAAAAGATTGATAATAAGGTTAAAAATGAAGTAAATGATATTGTAGAATTCGCCAAAAACAGCCCAGAACCTGATGAAAGCGAGTTAATGACCGAGATTTACAAGGATTAATTAATGCCATTTAGCCAGCAGGCTGTAGGTATTAGTCGGAATTAAAAATAGAACTTTTCACTCTAACTAGTCTGTCTAGTTGGATTCAATTATTTTAAAGATTTATGCTTAGAAAAATTACAGTTCGTGAAGCCCTCCGTGAGGCCATGGCAGAAGAGATGCGCACAACTCCCGAAGTTTTTATTATGGGCGAAGAAGTGGCAGAATATAATGGTGCTTACAAAATAACCCAAGGTTTATTGGCAGAATTTGGCCCAAAAAGAGTAATCGATACTCCAATTACTGAACATGGTTTCACTGGCTTGGCTGTAGGTGCAGCCTTTTCTGGCTTGAAGCCAATTGTTGAATTCATGACCTTCAATTTTGCTATGCAAGCAATTGACCAAATTATCAATTCTGCGGCAAAAACTTGCTATATGTCGGGCGGGCAAGTTAGTTCTCCAATGGTGTTTCGTGGCGCTAACGGTGCTGCTTCACGCGTTGGGGCGCAACATTCGCAATGCTATGCCGCATGGTATGGTTCTATCCCTGGTTTAAAGGTGGTTTCTCCATACAGCGCCGCCGATTGCAAGGGCTTGCTAAAGGCCGCAATTCGCGATCCAAACCCAGTTGTTTTCCTTGAAAATGAAATCTCTTACGGCTTCTCTTTTGAAGAAGAATATGACGAAGATCATATCGTAGAAATTGGCAAAGCAAAAGTTCTGCGCGAAGGCTCTGATGTTACAATTGTCACCTTTTCTTTGATGGTAAAATATGCTCTTGAGGCCGCAGAACAGCTGGCTGCAGAAGGAATTGAAGCTGAAGTTATAGATCTGCGCACTATTCGTCCACTCGATCGTGAAACCATCATTGAATCGGTGAAAAAAACTGGCCGTTGCGTCACCGCAGAAGAAGGTTTTCCTTTTGCTTCAATTGGCAGCGAAATCTCGGCAATGTTGATGGAAGAGGCGTTCGATTATCTAGATGCGCCAGTTAAGCGCTTGGCTTCGGTTGATGCGCCTTTGCCTTACGCAGCAAACCTAGAGCGACTTGCTTTGCCGAAGGTTAAAGATATTGTGGCAGCAGTAAAAGAAGTTTGTTATCCACGATAATATTCGGTTATAAAATTGCGCAAAGATAGGCTCGCAGCTTATGCGGCCCGCAAGCTAGCGATTTGTGCCAGTTTGCGGATTATTTTTTGTAGAAAACCAAATCCTCTCATTCAATTTTATAAATGAAAATCTACGATTTTGTTAAAAAACATAACATTTCTAAGGTAGTTTTTGTCTCTTATTTTGCTTTTTTTGCCATTATAATTTATTTTCTATCCTGCTTTTTCTTTGGCCAGAAGGGCATTTTTGCTTATTTTTCTTTGCAGCAAAAAATTGCTAATCACGATTTAGTGAAGCAAGAATTATCCAACAAAATGCAGGTGAAAAAAAATATGGTTGAGGGAATGAATGTCGAATCTTTAGACCTTGATTTGCTTGACGAAGAAGCGCGTAGAGCGCTTGGATATTCAAATAAAAACGAAGTTGTAGTTTATCAAAATTCTGAAAAAAAATGACCGAATTTTCTTCTGGACGCGAAATTTTGCGCAAATCATTTCACCTTTTAATATTGCTTTTGCCACTTGCTTTTTATGAGCTAGGACGTTGGCAAGCCTTGGCTATCATAGCTCCAATCGCTCTTGTTGTTGGTGGAGTAGATTATTATCGTCGCAAAAATATCAAGCTGCAATTTTACTTCACAAAATCTTTCAACTCAATTTTGCGTCAACATGAATTAAGTGGTGAGCATTTCTGTGGAGCCACATGGGCCTTGGCTGCAGCTAGTATAATATTTTTAATTTGCAGCGAAGAAATTGCGATTACGGCATTTGTAATTTTGGCAATTTCAGACACTTTTGCTGCAATTATCGGTCGCACTTTTCCCAGTAAACCATTTTTTGAGAAATCAACTTTTGGCTCGGCAGCCTTTTATATCAGCGGGCTAATCGTGCTTTTTGCTTGCGGCGGAATGTTTGATTCAAGATTATGGTTTTATTTATTTGGATTTTTTGCACTTTTCTGCGCCACAATAATCGAAGCGCGCCCAAGTTTCTTCGGGGTTGATGACAATTTTTCTGTGCCAATAAGTTTTGCTGCAATTATGACTGTGTTTGATTTTATGTGGAATTATAGTTATTAAATTGTGTCAATTTCAAAATAGCAAAAGTCTCGCTAGCGCAGCGTGTAGCCTTACATAGACATGGTCTCGCACATTTTAAATGCAAGCCAAAAATTATTTTTAGATGCGTTTTCCCAAAGATTTTCCAGATAAATTACGCTCACAAATTCTTGTTTCTGAAGTTATTGGAAAGAAGGTCAAGCTCAAGCTGCGCGGCAAAGAATTCACGGGCCTCTGCCCATTTCACAATGAAAAATCTCCATCTTTTACCGTCAATGATTTGAAGGGATTTTACCATTGCTTTGGCTGCCAAGCCCACGGCGACGTGGTTAGCTTTGTTATGCAAAGCGAAGGATTGGAATTTCCTGATGCCATAAAAAAACTCGCCGATGACCATGGAATCGAGATTCCGCAGGTTAAATTTGATGTGGTGCGCGAAGAAAAAGTTGATCGCGATTATTTAATTTTAGAAAAAATCAGCGAGTTTTTTGAAAAAAATCTGCAAGAATCAACTGGCCGCGAAGCCAAGTCTTATATAGCTAAACGTGGTTTGAGTGCTGCAATTATTAAAAAATTTCGCCTTGGTTATGCGCTAAATTCTTATGACGCGCTGCATAAATTTTTATCCGCTTTGGGCTTTACAGAGGCAGAAATATTGCGCAGCGGTGTTATCGCCAAAAACGATCAGCAAAAAATTTACGATAAATTTCGCAATCGTGTAATTTTTCCGATCACCGATAAAAAAAATCGGGTCATTGCTTTTGGCGGCCGCGTTCTTGTGGCGCAAGACATGCCAAAATATCTTAACTCTGCTGAAACCGAAATTTTCAAGAAAAATCAAACGCTGTATAATTTTTTTAACGCCAGAAAACCGATCTTCGAAAAAAAATATGCGGTGGTGGTTGAAGGCTATATGGACGTGATTTCATTGGTTGCAAGCGGCATCGAAAATGTTGTGGCGGGACTTGGAACCGCGTTTGGCGAAAATCATTTGCGCGAACTTTTTGCAATTACAGATAAAATTGTAATTTGCTTAGACGGCGACAGCGCTGGCTTGCGGGCTGCAAAACGTGTTTCTGAAATTGCTTTGCCGTTAATTAGCAGCAAGAAAAATATCAGTTTTGCATTTTTGCCAAACCAGATGGATCCTGACGATTTCGTCAAAAGTTTTGGCGCGGCAAAGTTGGAGGAAAATTTTGTTAATGGAACAAATCTCTCGCAAGCCTTGATAGAGTTCACTCTTCTTGATTTAGGCCTTGAGAAAAAAACCGAAATTAGCGCCGAAGATAAGGCAAAAATTGAGGCAGAATTAACAAAAAAAATCGCGGTTATTAATGATGCGACAACGAAGAAATATTTTTCTCTATTTTGCAAGGACGCCTTGTATTCTCTAGGTCGTGCGCCGTTTAAGAATAGTAAAAATTCTGCGAAATATCCACAAAATGGGCAACAAAATTTCATAAAACCAGCGCATAATTTTGGCAATTTAATTCAAACAATTTATGCCAAACCAAGCAACGCTTCAGATCATCTCGCGAAAAATATTATCGCATTAATCATAAAATTTCCGCAATTAGCGGGGCATAAAGACGAAAATTTTGACATCAAAGAAGTGAATTTTTTAAGTGATAAACTCACTACTATCAAGGACGCGGCCGTAGAATTTATTGATGATAACGAGGCAATTAGCAGCGAAATATTGCTCTCAAGCCTAGAGAATGCTGGTTTAGAAGGCGATCTGCGCGACATAAAAAATCTTCTTGCAACCATGCGGGGCCTTGATTTACAATATGAGGAATCTGGCATTGCACAAATTAGCCAAAAGATGAGCCTTTTGCTCTTAAAAGAATTATTGCTTCAAGTTGATCAACAATACAAACAATCTTTGTCGAAAATTGACGAGATTGAAACTTACCAAACCACAATTATTAATGAAAAAATAAAAGAAATTTTCGCTTACAGAAATTTTTTGGAGCAGAAAGTTTTGGAGCTAGAAAAAGATTTGATCGAGTAGTTTTGCTTTATATTAGCCTAGAAAATACTGCCTCGATGCGAATTTAGAATTTGAAGTTTACGATTTTAATTCGTAATTCGAAGCTCAAATTTATATTTTTTGGTGCTCTGTATAAATTTAAAATGCAGCAATGCAATAATGATAATTAAAAAATAAAGACGATGAAGAAAAAAATAGTTACTCGCACGAAAAAAATTAAAAATTTGGCGCGTTTGATTAAGCGCAGCGCGAAGAGAAAAGTTACTGCGACGAAGACTTTAGAGCGTAGCGTGAAGAGAGAAGCGGCAAAAAGTGCGGCGGCGAAGCAGTTGAAAAAATCGGGCAAAAAAGTTGTGCAGGTGAAGAAAGTTGCAGCTAAAGTTTCTGCGAAAGTTGTGAAGAAAGTTTCTAAAATTGCGGCAAAAAATTCTAAGAAAGTTGTAGCAAAATCTGCGGCAAAAAATTCTACAAAAGCTACAAAGCCACTTAAATCAACGTTTAAGGCTGTTGCAAAAATTTTGCCGAAGTCTAAAAATTTGGTGAAGAAAGTTGAAGTTGCGACGAAAAATTCTGCTAAAATTGTATCGAAAGTTGAAGCAAAAAATTCTGCTACAACTTTCGTGAAAATCGAAGACAAAAATTTTGAGAAAATCGCGCCAAAAATTGAGGCGAAAATTATTGCGAAACCAGAAGATAAAAAAATAATTACTGTTGAAAAAAAGTCACAATTGCTTGAAAGCGCAAAGCCTCTAACCAGTAAGGACGAGGATAAAAGGCTATCGAGCGAGCTTTCAGAAAAGTTGAAGAAATTACTTACTCTTGGAAAATCGCAAGGATTTTTAACCTACGATCAGATCAATGAGAGCATGGATTCAGACGTCGATCCAGATAAAATGGAGCGCATTCTTGATGTGTTGACCGAGTTCAAAATTAACATTGTTGAAAAGGAAGAAGATCTCGAAAAGCTCATCGAAGAAGGCGTGATTGGCAAGGACGAAGAGAAGAGCCAGAAGCGCAGCGAAGATTCGGTTAAAACTTATTTGAAGTCGATGAGCACGGTAAAATTGCTTACTCGCGAAGATGAAGTTTCGATCGCGATGCGCATTGAAGAAGGCCGCAACAAAACCGTGAAGGCGCTTTATCAAAGCCCGATTATCGTGAAGCATTTTATTGAATGGTATAACGGCCTTTCAGAAGGCACGATTTTGCTGCGCGATATTATTCGCATCGACGAAACTTATAACTCGGAGTTGGAAGAATTAATTAAGACGAACGATCAGCAAACCGCCGCCAATGCTGAAGCGCAAGCCCATACAGATGAAGATATTACTTCGATAATTCACGATGTTGGCGAGGCGCATGAAGATTCATTTTTTGAAGATGAAGAATTGGAAGAGATCGATGAAAGCGTGGTTTCATTCGTTTCGATGGAGCGAATTTTGATGCCGAAAATGCTCGATTTATTCCAAAGAATTGCGGTTGTTTGTCAAAAAATTATCGATAAATCAGAAAATAAAACTGCCGCCGAAGTCAAGAAAGACAAGGACATAATCAAATATAAAGATGAGTTCGAAAAGCTTGCTGCAGAAGTTAGTTTTAACGATTCGTTGATTAAAGCTTTGGTTGATCAACTTTATGAAGGTCACAAAAAAGTTATTGATAGCGAGGTTTCTTTATTGCAGCTCTCGCGCCTTTACCACATTGAGCGCACAGACTTCTTGAAAAATTATCTTGCAGTTGCTGCTGGTGAAGATTTGGTTAAAACTTTTGCCAAAAGCAAAGATAAAAAATGGCAAGATTTTGCAAAAAAAGAAGAAGAAAAAATCATCGAAATTCAAACAAAAATTGGTAAGATCACCAGAATTATTGGGCTTGAATTGCCTGAATTTAAAGTTCTTATCAATGAGATTCGCAAAAGCCAAGATGGCGAATTGAAGGCGAAAAAAGAAATGATTGAAGCCAACTTGCGTTTGGTGGTTTCGATTGCAAAAAAATATACAAATCGCGGGTTGCAATTTTTGGATTTGATTCAAGAAGGCAATATTGGCCTGATGCGCGCCGTCGATAAATTTGAATATCGCCGCGGGTATAAATTTTCAACTTATGCTACTTGGTGGATTCGCCAAGCCATAACCCGCGCTATTGCAGATCAATCGCGCACGATCCGCATTCCGATTCACATGGTAGAAACCATCAATAAAATTGTTAAAACTTCGCGCCAGCTTACGCAAGAGCTAGGCCGCACGCCAGACGCGCAAGAAATTGCTGATAAATTATTGATGCCGGTAGATAAAGTTCGCAAAGTTTTACGTACTTCGAAAGATCCGATCAGCTTAGAGTCTCCTGTTTCGGGCGATGATGAGGATTCGATTCTTGGTGATTTTATTGAGGATAAAACGGCGGTATTGCCATTTGATGCGGCCTCGCATTCTAAGTTGAAGGAAATGACGGCGCAGATGCTTTCGTCGCTAACTCCGCGCGAGGAGCGTGTGCTGCGGATGCGCTTTGGCATTGGCATGGTGACCGATCATACTTTGGAAGAAGTGGGTCGTCAATTTTCGGTTACGAGAGAGCGGATTCGTCAGATTGAGGCGAAGGCGTTGAAGAAATTGCAGCATCCGAAACGTGCGAAATTGTTGAAGAATTTCTTGCAGGATGTTTAGAGGGGTTTGAGTTTTTTGGGGAAGGGGCCCCGTCTTTTTGTGTAATAGTTTGAATTTAATCCGACACTCTGTAAAATTGTTAACAAATAACAACTAAAAAATTTACAGGAGTATTTATGTCAACATTAACACAAAAAATAATCAAGCCAAAACTAGGGTTATTAGAATTAGCAAAGCAACTTGGAAATG
>CAMCAW010000014.1 GCA_945872855.1 Rickettsia typhi | reverse complement strand
TCCGCGCGACTCTTTGGCTGTTGCGGCGAAAATTTTGCAAGATCAAATGGAAGTTTTTATCAACTTCGATGTTGCTAAAATTGATGTTCCAGCGAAAAAGGAATTTGATTCTGAGCCAAAATTTAACAAAAATCTTTTGAAAACAATTGATGAGTTAGAGCTTTCGGTTAGATCTTACAATTGCTTAAAAAATGAGAATATCATTTATGTTGGCGATTTAGTTACTAGAACAGAAGCAGAGATGCTTAAAACTGCCAATTTTGGCAGAAAATCTCTGAACGAATTGAAAGAAAATCTCAAAAATATGGGGCTTGGTTTTGGCATGAAATTGTCTGACTGGCCGCCTCAAAATTTGGATGATTTATTAAAAATGAAGAACAAGGAATTTTAATCATGATACACGGAAATAAAGGAAGAAAACTTAGCAGAAATACTGCTCATAGAAAAGCTTTGTTGCGCAATTTGGCGCTAGCTTTTTTGCAACATGAATTTATCAAAACTACTTTGCCAAAAGCAAAAGAGTTTCGTCCATTTGTTGAAAAAATTATAACTTTAACAAAGAAAGATACCTTGACAAATCGTCGTCGTATCGCATCTTTATTGGCTAATCAAGAGATCATTGATCGCCTTTTCAAAAGCATTGGGCCTAGAGTTGCTTCGCGCAATGGCGGTTACATTCGTATTTTGAAATGTGGCTTTAGAACTGGTGATAAAGCTCCTATGGCAATCGTTGAATTGGTTGACAGAGTTGTGGTTGAGGTGGCTGCTGCAGAATAATTCTGTGCGCCAATTTTTTCTACCGTTGGCTCGTTTTGAGTAAGTTCGGTTTTCGTTGGGCTCGCTTTGGTGGGCTGTAGCGATGATTTTTAGGTTTATATCAGATAAGTATTTATGAAAAATTTTATTCACAATTTCGAACAAGCGCAAATAGAAACAATCTCTAAAGGTAGAGATTTGCCATCATTTAAAGTTGGTGATACTGTTAGCGTGAAATATAAAATCACTGAGGGTGCAAACACTCGTATTCAAGCTTTTAACGGCATTGTGATCGCTAAAACTAAGGATATAAAGCATTTTGGCGCGACATTCACTGTTCGTAAAATGAGCAGCGGTGTTGGTGTTGAAAGAAAGTTTACGGTTTATTCTCCGTTACTTGCTTCTATTGAAGTTTTAAAGCAAGGTGTCGTAAGAAAAGCTAAGCTTTATTACTTGAGAGCACTTACTGGCAAGGCTTCTCGTATTAAAGAAAAGCTTGATTTTGTTGTTGAATCGAGCGCTACTTCTGCAGAAAAAAATGATAAAAATTCTTAATCGAATTATAGTTTTGGCGGCACTAGCCTTTTCAGTTAGTGCTTGCATCACCAATCCCTCGCTTTACGGTAAAGTAAGGCAATATAGCGCTTCTGATAAAAAATCTTTCGTATTTTCAATTGATGAGGAATTCTTGCTCAAGCATCAGGATTCATCCAAAGACGATAATTATCCGTTGATGACTGAGGCTGAAGTTAGATTGCTTCGCGCTCTTTTAATGCAAAATGATTACTGTTTAAATAGTGAAGGGAAGCCTAGTTTTGTGATTAATTCTCGGCAGGAAAAAATTTATGATGTTACTTTTGCACATTTGATTGAACAGAGTTATAATGCTCGTCCAGCGGCACCTAGGATGTATTTTGGGGTCTGCGGGCATTAGTTTGAATTTCTTTCTTACTACTTGCGAGTTCTGTATTTTTTTTCTCTGATTATATTCACTTCCTCTAGTTAGGATGCGCCGCTCACGACATGGCTAGTCGGGCATACTAACTAGAGGAAGTGAATATAATCAGAGAAAAAATATGCCGCTGACAATTCAAACCTCCCGCAGAATTTCTAAAAACACTGCACCATATTTCTTGAATTTTTCCTCTCCAACCCCGCTAATTTGCAGAATTTCTTCCAAGTTTTTTGGCTTAGTATTTGCCATCGCGATTAAGGTTTTATCGTGGAAAATCATGTAAGGCGGGATATTTTGTGTCTTAGAAATTTCTAGTCTTTTGGCTTTAAGTTTGACGAATAAATCATTGTCCTCGTCGCTTGAGAGAGTAATGATTGACAACTTTTTGACCCCCCCTTTTTCTTCCTTATTTTTTATCAAAACTTTTACTTTTTTCTCCTTCGCTTTTATCGTTATTTTACGCAAGTCTATCTTCTCTTTATTGCGTAAAAATTTATGACCTTCGGCTGTGATGCTTAGTCCGCCATGACCTGTGATATCTACCTTGAGGAAATTCATTGCTATTAATTGGCGGAAAATTGACTGCCATTCTTGCTTGCTGAACTCGCTTCCGATGCCGTAAACATTGAGCTGATCGTGGTTGAAATTTTTGATGCGTTGGTCATCTGTACCAAGCAAAACATCGACTAAATAGTTGGTGCCGAAGCGCTGCTCAGTGCGATAGGCGGCGGAAAGGGCTTTTTGGGCGGCGATGGTGCCGTCGAAACTTTCGGGTGGATTGAGACAGATGTCGCAATTGCCACAGGCCTTGTGACTGTCGCCGAAATAGTTTAGCAGGATTTGGCGGCGGCAAGTTGAGGCTTCGCATAGGCCGATTAGGGCGCTTAGCTTTTGGATCTCGATGCGCTTTTGGTTGTCTGCGGCGTTGCCTTCTTCGATGAAGCTGCGCTGCATTATGATATCGCTGATGCTATAGGCCATCCACGCATTGGCGGGCAGGCCGTCGCGACCGGCGCGGCCAGTTTCTTGGTAATAGGCCTCAATGTTGCGAGGCACGTTGAGATGGGCGACGAAGCGGACATCTGGTTTGTCGATTCCCATGCCGAAAGCGATGGTGGCGACCATGATTACTGTGTCGCTCAGTAAGAATTTCTCGAGGTTTTTTTGGCGCGTTTTGTTATCCATTCCAGCGTGATATGCGAAAGCGTTGAATCCCTCTTCCTTCAGCCATTTCGCGGTCTCTTCGACTTTTTTGCGCGAGATACAATAAACAATTCCGCTATCATTTTGGTGATTTTCTTTGATGAATTCGAGTAGTTGTTTTTTAGGATTTTTACTCTCGCAGATTGTGTAATTTATGTTAGGGCGATCGAAGCCAGCAACGAAGATACGGCTATTTTCGAGGTTGAGTTTTTCGATGATGTCTTTGCGAGTGGGGACGTCTGCCGTGGCAGTGAGGGCAAGGCGTGGCACTGTTGGAAAATTTTGTGCAAGAATTTTTAGTTCGGTATAAACTGGACGAAAATCATGGCCCCATTGCGAGACGCAGTGGGCTTCATCGATGGCAAAAAGCGAGATTTTTATTTCGCTGAGAAAGCAGAGGAAGTCTACAGAGAGTAGCCTTTCTGGCGCAACGTAGATTAGATCTAGCTCGTTATTTTTGAGGAGATTTTTTGTTTCATAAATATCTTGCGCCGAGATGCTAGAATTTATTGCCGAAGCCTTTACTCCAGCTTCTCGCAAGGCCGCAACCTGATCTTGCATCAGCGCGATTAGTGGCGAAACAACTACTGCAACGCCCTCTAAGCATAAAGCGGGAATTTGATAGCATAAAGATTTTCCTCCACCAGTTGGCATCAACACCAGAGCGCTTTCGCCGCTTATGATGTGATTAATTATCGCCTCTTGTTCGCCGCGAAAATTATCGTAACCGAAGATTTTTTTGAGAATTTTTTGCGGTGAATTTTTGGTTGCCATTTTAATAAAAAATTTTAGGTAATATTTTTGCTTTAAGTTGTGGTGCGGATATGACGATAAATACTAACTTTTTTTCTAAATCAGAGATAATTTTGATTAGTTTTTTTACGTCAAATGAGTGTGATGCAGTTTTTCTAAAATTGGTATTTTTTTCTATGTATAAATTATTGCGCAAATTGTGATTGTTATTTTAAGAAGGGTTTTAAAAAATGGTTAATTTGCAATTTTTTTTGCAATAATTTTTGCTAATCCATTTTTTGTAACTTTACCTAAATCTTGTATTGAATTTTTTTCTATCACATAGGCTTTCGTTGCTACAGCGCCAAAGATTGCGCCATTTTCAATATCGTTGGCTATAATTAAATCGCAGTTTTTTTTATGTAATTTTTGCGTGGCATTTTTAATTAAATTTTCACTTTCTGCGGCGAAGCCAACAACTATAGCGGGGCGGTTTTTGCAATGGCCAACAAAATCTAAAATATCGATATTTTCAACTAATTCTAGCGTGAGATTTTTTGTGGTATTTTTTTTAATTTTTTGCGTGGAGGCATTTTTTATTTTATAATCTGAAACAGCTGCGCAGCCAATGAAAATATCGATATTGTGGGCAATTTTATTTTGGACCGCCGCAAACATTTCATCGGCACTTTTTACGCGGGTAATTTTATTTTCTGCTAGCGGAATTTTCATGAAAATATTAGCGGCGATAAATTCAATATCGGCGCCCATTTCGCTTAAAACTTTTACCAGCTCAATTGCTTGCCTGCCCGAAGAATCGTTGCCGATAAATCTTACGGGATCAATATATTCGCGGGTTCCACCACCGGTGATAATAATTTTTTTCCCAGCTAATTTATTTTGATTGGCAAAATAATCTTCGATTGCAGCAGCTATTTCTAAGGGTTCGCGCATTTTTCCAACACCAATTTCTCCGCAAGCTAATGAATCGGAAGCGGGATCAATTGTTGATGCGCCTGATTCTTCGAGCATTTTCAAATTTCTTTGCGTTGCATTATTTTCCCACATTTTTTCATTCATTGCAGGCGCAATTATAATTTTTTTATTAGCCGCCAAAATCACTGTGGAGGCGAGATCGTCGGCATAGCCATTGGCCATTTTTGCGATAAAATCTGCCGAGGCGGGGGCAACAATGATTAAATCGTGGTCGCGCGAGAGCTTGATATGCGTCATTCCATCGACATCGTCAGCAGAAAATAATTCGGTGTAAATTTTATTTTTTGCAATCGAAGAAACCAATAAAGGCGTGACAAATTCTTGCGCCGCTTTGGTTAAAATTACTGAAACATCGAAAGATTTTTTTTGCAATAATCGCAGCAAGTCAACGGCTTTATAGGCTGCGATGCTTCCGGTGATTATTAGTAGAATTTTTTTAGACATTTTTTAATAATTTTATGGCCAAATTTTTTGTGAGTTTTAATAAAATTTAACATATTAAAAATTTCTAAAACAAATTATCGTCATTTTTAAAAGCCCTTAAACCCAAGTGTTTCAAGGCTTCCTCTGTTAAAATTCTTCCGCGCGGCGTTTTTTCTATAAAGCCTTTTTGGATTAGAAATGGCTCAATTGCATCTTCTACAGTGTCGCGTTCTTCGCTAATTGCAGCGGCGATGGTATCTACTCCCACGGGGCCGCCGCGATAATTTTTGGCGATAAAACTGAGATAGCGATAATCGGAGGAATCGAGGCCAGCGCTGTCAATTTCTAGGCGCTCTAGCGATTTATCGGCAATTTTTTGAGTGATGATTTCGGCCATATCGGCGGCGGCAAAATCGCGCACGCGTTTGAGTAGGCGAATGGCTATGCGGGGCGTGCCACGAGAGCGTCGGGCAATTTCTGATGCGCCTTCGTCGGCGATTTTTATTCCGAGAATTTTGGCGTCGCGAAGCACGATTTGCCTGAGTTCGTCATCAGAATAAAAATCGATACGCGTTAGAATTCCGAAGCGATCGCGTAGTGGGTTGGCGATTAATCCAACGCGCGTTGTGGCGCCAACCAGCGTAAATTTTGGTAGATCGATTTTGATGGCACGCGCGGCAACGCCTTCACCGATGATGATATCGAGTTTAAAATCTTCCATCGCTGAATATAGAACTTCTTCGACATTTTTGTTGAGCCGATGAATTTCGTCGATGAACAAAACATCGCCCGCCTGCAAATTTGTAAGAATTGCCGCAAGGTCGCCAGACTTAGAGATTACTGGGCCAGAAGTGCCTTTGAAACCCACACCCATTTCATGTGCAATAATTTGCGCCAAAGTTGTTTTACCAAGCCCCGGAGGGCCGTAAAATAAAGCGTGATCCAAAACATCGCCACGATTTTTTGCCGATGAAATAAAAATTGCGAGATTTTCCTTCAACTTTGCTTGGCCAAGAAAATCGCGTAGATAGAGGGGGCGCAGCACATTTTCATTTCCGCTTTCATCGAGCGCCGTTTGCAGATTTGGGTTGAGATTTTCGTTTTTCATCACAAGTGTTAATAGGCAAATTTTAATATAATTTTGGTGCCAATTCCGCTTTTAGATTCAATTTTTATTGTGCCATTTTGAAGTTCAACCAGCTGCTTAACCAGCGGCAATCCTAATCCGAAAGAGTCTATTCTGTTGCTATTTTCATTTTCGATGGTGCTATATTTTTTCATCGCTTTTTCTACTTCTTGTTCGCTCATGCCAAATCCTTGATCTTGAATTGTGATTTGTAACTTGCGCTGCAAATCGTCAATAATTTCTTTCGCCTCAATTTCGATTCGAGTTTTTTCTTTGCTATATTTTACAGAATTATTGACCAGATTCACAATAATTTGTTTTATCCGCCTTTGATCTAGATTTATCAAAGGTAAATTGGGGTTGGTATGGTTGATAATTTCGATATTTCTTTTAACCGCAAAGTCGCGATTGATACGAATTGATCTTGCGATTGTTTCGACAATATTGATTTTATGCGACATATTAATCGAAAATTCTCCAGAAGCCGCTTGGTTTACATCCATTAAATCGGTGATGAATTGTAGGGCGTCGAGAGCGCAATTTTCAATGTCTTGCGCTAGTTCTTTGTGGCTGCTTTCAGATTCGGCATTGCCATCTTTTATGAATTGTGAAAATGAAATTATTGCCGCCAGAGGATTTCTAATATCGTGCGAAATTGCTGATAAAAAATCGCTTTTATTGAAATTTTCTTGAGCAATTTTTTGATTAGCTAACTTGAGTTGTCCAACTAAAAACGCCTCTCTCTCGAAAGAATTTTTTAGAAGTATTAGGGCTTCTAATAAGTCTTGCAACTCTTTTGCTTCAGGCGTTTCAACGTTATAAGAAAAATCTCCTTCCGCAATTTTTTGCGCTAAAATTGATAATTTTGTAACTGGATTTACGATTTTTGTGTGAATTTTATTGAAGAGAATTATGCAAGAAAGTATCACGATTAAAATGAATAAAATCTGCTTCAAAACGCTATTAATTAGATTTTTGTGGTAAACATTTTGGTCGTAAGATACGACAATTTGTAGCGGATAATTCTTGAGTTTTTTGAAATATATTTCGGAGTGATTTTCTGAAAATACGCTATTGAAAAAAAATGCTTTTCCGTCTCCGACCGTGCTAGAATCTAGCTTGGAATAGTTCTTTTCAACAAACTCAATATTATTGTGGCTAAAATTTTCAGAGCCAAAAATATATTTTCCATCATGCAAAAAAACAAAACTTATGGCGCTATTGCCGATGGTTTTTTCGAGCTTGGTGATGATTTTTTCTATGTCAAAACCAAAGACTAAAGTGCCAAGATAAATGTCTCGGCGCGAAGATACGCCTACTCCAACGGGTATTATTAGGCGTTGCGATAGTGCGCCATAAACTGGCTGACCAAAAATTAATTGTCCGCCATTATATGGAGTGAGCTTAAGATAATCTCGATGAGTCATGTTTAGCGCTCTACTTAGGACTCCTGATGTGCCATCGACAGATAACATGTTATTGCCATCGATCCAAGAAAAGGCGTTCCAAGTGAGAGTTACGTCGATTTGGTTTGAAGTGCCTGCAGAAAAAGTGGCTAATAATTTTTGGATTTTTTCTTTATCACCATTCATGTCAGCAATTTGGTGGGAGGCGTAATCTAGTTGATATCGAACATAGTCTATGTCGTAAGAAATGATTTTACCCATTTGATCAGCAGCATTTGCAAGACTTGATTTGATGGATGTTTTTTCTTTTTCGATCGTTAATTTGATAAATAAAATTCCAACCACTATTACTCCCAAAACAGCTATTCTGTAGACTAGGACAAAGTTTTTAATGATTGATGGGAAGAAAAATTTAAAAAATGAATGTTGTTTCATACGCTTCGTCCTGCTTGTTTTTGATTAGGGTTTCCGTCTTTTTGAGATATATTATTCGTTTCTATCCATTCTGAAAGCTTTGGATTTAATGGCTTGTGAAATGAGGCTGTTATTGCTGGCGGCTTATATTGAGTGGCGATTACTCGATCTGTTGTGGAATCTGGATTTTTACATAGCTTATTTAGCTCGTCTCCAAATTTGCGCAACGCAGCCAGAGAAGTCGTTGCATCCTTACTCTGCATTGTGATTCTAATGTTACCACTCTCGCTTTTCCACGCAATAATTTCTACTTTTTGCAGAAGTGACTTTATGTTGCCTTGTTCCAAAGAATTGCTGCCAAGGTTTTTTGTTTCAGAATATTCGGGCTCGTCCTCAGATAATTCAGATGGCCCAGTAGAAGTATCTGCAAATCTTGATTCGTCGTTAACTTTAGGGGCAGAATAGGATTTTAGTAATCTTGTTTGCGCTGCCTGAGCCAAGCACATTAACGAATCACTTATATTTTCATTAACCAATTTTAGATCTGAGCAAGCAAGCGCTAACTCGGTGCAGACAAAAATAACAGGAAGATCAGCATTGCCATCTATCGCTCTCAATTCTTGAATTGTAGACATTATATTGTCTCTGGCGCTTCCAAAATATTCTTTGCCTTTTTTAATATCGTAAATTGCGCCGATTATTTTTTCTTGTTGCTTGAGTGTCGGTATTACGAAAGATGATATTTCATTTGCAAAATGCTCCGCTCTATATTCTTCATATATGCCTTTGGTGTTAGGAATTAAGCCCACTGTTCTGCTTGTTCCAAGTAAAATGGCTCTGTCGAAATCTTTATTTTGAGATAATACTGACTCGCGAATGTCGATAATTTTTTCGCGAAGTTTGGGCGGGCAATATTCTGCCAAGCGAGCGTGGGCAGTATTGCAAGGTATCGCTATCGCACTCACTTCTATCGCCTGAAAAAATTGCATAATGTTGGCGTAATGGGGAGCGTAATGCGGCCCTACCCCCATTTCGAAAGGGTGCTTTCCGGGCGCAGAATTATCGCTGCAATGAATAAATGGCACGCCTCGTTCAGCCAGACGCTGACACATAACGGCGCTAGCCATAGGCCCAGCACCACCAAGGACTCCTACAGTTTGGTGTTGCGTCAATAACGGGTATCCATTTTGCTCTTTTCTGGCTTCCATTCGGGCTTGTCTCGCTTCTTCGTCCTCACGAAGATTGCGGTAAACTAGGTGATCATCATTGCCATTATTTTTGTGGGTGAGGCTAGGGCGTTTTGCTGCGGCTAACGATACAGCATAATCTACTACTTGCTTCGCTAATTGGTCTAGATCGTCACTTGCAAATGCTTTGTTGTTGGTTATGTAAGCTAGATCTGCTTCGGAGGCGCTGCCGGGAATTGCAATTACATCGCATCCAAAATCTTCGCATAAATTTGCAGCATCGCGCAAGTTGTTTTTGCCTTGGCTGATTGGTATTCCAACGGCTAGCAGGTCTGGATGGTCTTGGTCATCAAGAAATCCTAGTGCGCCGCCATATTCAACAATCTTTTGATTTAACTCTGCAACCTTTAGGGGAGAGACTCCAATAACGCCGATGGTGCTTTTGGTTCTAGGGGCTAGCTGCAATGACGAAGCTTCGCTTACGCTTGTTGTAGGTGATTTTGACATGAAATTTTTCTCCAAAATAGAGATTGGTTTTTATTTATGATGATGAAATTAATACGCCTATCTATCGACTTCGCCAAACACAATATCTTGCGTAGAGATAATGGTGACAACGTCTGCCAACATATGACCCTTCGCCATAAAATCTAAAGCTTGTAAATGCGCAAAGCCGGGAGCCCTTACACGACAACGATGCGGCTTGTTGCTGCCATCAGAAATTAGGTAAACTCCAAACTCACCTTTAGGCGCTTCAACCGCGGCATAGGCCTCTCCAGCAGGCACGTGATAGCCTTCGGTGTAAAGTTTAAAATGGTGAATAAGTGCTTCCATCGAATGCTTCATTTCAGAGCGTTTTGGCGGCGTAATTTTGTGATCGTTGACCGATGTGGCGCCTTGAGGCATGCGCTCGCAACACTGCTTGATTAGCTTGATAGATTCATGCATTTCGGCAACGCGAATTAAATAACGATCATAAGAATCGCCATGTTTGCCTACGGGAACATCAAAATCGAGCTCGCCATAAACCTCGTAAGGTTGTGATTTTCGTAGATCCCACGCGATGCCAGAGCCACGAATCATTGGGCCCGAAAAGCCCCAATCTAGCGCTTCTTGCTTGCTGACAATTCCAATTTCAACCATACGCTGCTTGAAGATGCGGTTTTCGGTGAGGAGATCTTCCATGTCGTGCAGCAATTTCGGGAAATTTCCGGCGAATTCCATAATTTCTTCCAATAATCCCGCAGGCAAATCTTGACTCAACCCACCCGGACGAATGTAGGCAGCGTGCATGCGCGAGCCACTAACTTTCTCATAAAATCCCATCATTTTTTCGCGCTCTTCAAAAAGCCACAAAAGCGGAGTCATCGCGCCAACATCAAGAGCCTGTGTGGTTACGGCCATGATGTGATTTAGAATGCGCGTAATTTCAGAAAATAAAACGCGAATATATTGCGCACGTAGTGGAATTTTGCAGCCCAACAACTTCTCTACAGATAGAGCGTAAGCGTGCTCTTGGCACATTGGCGAAACGTAATCGAGGCGATCGAAATAAGGAACCGCTTGCAAGTAAGTTTTATGCTCAATTAGTTTTTCGGTGCCGCGATGAAGCAGCCCAATATGCGGGTCGGCGCGGGTAATAACTTCGCCGTCCATCTCTAGAATTAAACGTAGCACACCATGAGCCGCGGGGTGTTGTGGCCCAAAGTTGATGGTCATTGTTTTGTGTTCGCCTGCTTGTGTTGACATATCTTTGCTATCAAGAATTTTTGCGAAGCCGTGATTGGCTTATTTTAATAAAGCGAAACATTAGTTTTATTTCTGAAAAATACAAACAGATTTCTGCTTTGGTTTCTTAAAAAAAATATCAAGAAAATTTTTGTGTTATCATATTATTGCTAATCTTTGCTTTTTCTCCGATCAGAAGCGGCATCATATTTTTTGCGTGTCCGAGGCATTTTGTTTTTTCTTCAAGAAGCGGAATATTGATTTTATTTTCTTGCAATCTATCCGCCAATTTATTTATGGCGAAGGCGATATTTTGTTTTTGTTTGGGTGATGAAAGGCCATGATAATAGTTGCCAAGCAAGATTGCGCGCGGTGTAGACTTTATTTTTGCCATAATTTGTACAAGTTGGCAAAAATAGCGATCAAGCCGCTCGCCGCTTTCGTCGATGTCTTCTAAAAATAAGATTTTATTGTGCCAATTTAGTTGGTTGGAAGTAGAAAAGTGCGATGCAAGCACGCTGAGACAACCTCCAACGATTTCGTCTTCAATAGAAAATAACGCCTTTGCGGCAGAGTTTTTTTCTATTAATTTATATTTTAATTCGATTTTTTTGCCAAAAATAAAATCTATAATCGCCTTTTTTGATGCTGCCAAAACCTTGTCAAACACAATCTGAACTAGCATTGGCCCATAAATTATTTTCCAATTCCAATTTTGTTGTAGAAAAATTCCGAGCGATGTGACGTCGCTGAAGCCAATGAAAATCTTGCTTGGCAGTGGTTTTAGTTTTTCTAGAAACGGAATTAAATCGGCGCTGCCATAGCCTCCGCGCACGCACCAAACTGCTTTCGACTCTTTGTTTTCTAAGGCAAAATGCAATTGTTTAAAACGCTTTTCTGCGGAGAAAGATGGAAAATTATGTGATTGTTTGTTTTTTAGCAAAAGTTCGCCAGCCATATGAAACCTAGCGCGCAAGCCATTTTCTTCTAAGAATAATTTTATTTTAGCGAATTCATTTTTTGTAATTGAGCTTGCGGGGCTTACAACGTCAACAAGGTCGCCTTTTTTTAGAAACATTTTTATTATATATTATTCGTTGCAAAGGCAACTGGCTCTAAGGAATTATAGCAATATATTTTAGTGAAAATATCGACTTTATTTAAAATCAATATTTGCAAATAAACTGCCTTTAGTCATAATTCTTCCTCTTAAAAATTTCCAATAAATTCTTTAAATGTCCAAAGAAAAAATCATAATTTTCGATACAACTTTGCGCGATGGCGAGCAAGCGCCCGGTGCTACGATGAATCTTGAAGAAAAACTTCTTATCGCAAAAATGCTAGAAAAAATGGGTGTTGATGTTATTGAGGCGGGCTTTCCTGCTGCTTCTAACGGCGATTTTGCGGCGGTAAATCAAATTGCGAAACTCATCAAAAATTCTACAATTTGCGGCTTAGCGCGCGCGAAGAAATCAGATATTGAAAGAACTGCCGAAGCCCTTAAACCAGCGACTAAACCGCGCATTCACACTTTTATTGCCACTAGTCCAATTCACATGAAATTTAAGTTGAAAATGGATGAAAAACAGGTGCTTGAAGCAATAACAGAAAGTGTCACGCTGGCACGCAGCTTGTGCCCCGAGGTCGATTGGTCGCCTGAAGATGCGACGCGCTCAAACCACGATTTTTTGTTTAAAGCGATCGAAACTGCGATTAAGGCTGGAGCCACGGCTGTCAACATTCCAGACACTGTCGGCTATACAACACCAGATGAATATTTTGCGCTAATTACCGCGATAAAAAATAACGTTAGCAATATCGACAAAGCCATAATTTCTGCGCATTGCCACGATGATTTAGGCATGGCGGTGGCGAATTCGTTGGCCGCAATGCGTGCTGGCGCAAGGCAAATTGAATGCACCATAAATGGCATCGGAGAGCGCGCTGGCAATGCGGCTCTAGAAGAAATCGTGATGGCCATTAAAACCCGTGGCGATTTTTATGGCGCTGAAACCAATGTTGACGCCACAATGATCACGCGCATCTCAAAATTAGTTTCAAGCATAACAGGTTTTGCAGTGCAGTATAACAAGGCGATTGTAGGCGCCAACGCCTTTGCACACGAAAGTGGAATTCATCAAGATGGAATTCTCAAAAACCGCGAGACTTATGAAATCATGACTCCGGCCTCGGTTGGTCTTGAAAGAACTTCACTTACGCTTGGAAAGCTTTCTGGTCGCGCGGCCTTCAAAGACCGCCTACAGCAGATTGGCTACGATTTAAGCGAAGAAAAATTGCAAGAAACTTTCGTTAAATTCAAAGAATTGGCGGATAAGAAAAAAGACATTCTCGATGAAGATTTGATTGCTTTAGTAGACGACTCTCTAACCAATAGCAAAGCGCTTTACCAGCTTGTTGCGCTCGATATAAAATGCGGTACTTCTGATGAAGCAAAAGTGAATCTTGAAATAAAAATTGGCAATGAGGCCGCTAAAACCAGCTTCACCTCAAAAGACGGCCCAGTTGACGCTATTTTTGGCGCAATCAAAAAATTAATTCCTCACGAGGCAACGTTAGAATTATATCAAGTTAATGCGGTTACTGCTAGCGCTGATGCTCAAGGCACTACTACTGTAAGGCTTAAGCAGGGTAATAAAATTTTCAGCGCCAATGGTTCGAGCACCGATGTTTTGGTTGCTTCGGCCTTGGCTTATATCAACTGTTTAGAAAAGTTGCATAATTCTAAAATTTAGCGTTTATTTCTAAAATTTAGCGCTTATTCTATGTCAACTATTCAATAATAAATTCCTTACGTAATGTTTAAATTCTTCTCTTTCTCTTCAAAAGACATCGCAATTGATCTTGGAACTGCAAATACGTTGGTCTATGTGCGCGATCAGGGCGTTGTTTTGAATGAGCCATCGGTGGTTGCGGTTATCAATGAAAACGGCAAATTAATTCCTTGTGCTTTCGGCACTACTGCGAAGATGATGTTGGGCAGAACGCCAGCCAAAATTGAGGCCATCCGTCCTTTGCGCGACGGTGTTATCGCTGATTTCAAAGTTGCGGCAGAGATGATCAAGCATTTTATTCGCGAAGTTAATCAAACTAAAAGTTGGATCGGGCCGCTCATCATTATTTGCGTGCCTTCAGGCTCTACTCCGGTTGAAAGAAGGGCTATCCAAGATGCGGCAGAAGGCGCTGGCGCTAACGAAGTTTACTTGATCGAAGAACCAATGGCTGCGGCAATTGGCGCGAATTTGCCTGTCACTGAACCTACAGGCTCAATGATTGTTGATATTGGCGGTGGCACAACTGAAGTTGGAATTTTGTCACTTGGAGGCATCGTTTATTCACGTTCTGTGCGGGTTGGTGGCGATAAAATGGATAGCGCAATTATTTCTTACATCAGAAGATATCACAATTTACTTATTGGCGAATCTACAGCAGAGCGCATCAAGAAGGCAATCGGTGCAGCTTGCCCACCAGAAGATGGTGATGGCGCAACCATTGAGGTTAAAGGCCGCGACCTTGCAAATGGCATTCCAAAAGAAATGATTTTAACCGAAAGACAAATTGCGGAAAGCTTGATGGAGCCGGTTGAGCAAATTATTGATGCAATTAAAGTTGCTCTTGAATGCACGCCGCCAGAGCTTTCATCAGATATTGTTGAGAAGGGAATTGTGTTGAGTGGTGGTGGTGCATTGTTGAAGAACCTTGATTTCGTTGTGCGTCAAGCTACTGGTTTGCCAGTTTTTGTTGCAGAAGATCCTTTGCTTTGTGTGGTGAATGGTTGCGGTAAGGTTCTTGAGAATATTAAAATGTTTCGTGCAGTTTTGTTTAGACAGGATTAGGCTTGATGCGTAAATTTGCTTTAATAAATGAAACAATATCTCAATTTTAACTATAGCAATATCAGTAATTACAGCCTGCAGCACCATTTTGGGCGGTTGTTTAAAAAAATTGAGTTGATCTTTTTTATAGCGCTTTCGCTGGGGTTTTTAGTCACTTCTAAGGTTAATAAAAATATTGCTGACGATGTCTCTTTTGCCTTTGTTGGCGCGTCTCTTCCTGTTGTAAAATTTGCGGCTTTTCCGTTTAATTCTATCATTAATTTATTAATAAATTTTCAAGAATTAATTGATGCAAAGAAAGAAAATACTGCGTTAAAAGCAGAGAATGAAAAGATGCGCGCGCTCTACGTAACGGCGCTTAATCTCAATAATGAAAATCAAGAATTAAAAAATTTACTTAAATTTGTTATCCCGAAAAGTGCGCATTATGTTGTGGCGAAAATTTCTGGTCGTTCGCATGGTTTATTTAATCAGAGTCTTTTTATTAATGCAGGAACAAATCGTAATGTTGTTGAGGGTAGTATTGTTACGGGAGCCATTGGTATGATTGGTCGCGTGGTTGATGTTGGGGAAGATAAGTCGCGCTTGATGATGGTTACCGATCCAAATTCGCGAATTCCTGTTATTGCCTCTAAGGCTAGAGCGCGTGGGGTTTTGGTGGGTGTGAATAATAATTTGATGGAGATGTTGTATCTCTCAAAAAATCACCAAATTAAAGTTGGCGACATGATTTTCACTTCTGGCGATGGTGATATTTTGCAACCAGGAATCCTTATCGGAGTAGTGCGCAAGGTTGATAAATCTTATGTTGGCGTTGAGATGATTGAAGATATAAATAACGCCGATATTGTAACGGTAATGGAATATTAAACTCATAATTTATGAAATCTGCTGTAATTATTTTTCCCGCTTCTAATTGTGATCGCGATGCGATAACCACGTTAGAAAAGCTTGGCTCTAAGGTCCAAAAGGTGTGGCATCAAGATACAGCGCTTGATGATAATCTTGATTTAATCGTTCTTCCGGGTGGATTTTCTTATGGCGATTATCTGCGTAGCGGTGCTATGGCGGCGATTTCGCCGATTATGTCGGAGATAAAAAGATTGTCTGATAAAGGTGTAAAAATTCTTGGAATTTGCAATGGCTTTCAAATTTTAACCGAGGCTGGGCTCTTGCCGGGTGTGCTTACGCGCAATAAACAGATGAAATTTTCTTGCCGCGATGTTTATTTGCGTGCAGAAAATATTGATAATTCATTTGCCAAGAATTACAAAAAAAATCAGGTGATAAAAATTCCGATCGCCCATGCCGATGGCAATTATTTTGCGCCTGCAGAGCTTTTGAAAAAACTTGAAGACGAAGGAAATATTGTTTTTCGCTATGTTGACCAAGGTGGAAATGTTACTGATGATAGCAATCCCAATGGCTCGCTGCTTAACATTGCGGGCATTATTAATGATAAGAAAAATGTGCTTGGCATGATGCCTCACCCTGAAAGGGCGACTGAAGAAGATATGGGTTATGGTGATGGCGTGGCACTCTTTAAGGCACTATTTTAGGGCGCTTAGGCATTAGTTTAGAGCTAATAATTTCTCTTTTAAGGGTTGAATTCCGCGCAGCTTGCTGCGGAACTAGGCGCATAGGCTACCCCGTGGTTCAATAGCATTCATTGACCCGATTTATTTTCTATTATTTCATGACCAATATCTTAGTCGAAATTTATCAACATAAGTTAATCGAAGTTCGTGAACGCAAAAAAAACCTTCGCCTTGAAGAAATTTGCAAAAAAATAAAATGCTCTGAAGTCAAGCGGCCCAAGGATTTTATCGCCGCATTGCGTGAAAAAATTTCCCAAAATAAAGTTGCTTTAATCTGTGAAATTAAAAAAGCTTCGCCTTCGAAGGGCGTGATTCGGGAAAATTTTAATCCCAAAGAAATTGCGCGCACCTATGAAGACGGGGGTGCGGCCTGTTTATCAGTTTTAACCGATCAAAAATATTTTCAAGGTGCTGACGAATATTTGATGCAAGCCAGCGCCGTTACTGCTTTGCCAATCTTGCGCAAAGATTTTATGGTTGATGCTTATCAAATTTATGAGGCAAAAATGTTAGGAGCAGATTGCATTTTGCTTATTGTTGCCATGCTAGATGAATCTAGGCTGCAAGAGCTTGAGCAATGCGCGATAAATTTAGGATTAGCGGTGCTAATTGAAGTGCATAATGAAGAAGAATTGCGGCGCGCTTTTAAGTTAAAAAGCAAGTTAATTGGCATTAATAATCGTAATTTAAAAACGCTGGAAGTTGATCTTGATACTTCGCTTAAACTAGCGCCATTAGTGCCTAAAGACTATATTTTGGTTAGCGAAAGTGGCATTAAAAATATTGCTGATATTAAAAAATTAAAAGCTGTCGGAATTCACTGTTTTTTAATTGGTGAGCATTTTATGTTGCAGCAAAATTTTGCGCAGGAAGTTAGATTATTTGCAGATTGCTAATTGCCATTATGCAGCCTTGTTTTTCTAAGATTGGAGCATGATTAGGTTGTTTGTTTCAAGTTAAAAGATAACCTATTGTTTAGGAAATAAATTTCTTCATAATAAAATCAATAGTTACATGTTCAAAATCGCCATTATCGGCCGCCCCAACGTAGGCAAATCAACGCTCTTCAACAAATTAGTGGGCAAGGCTTTCGCTATCACCGATGACATTCCCGGAGTTACGCGCGATCGCAAAGAAGCGCAGGCGCAAATTGGGCCGATTCAATTTTTAGCAATCGATACTGCGGGTTTAGAAAACGAAAATGCCAACGATTCTCTTGAGAAAAGAATGTTCGAGCAAACCGCTCTGGGCGTAGATGACGCCGATTTATGCTTGTTTGTAGTTGATGCAAAAGCAGGAGTTACCAATAAAGATTATTACTTTGCAGAATGGTTGCGTAAACAAGAAAAGAAGGTGGTTTTGGTGGCAAATAAATGCGAAAATTCTAATGCCGATTCTGAAAATTCTTGGGGCAAAGAATATTTCAAGCTTGGCTTTGGTGCGCCTACGGGCATCTCTGCAGAGCATAAGTTGGGCTTTGGTGATTTATATGAAAAAATCGAGCCGCATTTCGAGGAATATGAGAAAAATTTTAGCCATTTGCAAATGGTTGATGAGGCCGAAAATGAAAATGCCGATTTGCAGGTGGCGATTATTGGCCGTCCGAATGCAGGAAAATCAACGCTTCTCAATCAAATTTTGGGCTGCGAGCGCTTGATTACTGGGCCCGAAGCTGGCATCACGCGTGACTCTATTGCGATTGATCACGTTTATCGCGGCAAAAAAATTCGCTTTATCGATACTGCGGGTATTCGCAAAAAAGCGCAAATCACCAAAAAACTCGAGAAGCTTTCTAGCGCCGACAGCTTTCGCGCTCTAAGGTTTGCGCAAGTTGCAATTTTGTTGCTCGACGCCAATTCGCTGCTCGATCATCAAGATATGGCGCTTGCGGGCGAAGTGTTGAAAGAAGGCCGTGCGATTGTTTTTGCGATTAACAAAATCGATACGGTGAAGGGCGATAAGGAAGTTTTTTTGCGCAAAGTGCGTAAACAATTGCAGCAACTTTTTGCCGAAGTAGACGGGGCAGCCATTCTCGGCATTTCTGCGAAAAGTGGATATCATGTTGAAGATTTGCTCGATTATGTTTTGAAAAGTTATGAGCAATGGCAAAAACATATCGCCACCAACAAGCTCAATGACTGGCTGCGCGTGGCTGAGGCGGCGCATGCGCCGAAGATGATTAAGGGAAAGGTTACGAAGTTAAAATATATCACGCAAATTAAAAAACGGCCGCCAACTTTTGCGGTTTTCACTAATCATTTGAAGGCGGTTGAGGGCGATTATCAGCGTTATTTGGTGAATGCTTTGCGGCAGAATTTTGGGTTAGAAATGACGCCGGTGCGAATGGTGGTGCGTAAGTCGGAGAACCCTTTTGCGAAGAAATAAAATATCGAAAATTTAGGCAAAAAACCGCAATGCTGAAAGCAACTTAGCGCGGATGAAATTTTGCATAAGCACTAAGCAGCCGATCCTTATCTATCTTGGTGTAGCGCTGTGTTGTTGATAAACTCTCATGCCCCAATAATTCTTGAATTGTGCGTAAATCGCCGCCAGCGGATAGTAAATGCGTGGCGAAAGAATGGCGGAAAGCGTGCGGCGTGATGGTTTCTGCGAGGTTTAGATGGCGACGAATATTTTGTAGCAAGCGACTGAAAAGGCGCGCCAAATATGGCTTGCCGCGTGCCCCAAAAAAAATCGATTGTGCTTGCAGTGGCTTAAATGGGCATTGCGCGAGATATTCTTCGATGCGCTTGCGAACAATTGGCAGTAGCGGAACCATACGCTGCTTATTTCCCTTGCCATTGATGATTATAGAATCGCTGTTGGCAAGAGATTTTGGCGTGAGGGCTAGAGCCTCTGAAATACGGAGCCCGCAGCCATAAATTAGTGTTAACAAAGCGAGATCGCGCTTAATTTGCCACTCGTCTTTTTGCTTGCGAAGCCTTGCTGTATCTAGCTTCTTGCCATCATAAAATTTTTCATCAAGGCTAATCGCTGCCATAATTTTATCAATATCAACGCCATCAACCGCTTTTGGCACGGGTTTGGCGATTTTTGGCGTTTTTATTTTTTCAATATCAGAATTTTGTAATAAATTATTTTTGCTCAAGAAGCGAAAGAAACTGCGCAGAGACGAGAGTCCGCGCGCGTTTGAGGCATTAATGTGATTCTCTAATCTTGCCGAAAGCCAGCGTCGAAAATCATGTAAATTTAAATTTTGCAACATATCTTTATCGACCATTTTTTCTTTAGAGTGAAAAAGAAAATTGAAAAAATAAAACAAATCGGTGCGATAAGAAATTAGCGTATGTGTTGAATATTTTTTTTCTACTTGCAGAAAAATAAAGAATTTTTCGAGCAAGTTTTTAACTTCACCAGAGCATAGTTTATCAATCTCCAAAGCTTTTGTTATGTTTAGAGTTTTCATTGTTTTGCTGCCTTTTATTTTGTTTGTTTCTTGCTCGGTTTATGCTGGCGAAAATATTCAAAAATCGCAAATCATTTCGCCAAATGTTAAAAATATTTTATTGAAATGGAACTCCGATCAAGGATTGGTGCGCTTTGAGCGCAGTAAATATAAAAACGATTTTTATCAATTAGCAAATTTTTATCAGCCGCAAATCAACCCGCTTTATTGCGGCGTTGCTAGTTCGGTGATTGTTTTGAATGCACTAAGAAATGGTGAAATTGCGAGCCAAAAATCACTTGAAGTTACAAAGCCAGCTAGTGCGGGTGGAGGCGCTGCAGAGTTTCGTTCTTATTCGCAATTAACTTTTTTAAATGCTGAAACCGATAAAATAAAAAAGCGTGAAATCATTGAATTTAAAAAGCCAAAATCAGTTAAAAATGGCAAAGAGATTTTTGATGCAGGCATTGCCCTTGTTGATCTCAGAGACATTTTAACTGAGGCTTACAAATTAAAGGTTTCACTAAATTATGCCGCTAAAGATAGTGCTAAATCTATCAATGATTTTCGATCCGATTTAAAAAAATATCTTAGCGATAATAAAAATTTTGTGATTGTTAATTTTGACGGCGCAGTGCTTGGAGCTAAGTTTGGTGGCCATATTTCTCCAGTTGCAGCCTATGATGAAGAAAGTGATTCGGTATTAATTTTAGATGTGGCATTGCACAAAGAAACATGGTATTTTGCGCCATTAGCAAAACTCTACGAAGCCATGAACACCAAGGACAAAGAGAGTTATCGTGGTTATTTGGTGGTGAGTAAATAATAAAAATGGTTATTTGGTGGTGAGTAAATAATAAAAACAAAAAATGGAAGAGCAACTGCAAAACTTAAACCAAGCCCAACGCGATGCGGTCTTACAGAGCGAAGGCCCGCTATTAGTTTTGGCTGGCGCTGGCACGGGCAAAACCCGCGTCCTTACTTCGCGCATCATACATATTATAAATTCATACTTAGCCTCGCCCCTACAGATTCTAGCTGTTACATTCACCAACAAAGCTGCTGCCGAAATGAAAAAACGCATCGGTGAAGTGATTGGCGATCAAGTGAATAATTTGTGGATTGGAACTTTTCACGGCATCGCCGCGCGAATCACCAGAAGGCATGCTGAGGTTGTTGGCCTTAAAAACGATTTCACGATTATCGATCAAGATGACCAGCTGCGCTTGCTTAAGCAGATTATCGCCGATTTTAATATTGATACCAAGCAGTTTCCCGCTAAAAATTACCTCAATAAAATTTCGCGGATGAAAGATTTTGGCGCGGCGCAGAGCTTGTATAATCAAGGTAATTCTGGTGTGGCATCAGCGCAAAATCAACAAGGTCAAGGCTCTAGCCAGTTTTCGCAAGGCGATGGCGGTTTGCCAAAATTTAAAGAAGTTTTTTCGGTTTATCAATCGCGCCTCAAGTCGATGAACGCGGCCGATTTTGGCGATTTACTTGCCTATAATTTAGAGATTTTCAACAAAGCACCCGAAGTGCTTTCTTACTACCAAGACAAATTTCACTATATTTTGGTCGATGAATATCAAGATACTAACAACGTGCAATATCAATGGCTTCTAAGGCTGGCGGCGAAACACCAAAATATTTGCGCTGTTGGCGATGACGACCAATCAATCTATAGCTGGCGCGGCGCCAATATCGCCAATATTTTGCGCTTCGAAAAAGACTTCACCAACGCGCATGTAATCAGGCTCGAGCAAAATTATCGTAGCACAGGAAATATTCTTAAAGCGGCAGATTCTGTGATTCTTAACAATAAAGAGCGTCATGGCAAAACCCTGTGGACCGAAGCAGGAGAAGGCGAGCCAGTAAAATTATTTTCCTTCATCGACGATCGCTCCGAAGCTTCAACTATCACCGAAACTATTTCGAACTATTATCGCCAGAGAAAATACAAGCTCGCCGAAGCCGCGATTTTAGTGCGCGCAGGCTATCAAACTCGCGCTTTTGAGGAGGCCTTCATCAAAGCCTCGCTGCCTTACAGAATCATCGGTGGCATGAAGTTTTATGAGCGCATGGAGGTGAAAGACGCAATTTGCTATTTGCGCACAGTGGCTAACGTGGCAGACGACTTGGCTCTAAGTCGCATTATCAATGTGCCGAAGCGTGGCGTTGGCGATAGCACAATCAATAATTTATACCAAAAAGGCAAAAGCGAAAATATCTCGCTATATAGCGCCATTTCTGGTGCCATCGCTAATAACGAGCTGAAAGGCAAGGCTAAAGATGCCCTAAAATCTCTGCTCGACCAAATTGAAAGATGGCGCAAGAGCCTAGAAAACAGCTCGCTCGCCGAGACCGCCAAACTAATTCTTGCCGAAAGCGGCTATACCCAAATGTGGCGCAGCGAAAACACGTTAGAATCGCAGGGAAGGCTTGAAAACATTGACGAATTCGTTAATAGCCTCTCCGAATTTTCTAACATAACCGAGTTTTTAGAATATGTGAGTTTGGTGGAAGCGAAGGAAGAAAAGCTCGGCCAAGATGCTGTCAGCGTAATGACGGTGCATGCTGCCAAGGGTTTGGAGTTTAATCTGGTTTTTATCCCCGGCCTTGAAGATGGCGTGTTTCCTAGCTCGCGTTCGGTTGAAGAGCGTAACGGCGTGGAGGAAGAGCGCCGCCTGCTATATGTTGCGATCACGCGCGCCCGTAAGGAGCTTGTCATGTGCTATGCACAAACGCGCTTTGTTTTTGGCGATTATCAATCTTCATTGCCGTCGCGCTTTCTCAAGGAATTGCCTGAGAATGTGAAGGTGATTGCGGATAATTCGGGCGGATTTCAGCGCAATAATGCGGTAGGAATTGCGGGTAATGCAGGGGGGTTTCAGCGCAACGCCTACGCGTCTTCGGCAACAAAGTTGCAAGGGTTGTCGCGAGATTTTTCGCGTTTATCAGAGCAGCCGCGCAATTCTACTCAAGGTTTGGCGGCGCAGTATTCTTCCGCAATTCAATCGCGCTTTGCCGCCGCGCCACAAAATTCGGCCAGCGCCAATATTTCTGATCCGCTATTTGGCAAGCGGGTATTTCACCAAAAATTCGGCTATGGCAAGGTTAGAGAGATAGAAGGCTCTAAGCTTAGTATTGATTTCGAAAAATCTGGCCGTAAGGTGGTGATGAAGGATTTTATCACTCAGGCAGATTGAGTGGCAGCGCTAATGTAAAAAATTCTTGCGGCTTTGGTGAAAATGAGGTAGAATGGCGCATCGAGTCTATTTTTTTAAACTTTGATTTTTTAATAGCATAATTTATGGCACCTAAAACTGTACCGTTTGAGGAAGGGGCAAAAGCTGAGGCAATGGCAAAAGCTGAGGCAACGGCAAAAGCTACTCTTGCGATACAAACAAACTTTAAGCGCTTACGTGATCGACATGAATATGAAGAGAAATTTTTAGAACGCATCGAAGGCAAGCAAAGATATGGAAAGTTGCTGAAGGAGTGGGAATTTTCTTTGGTTATACGAATAGAAGCAAGATTAGACACGCCACCAGACAAAGCAGGCAGGCATGTAAAACATTACGGCCTCACAGAGGATCAGCGTTTGGCGAAATTGAAACGTTTCCAAGATATACTGGCAAAAAATGAAGAATATAAAAAACAATTCCCAGCCGCAGTTGGAGCAGGAGCTAGGGGGTTTCTTGCGAGGAGGAAAGTAGATAAAGAGTTTCTGAGTAAGTTCGAAGCTGAATTTGCTTCAATAAGCAGAGTTTTTTCAGAAGCAGAGCTTAGACTTGTTAATAAAGCAATTAATAGATTAACAAAATCAACTGATTTTGAAGAGATAAGAGCAAGGCCAGTAACAAAGCCAGCGAATATTGCGTCACTACCAGTAGTAGAACGTGCTAAGCAAGATTTGAAGCGCTATAAAGACTTGCTTGAAAAGCATTATAACCGTCATGAGGCAGCTGCCAAGATCGAAGCAGCATTCAGGGGATATAAAGAACGTAAAGCCCTTGTTGCCGACGCAGCCGCAGCCAAAGCCGCAGCCGACGCAGCCGCAGCCAAAGCCGCAGCCGACGCAGCCGCCGCAGCCGCCACCGCAGCTAATCCCGTAGTTGACCCTGCAGCCGCAGCAGAAGCCGCCGCACGTGCCGCAGCAGCTAATTGGCCAAGACGTATCGATAGAAATCAGATGCTGCAAGAGCTGAAGGTGTCTCCCGGTAGCATGATTTATAATGATACGAATAAAGCATTTGAATCAACAACAAATCCTCTATTGCAAGGACAATGGGTTAACGGCATCGTAGGTAAGCGCAAAGCTGAATTAGATGCCAATGGCAATCCGATAATGCGAAATCAGGCGCATCTTGGCCTCGATAAATCGCACGCTTACAATAGCGATAGCATTAGGTTGGCTGAAACTGGTTTTATGGTTGCGGAATATGACGATTTAATCGATTTGCAAAAAGATATAGATGCGGTGCGAATAAAGCGTAGCTCGTTAAAAAGTGGTGAAATAAAAGTCGCCTTCGCAAGTTATAAAAGCAAGAACAAAAAAACCCTTGCTGAAGAGGAAAATTATGTGATGTTGATTGAGACGAGCAAAGGTCTAACCTCGGTTTTTGTTGGCAACGAGGGCGCAGTGATAAAAAAGATTTCTGATGCCGAAGCTGCGTTTAAAGGCGATAAAGATGACATGCTGGCCGCAGCTCTTGCTGCCTGCACTACTATTTCAGAGGATAAAAAGCAAGAAGCAGCCGAAAAAATGGTGCGCCAAGCAATACGTGAGAGCGCGATGAAAACTATGGCGGAAGAAATTAAAGAAGGGCAAATACAAAGCGAGGCGCTGCATAAGTTCGACCAAGGTGATTTGGAGAAAATATATGGCCCTGAAAACACAAAACTTTCAACGCTGGATAAGGGGGTGGTTAAATTTACAGGCTTTATGGCGAAGCATTCGATTGAGGTAGACAGAATACCAACAAACCCAGAAAGGCTTGCGAGGCAAATTAATGGCACATTCGGAAAGATTCCAGATCCGGTCAGTAATTATATGGATCACGGTGGTGTTGCTATTTCAAAAAACCGCAATGGTGCGAAAGTAACATTTAACTATGCGGCGATTAAAGATGGCGGCAGTAAGGCTGCTAGCAGCAATCTTCATGATGAAATGTGGATCAATATTCCTGAAACTAGTTTTTATATTAAGTGTCGCGTGGCTTTTGAGGCCGCAGAGTACCCAAATTTTGAGAATGGTAACTATGTAGGAATGAAGTACCGCAAGGCTGGTGAAACTTGGATAGAGCCTAATACTATTTATTATAATAACGGTAATGGATATGACCCGCTATGTGTTCATACTCAGCACCTCAAGACTAATCCTAAAAATACGCTTAAAACGCACCCAATGGCTAATTATCAAGGTGGGGCCAAGGGTTTTAAGTTGATACAAGATGCTTATGATAAGTTTCCAGTAGAAGTGGTGGCGCATGTTGGCGATGTTCGTTCGGTTGCTATAAAGTTGAAGGGCCAGCCTATTGTTAGCACGCTTCTTGATCCGGTTGCTTATAAGAATAAGGAAGAAAAAGAGGTTACTATTACTAAAAAATTGCTGGATAAAGATGAGATCACTGCAATAACTATTAATAAAGACGGGAAGCATGGTAATAAGCCGTGGAAAGCAACAGAAGATTATTTTAAATGTCCAAGATTAGATTTGTCTGTTAATCTCAAAAAAGGTCTAAGTGCTGATGAGGCGTCTAAAATAAACGATACTAAGGAAGCCGATGAGGCTTTTAAGATAATTGAGGGGAAAATTGGACAAGTGTTCATCAAGTTTGATGCCGCGAAGTTTGCTCAAGAAAATCCGCGCGCTATTAACGCTGGCGATTATCATGGAGACAAAGATCCTTATATGTTTGCGTCTGAATCGTATAAAAAAGTAGAAAGGAAGGATATTGTAGATGCCTTATGTTCAGGGGTTGATGCTCAAGGTGCTACGTGTAATGTTCTATCACCAGAAGATGCTGAAAAATACGCTGATAGATATCTCGAGCGTTTTGCTGAGGTGAAGGTTAAAGGCTTGAAGGTGGATAATCAGTTTACTAAGGAAGAGGAGAGATTGCTTTATCGCGCTAGTGCATATAATGAGGGCGAGAATGAGTCTAAGACTACGAAGATGATCGCGGAATATAATGCTTGTAAAGTTGCATTGGATGCAAAAATTGCCGCCGCTGGTTCTGAATATACCGCAGAGGAGAAAAAAGAGATTTATAAAGATGTTCTTTTCAATATTGATGCGGTTGATGCTAGGGGTAGGACCGCTCTGCATATAGCTGCAGCTGATAATAATAAAGAGCTTGTTGATGCTTTGATTGGGGCGGGAGCTGATCCTACTATTAGGGATAATAAGGGTAAGACCGCACTGCAATTGGCTATTAAAGAAGGTTGTCGTAATGCTGTTAAACCTGATGATAATGTTGTTTCAAATCTTGAAAAGGCAGAGATAGATTTTAATAAAGATATTGTAAGGGTGCTAACCGCCAGATTTGAGGCTCTAGATATTAAGTTGAATGGACCCTATAAAGAGGATGCCGCTGGGAATCGTGAAAAAGATGCTAAGGGCAATCCAACTAGGGAGCATCAAGTTCCAAGGACTGGATTGCGCGAGGAACTTCATAGAGCGTACGGTAATATGCCGTCAGACCCCAGCGCTCCTATCACGCGTGATGAAGGTCAGATAAATCAAAAAAAAATAGAATTAAATGCGGCAGTAAAAGAGTTGGAAGTAGTTCAAAAGCAGCTCGCAAAAGCTGAGAAGCGCAAACCTTCAACTTCGCCAAAACCAACTTCTTTAAGCAAAACTGCGGCGCCGGTGGTTTCGACTACTGTTATTGCAATATAAGCTACAACTTCAGCTTCAACATTTCCAACTCGCGGGCGCGATCACGCGCCTTGCCAGCCTTCTCAAACTCTAGGTTGGTGGCGTGATCGACCATCTCCTTCTTCAGCGCTTCAATTTTGCGGTCGAGCAAACTCAAGTTTCCGCCACGCGCTGCAACCAATATTTCCGCCATCTCATCGTTAATACCTTCATTCATTATCGTTGCTTTTTTGCTGTATAAATTTGCCAGCGCCGAGCCGAGAGCTTTGTTGGTTGTAGTAGGCGTGATATTATGCTTTTTATTATAAGCAATCTGAATCTTGCGGCGACGCTCTGTTTCGCTGAGCGCATAGGCAATCGACTTCGTTTCTTTATCGGCATATAAAATCACGCGGCCTTCAGAATTGCGGGCAGCGCGGCCGATTGTTTGAATTAGCGCCGTGTTATTGCGCAAAAACCCCTCTTTATCGGCATCAAGAATCGCAACTAGCGCGCATTCAGGAATATCAAGTCCTTCGCGCAATAAATTCACGCCAACAAGGCAATCATATTTTCCTTGGCGCAAATCTTGAATAATCTCGATGCGATCTAGAGTATCAACATCAGAATGCATATAAACCACGTTAATTCCGACATCGTTTAGGTAAGTGGTTAAATCTTCCGCCATTTTCTTGGTGAGGGTTGTAACCAGCGTGCGAAAGCCTTGGTCCTTGGTTTTTTTGACTTCGCCAATTAAATCATCAACTTGCGTTTTGGCGGGGCGCACGTCGCAGATTGGGTCGAGCAGGCCTGTCGGGCGGATAATTTGCTCGATAATTTTGCCATCGCATTGCGTTGCTTCATACTTTCCGGGAGTAGCCGAAACATAGATGGTTTGCGGCTTGAAGGCCTCCCACTCGGCAAATTTTAGCGGGCGATTATCGAGCGCCGAAGGCAGACGAAAGCCGTGGGCTGTAAGCGTAGACTTGCGTGCAAAATCGCCTTTATACATGCCGTCAATTTGCGGAACGGAAACGTGGCTTTCGTCAACAAAAAGCAGCGCGTCTTTCGGCAAATATTCGAATAAGGTTGGCGGAGCAGCGCCCACGCCCCTTCCTGTTAAATAGCGCGAATAATTTTCGATGCCTTTGCAAGTGCCAGTGCTCAAAATCATTTCCATGTCATAGGTCACGCGCTGTTGCAGGCGTTGAAGTTCTACGAGTTGGTTTTGTTTTTCGAGTTCGTCGAGCCGAATTGCGAGATCGGTTTTTATTTGTTTTATCGCATCGTGCAAACGGTCTTGCGGCGTTACGTAGTGCGTGCTGGGATAGAGTGCGATGTCGTTTATTTTGGCGTAAATTTCGCCAGTTAGCGGGTCGAATTCGGCAATTTCGTCGATCTCGTCGCCAAAAAAATTCAGCCGCCATGCGCGATCTTCAAAATGCGATGCGAACACGTCTATAGTGTCTCCGCGCACTCTAAAACTATTTCTGGCGAAGGCAATATCGTTGCGTTTATATTGCAAATCTACCAAGCGCAGCAAAAATTTTTGGCGGTTCATATGCTCGCCAACCTTGAGCCGCAGCACCATTTTCGAGTAAAATTCTGGCGAGCCGATACCGTAAATGCACGAAACCGAGGCGACGATAATGGTGTCGCGCCGCTCAAACAAAGCTCGCGTGGCAACGTGGCGCAGGCGATCGATTTGTTCGTTGATGGCGCTATCTTTCTCAATATAAGTGTCGGTCTTAGGGATATAAGCCTCGGGCTGGTAGTAATCGTAAAATGAAACGAAATATCCGACCTCATTTTCGGGGAAAAATTCTTTCATTTCGCCGTAGAGTTGTGCGGCGAGGGTTTTGTTGTGGGCCATTATGATAGTAGGGCGCTGCGTGGCTTCAATAATATTTGCCATGGTGAAAGTTTTGCCAGAGCCAGTGATTCCTAGGAGGGTTTGGTTTTGTTTTTTCTCCTTAATGCCTTGGAGGAGTGCAGCGATTGCTTGGGGTTGGTCGCCGGCGGGTTTGAATTTGGAGTGGATTTTGAATTTTGGCATTATTTTTTTGTTTATTTTTTTAACATCTTGTCCTCGAAAAATCCCCTTCCCGATATCCTCTGTCCCTCAGACAGCGGCGCGCCGAACTCGGTTCAGAGGATATCGGGGAAGGGGATTTTTCTCTCTCAACTTTTTTCGGCGCTCAAAAGATTTTTGCAATTTTTTTATCCAAATTAAACAAATTTAAGAATATTCAAACCTTCGTTCCGACAAACATTTTTAGCGATTGATTCACTTTTTGTAAAACTAAATTCTCTGTCAATTTTTCTAATTCTTTCTCTGTAGATACAATCAAATCGCGGTCTTGTGGGTTTTGTAGTAAATTTTCTAGTGTTGATAATTTACCTAAAATTGCGGTTTTCTCATCTTGCGAAATTAGCTCGCCAAAAATTTGTAAATCGTCGCGCAAAATTAACGCGCTTTGTTTAGCTTCGCTCACGGTTTCTGCTAGTAAACGATTTTTTATATCGATCGTGGCGTTTTTCATAGAATCGAGCAGCATGGTTTTAACCGCGCTTTCATTGATTCCATAACTTGGCTTCACCGCAATTTCTTGTTTTTGGCCAGTAATTTTTTCTTCGGCAGTAACTGTTAATAATCCATCAGCATCAACTTTAAAATTGACGGCGATGCGCGCCATTCCTGCTCGCATTTCGGGTATATTTTTTATTTCAAACTGCGCCAGCGAGCGACAATCCTTCGCAAATTCGCGCTCGCCTTGCACAATATGCAGCTTCATGCCGTTTTGATTATCGGCGTAAGTTGTAAATTCTTTGCTCACCGAAGCAGGAATGGTGGTGTTGCGCAGGATTACTTTATCGACAATGCCGCCCATCATTTCAATGCCCAGCGAAAGTGGGATTACATCGAGTAATAAATTTTTGTCGCCATCAACAATGCCGCCGCTTAAATTGTAAGCCTGCCAAGCCGCGCCAATAGACACTACGCGATCTGGATCGAGGTTGGTAAGAATTTTTTCTGCACCAAAAATTTCGCCAAGTTTTTGATGAATTAAAGGAATTCTGCTCGAGCCACCAACCATGATTAGGCCTTTAATATCAAGGGTTTCAAGGTTTAAGTCTTCAACTAGTTTTGTGGTAAGCGAGATTGTTTTGCTAATTTTTTCAGCAACTAATTCTTCAAATTCTTGACGCGAAAATGAGAATTTGAAGTTGCCGTTAGGGCTTGAAATATCTAGCTCTGTAGCGTTTTTAAAAGATAATTCTTCTTTAATTTTTTGTGCTAAAATTTTTGCCTCAATGAAATTTATTGTAGATTTTTCTTTAATCTTTTGCGCCAATAATTCATCGAAGTCGTCGCCGCCCAAAGCGTTGTCTCCACTAACTCCAAGCACTTTAAACACACCTTGTTGCATCTTTAAAATCGACACATCAAAAGTGCCGCCACCTAAATCATAAACGCCATAAATACCTTCCGATTTATTATCAAGACCATAAGCAAGTGCCGCCGCCGTAGGCTCGTTGACCAATCGCAAAACTTCTAACCCCGCCAATTTTGCCGCCAATTTTGTAGCATTTTTCGCCGCTTCGTCAAAATAAGCGGGCACGGTAATTACAGCTTCCTGTATTTTTGCATTTAAGTTTTTCTCTGCCAATTCCTTCAAATATTTTAAAATTTCAGCCGAAATTTCCTCAGGAGAATATTTTTTATCACCAATCACCAGCCTTACAGAATCGTCGCTTGCGCCATTTTCATCAAGCATAAGTCCATTTCTATTTTGCACATCACCAAAACCTTTTCCCATCAATCTTTTAATCGAGACGCTCTGCAAAGCATTTTGTATCGCAAGAATATTATCTTTAGTAATAGAGTTTTTCTTAATCGCATTATTACCTACAGCCACAACGTTTCCTGCTGCATCAAAACCCACAATTGAGCGATGCAATTCGCCCCCATTTTCATCGGCAAACAAACGCACCACGCCATCTTCAACTACGCCAATCAGCGAATTCGTAGTGCCCAAATCAATCCCAATCACAATTTTTTTAGGTTGGTCATCAATAGAATTTTCCTTCTGCGGTTCTTGAATCTGTAGGAGCGCCATTATTTATCTAGAACTTTTATATATTAAAATTTATTAAAAATTATTGAAAATTCTACAGCTATAAATTCGCGGCGCTTAGGTAAGATGCTCCGCTCACGCCACGGCTAGACTGCTATCTTACCTAAGCGCCGCGAATTTATAGCTG
>CAMCAW010000013.1 GCA_945872855.1 Rickettsia typhi | reverse complement strand
ATCAACTGGATTCCTGACCATATCAAAGACGGACAATTTGGCAAGTGGCTTGAGGGCGCACGCGATTGGTCGATCACGCGCAACCGCTTCTGGGGCTGTCCTGTGCCAGTTTGGCGCAGCGACGATCCACAATATCCACGCCTCGATGTTTATGGCTCGCGCGATGAAATTGCCCGCGACTTCGGCGCTAGGCCCGAGAACCTCCACCGCCCTTTTATCGACCAGCTCGCGCGCTTAAATCCTAACGATCCGCGCCACCCTGAACATAAAAATTACGATAAAAACAACCCCGATAATAAAAATTGCTCGCAAATGAAACGCGTTAGCGATGTTCTTGATTGTTGGTTTGAAAGCGGTTCAATGCCTTACGCGCAAGTTCATTATCCATTCGAAAATAAAGAATGGTTCGAGCAAAATTTTCCCGCCGATTTTATTACCGAATATGTTGCACAAACACGCGGTTGGTTCTACACACTGATGGTTTTGTCGACTGCATTATTCGATCGAGCACCCTTTAAAAATGTAATTTGTCACGGCACAATTCTTGATGAAAACTCACAAAAATTATCGAAACGCCTAAGAAATTATGCCGATCCGCTAGAGGTTTTTGCCAATGTCGGATCAGACGCCATGCGCTTCTACATGATTTCGCAACCAGTTATGCGCGGCCAAGAATTACGCATCGATAAAGAAGGCAAAGCCTTCCACGACACCTTGCGCCTAGCGATCAAACCGCTGATCAACGCCTATAATTTCTTCTGTCTCTATGCCAATTCTGATGGCATTAAAGCGCAGAGAATTGATCATCATAGAAGCTTCAACAACACGCTAGATCGTTATATTTTATCGAAGCTGAAGTCTACAACCACAAGCATTGATGCCGCGATGGAAAATTATGATACGGTTGCGGCGTGCGAAGAATTTAATCAATTTTTTGAGGCGCTGAATAATTGGTATATCAGAAGAAGTCGTCAGCGTTTTTGGAAGAGCGAGGTAGATCAAGATAAACAAGATGCATATGACGTGCTTTATACGGTGTTGTTGACGATGTGCGAAGCGAGCGCGCCGTTACTGCCATTTACAACAGAATTTTTGTGGCGCGGGCTTAGCATATAAGCGGGTGGGTTTATAAATGGTTGCACGAAATCACCTAAAGAGAGTGCTGCTGATTATGCGAATTGGAAACAGCGCTAACAGCTTGCAAAGACGCACTAGAGCTTGGAGCCGCCCTACTTACCTTCAAAGGAATGTCTTTTGTTTCCATAATTGACTCTTCCATATAACCCTTCAATAACAGCCGCTTTTTCTCCATTGCCTCTATTGGCACAGCAGGTATTACTTTATTTGCAGAATCTTGCTCAGATCCATCTGCCTTAGAGCCCGAAAGTGGCAAGTCACCATTTGCATTCTTTTCTTTAAGAAGATCTGGCCACCGCTCTGTCAATAGCTTGAAAATTGCTGCGGCGTCTTCCGTTTGATTTGCCGCGGCGTAATGCAGCACATTATCTCCCGATTCACCCTTCGCATAAATATTAGCGTTGTTTTCTATTAGAGCTTCGACCGTGGCTTTGTTTCCAAATAACGCAGCATGTAAAAGTGGCGTACGATTGCACTGATCCTTTTCCTCAAGAAGATTTGGTTGTTTTTCTGCCAATAGCTTGATAATCGCTGTAGCGTCTTCGGTTTTATTGATCATAGCATAATATATGACGCCTATGCCATAAGCCTTCGCATTAAGATTAGCTTTGCTTTCTATTAGAGCCTCGACCGTGGCTTTGTTTCCAAATAACGCAGCATGTAAAAGTGGCGTACGACCATATTGATCCTTTTCCTCAAGAAGATTTGGTTGTTTTTCTATCAAAGCCTTAACCTCATCTTTACTTCCTCCTCGCGCAATAATATCGACTAATTCTTCTTGAGTTGGCATATGAAATGGGTATTTAGTTTATTTGTTATAAATATCGAGATAGCCTGATCAAGCTAAATCAAAATTCTTCAAATACAAGCAAGAAAAAAATACAAGCAAGGCAAATTAACACTTATAAACAAGACTGCAGAGCGATATAGGCCAAATATATTTATATCAAATATTCGCAAATTAAATATAATACTCCGCCACCCCATTCTCAACGCGCCGTAGCTCCCTTGCCACGCTGGCCACTACAACTTTCTCGCTCGCCAAATCATTAATCACCACCGCTGCTGGCCCAACTTTTGCACCCCTCCCAATCACAATATTGCCAATAATTTTCGCCCCCGCACCAATCACAACATCATCTTCAATAGTCGGGTGACGCTTGATATTCATGGTGTGGCGCCCCCCAAGAGTAACCCCTTGATAGATCGTAACATTATTGCCAATCACCGCCGTCTCGCCAATTACAACGCCGCAGCCGTGATCGATGAAAAAATTTTTTCCAATTTTTACTGCGGGGTGAATTTCAATCGCGGTAAAAAATCTTGAGATATGCGCGACGAAGCGAGGCAGGACAGGGATTTGCAGCTTATACAAAAAATGCGCAATACGATGAAAAAAAATCGCATGCACACCGGGATAGCATAAAATTATTTCAAAATAACTTTTTGCCGCAGGATCTTTCTTTTTTATATTGTCTAAAAAATTTTTCATTTTTGATATTTTATATTAACATTACTTTTCGCAACTTATCTAAAGCCTCCAACAGAGAGGATTGGCGCACTTCATTTCTATCGCCGCAAAAATTAAATTTTCGCACAATAACGCGCTGCAAATGATTTTTATTTAAAGCCGCAACATAAACTAAGCCAACTGGTTTTTCGGCAGAACCGCCATCTGGCCCAGCAATTCCGGTGATTGCCACGCTTATATCGGCAGCAGAATTTTTTATCGCACCTTGCGCCATGCTTAGAGCTACTTCAGCGCTCACTGCCCCACACTTATCGAGCAATTCTTTTTTTACTTGCAGCATTTCAATTTTTGCGCGATTTGAATAAGTTACAAAACCACAATCAAAAACTTCTGATGAGCCTGCGACCTCAGTAAGCAAGGCACTCACCAACCCTCCTGTGCAAGATTCTGCTATAGCAATTTTGAGGTTTTTTTCTTTTGCTAGCGCAATAATTTCAGCAACTTTATCGCGTAAATTTTTTGTAAAAAACATAAAAGATTTATTTTATTATAAGGCAATTAGCGCGCTGTTTTAACCGCAATTCCATCATCTTCAAAATAAAGAAAATGCCCACCTTTTTTTAATAAATCTAAATTATCAATTACAAGATTGCTTTCGAACTTACATTGCGGAAGCGCGTATTTTCTGGTTAGATTCACTATTGCATCAAATTTTTTGCTACAAATTTCTGCAATTTCTACCCTACGCAATATAAATAATAATTTTTTGTTTTTGTGAATAATTTTGCATAGATCTTCTCTGCATTCAATGCCAGAGCTCTTCAACGAGTCCTCAGAAAAATCATCGAAAGATTTAAATTCTGCCTCATTCATTTTTTGCAATAATGAATCGCGTTTTTTTGATGGACGCAAATTTTTTGAAAATACTAAACCATTTTTTTCGCTATAAATTGCAAAGAATTTTCCTTCGCTATCTATTAAAAAATCTGGCTGCTTTACAAAAGCGATCGTAAGGAATGAGGCTAGAAATATCAAGGCTCCAAACGGTTTTAATTTGTTGGAACAGAGGCATAAAATTAACCCGCCAAACAAGGCAAAAGCCAAACCAATTTTTGGCATTTGCGGCGAATAAAAATGTGAATAAGATAAACCGCTGACAAATTTTGCGATGTCTACAACCCAGTCGATTGTAATGCCCATGGGAATTAGCGCAATTTTTTCTAAACCAAAAGGCATCAGAAAAAACGATAAAAATCCGAGTGGCATTGTGGTAAAACTTGTGAGCGGAATTGCGATTAAATTAGACAAAGCGCCATAAACCGAAACATCGCCGAAATAGTATATAATAAAGGGCGCAGTGGCTATTTGTGAGGCCGTAGAAATTAAAATCATCTCGATAAAATAAGAAAAAAACTTCTGCATTTTATTTGGCTGTGCGATTTTAAATCGCGAATTTGACCATATTTCATGCACCGTTACCAAGGCCAACATCGCGGCGAAAGACAGCTGAAAACTGATCGAAAAAATATTGTAAGGATTGAATAAAATTAACACAAAAGCACCAAGCATAATTGAGCGCAGCGGATCGATTTTGCGATCGAAAAATATTGCTAGCATAACTAGCAACACCGCTACAAACGAGCGGATTGCAGGCACTGGCGAACCCGCGATTTTTAGATAAAAATATGAGCTAATAATCGCCACAATTGCCGCGATTTTTTTGATGTCGAAATGCAGAGTTAAATATTGGCTGCGCGATAGTAAAAATCGTAGTGTAACAAAAAAAATCCCCGCCGCCAAACTTAAATGCAAACCAGAAATTGAAATTAAATGCACCAAGCCAGAATTACGAATTTCACTCATCGTATCTTTGGCGATTAGATTTTGGTTTCCCATCAGCAAAGCCGCGGCAATCGTGCCTTGATCGCCTTTTAGATCGCTCAAAATTATCGTCTCAATTTTTTTTCGCAGCTTAGAAAAAAACTCATCGAAAGAAGAATTTTCGGCTTTTTTTAAAATAATAATTTCGCCACTAACATAGCCTTGAGCCCCTATTCCCTTTGATTGTGCGTTAAAAGCAAAATCAAAATCGCTGATAAATTGTTTTGGTTTAAACGGCCCTAATGAAGCACGAAAAAAAATTTCATCACCAATTTTTAAATCATCAGAAGCACGCTGCGAAATAACAGAAATCTTGGCAGGTGTCTTGGGATATAGCTCGCGACCATCTTTCTCTTCCCAATTAACAGTTTGATAATTCGTGGCTTGACTTAAAAACTCACGATCAATTTCTTGAAATCCTTCAAGATTCATAAAATTTTTTATGATAAATTTTTCAGTAATTTTTTGCTCACGCTTTGCGCTAGGTTTTTTTTGAAATTGCGATTTATAAAATACAGGCTCCAAAAGCAGCAAATTCATGCCTTCATGATGATTTATTTTGTTAGAAAATTTATTTACATCTGCAACTTTTGCCTTCACATCAACAAAAATTCTTCCACTAACTTTAGTGTAATTATTGGCGCATTTTTGATAGAAAAAACTACACAGAAATCCGAAGAGAAAAGCCGCTATGGCCCCGAAAATCAAGGAGCGGTAAGAATCGCGATTTAAAAAATATCCAGCAAGAGAAATGGCAAAAATAATAATTGCGCTAGTTGTTTTTATGAAAGTGAGATTGTTAAAAAATGAAATTGAAAAATAGGCGCCAAGGCCTATAAAAACTGGGATCCAGAGGATTAGTTTTGTATTTTCAGCGGCAAGAATTTTCTCAAAAAATGTAGTGATTTTTTGCATTACTGAAGGAAGAAATAAAATTATTGTCGCGCATAACTTCAGCAAAAAAATATTTGCCCACATCGCTATGTTTTAGCTCTATAGGCCGTAGGGCGCATATCACTATAAATTAGAATCAATATCCCCAAAGATTAGACTTAAAATTTACCCGAACAAACTCACGATGCACCGCCAACTCATCTTCAGAAACCGCGAATCCTCGCGAAGGAATGGTCTTTCGCGCCACCTCGACCACCATCTCAGACTTTTTATCCTCAGAATTATTTTTTGCCTGCGCCACCTCAAAGCCAAGCCCCGCCTGCGCTCCGCCCATTAATTCAATATATACGTCAGCCAAAAGTTCTGTATCTAGCAACGCACCGTGCTTCGTTCTCTTCGATAAATCAACGCCAAAGCGCTTGCACAAAGCATCGAGAGAGTTTGGCGAACCCGGAAATTTGCTGCGCGCAATTAACAGAGAATCGACGACGCCAGCCTTTTCAATTGGCTCTAACCCACAAATTCCAAGCTCAAAATTGAGAAATTTTAAATCGAATTCAGCATTGTGAATCACTAAAGTTCCGCCGCGAATAAACTCTAAAAATTTATAGGCAACGTGATTAAAAATTGGTTTATCTTGCAAAAATTCTGTAGAAATTCCGTGAATTTTGAAGGCCTCATAAGGCACCTCGCGACGAGGATTGACATAGGTGTGGAAGACATTTCCCGTCTTCACTTTATTGATTAATTCAATGCAGGCAATTTCGACTATTTTATGACCAGAGCGCGGATCAAGGCCCGTGGTTTCAGTATCGAGACAAATTTCACGCATCAGATTTAAGAGAGATGAGGTTATTTTTTGGTTGGCAGAATGACCTAGAGCTCTCTGCCTTCACGAAGGATACAACTTCTTTGACAACCTCTTGATCGAAATCGGCGGATAAATCATTTAAGCGCGCGATAAAACTTTGATCGCTCGCCGTAAATAATTTTTTGAAGAAGTTGCGCAGAGCGTGTATTTCTTCACGCGGCAAATTATTGCGCTTCATGCCAACAAGGTTCAAACCAGCTAAAGACGCGCGTTCGCCCATTACCAAACCATAAGGAATAACATCGCTCTCAACACCAGACATGCCGCCAATCATGGCTCCACGGCCAACACGCACATATTGATGCAATGCCGAAAGCCCGCCAATCACCACGTGGTCGCCCAATTGCACATGACCCGCCAACGTAACATTATTGGCCAAAATAACACGATCGCCAATCACGCAATCGTGCGCCACATGCACCGCCACCATCAATAAACAGTTATTGCCGATAGTAGTTACCATGCCGCCATCTTTGGTTCCCGAGTGAATTGTGACATGTTCGCGAATGCGATTATTATCGCCAATAACAACACGCGAATTTTCGCCAGAAAACTTGAGATCTTGCGGATCTTGGCCAATTGCCGCAAAGGGAAAAATTATATTGCCTTGGCCAATTTCCGTAAAACCTTCAATTACAACATGCGATTTTATAACGCTGCGAGCGCCAATTTTAACGTTATCGCCAATGATGGAATAAGCGCCAATCTCAACGCCCTTGCCTATTTGCGCCTTATCAGAAACAATTGCGGTTGGGTGTATTTTATTCATTATTTTTAGCTTTTTTCTTATCGACAAACATGGCAGAAAAATCTGCTTCTGCAACTTTTTGACCAGCAACCATCGCCACTCCCGTCATTTTCCAAACACTAGAACGACCTTGAACAGTTGTAATATGCAATTCTAAAACATCGCCCGGAATCACTGGTTTTCTGAATTTAGCATTATCGATTCCCATAAAATAAACGAGCTTGTCTTCGTTATTTTTTTCTTCAGCAGAATTCATGATCATAACCGCAGCGCTTTGCGCCATAGCCTCAATGATTAGAACGCCCGGCATGATTGGACGATCTGGAAAATGGCCAGTAAAATGCGGCTCGTTGAAAGTGACATTTTTAAAGCCAATTGCGCTTTTAAAAGGCTCTAAAATCTTGACTTTATCGACCAATAAAAATGGGTAACGATGCGGCAAATCTTTAATGATTTTTTCGATACCGACTTCGATGATTGCTGGTTTTACGTTTGTCATTTTATTAAATTTTTTAGGCAGAACTTAAGTAATTTTCGTTAAGGTTATTTTCGATTACAAAAAATGCAAGTCTCGTAAAGTTTTTCTTGATTCAAAAGCCTCCAGCATCTTAAAATGGCCTTCCTTAATTTTTTACAAAATGACAAACGATAAACTTGATCATAAATTTTCTGGCGCAGAAATAATTTTAAAAGCCTTTGTTAATGAAGGCGTTGACACTATTTTTGGCTATCCCGGTGGCGCAATTTTGCCGTTTTACGATGCGCTTTTTATGCAAAACGAAATTCGCCACATTCTCACGCGCCACGAACAAGCGGCCGCTCATGCTGCAGAAGGCTATGCGCGCTCTACTGGCAAGGTTGGTGTAATTACCGTTACTTCTGGCCCCGGTGCCACCAATGCTATCACTGGCCTTACAGACGCCTATCTCGATTCAATTCCCCTCATTTGCATTTCTGGTCAAGTTGCTACAAGCTTAATTGGCACCGATGGCTTTCAAGAGGCTGATATTACTGGCTTGACGCGCTCTTGCACTAAGCATAATTATTTGGTAAAAGACGTTAACGATTTGGCTTATATAATTCACGAAGCATTTCATATAGCTCGTTCAGGACGCCCCGGTCCAGTGTTAATTGATATCCCGAAGGATGTTCAAAACAACAAAACCAACTATCACGGCAAAATGAAAATTGAGCGTAAGTCTTTTCAAATTAAGCCTTACAATACTCAAATTTCACGCGAGCAAATCGTTGCAGCTGTAGATTTGATGGCCAGCGCTAAGAAACCAATTTTTTATACTGGTGGCGGCGTTATTAATTCTGGCGAAAAGGCAAGCGCATTGCTAACAGAGCTGGTGCGCCTAACCGGATACCCCATCACCAACACTCTGATGGGCCTTGGCGGCTTTCCTGCAAGCGATCCACATTTTGTCGGAATGCTGGGAATGCATGGCACATATGAGGCCAACATGGCAATGCATGATTGCGATGTAATGATAAATATCGGTGCGCGCTTCGACGACCGCGTGACTGGGCGCGTTAATTCATTCTCGCCAAACTCGAAAAAAATCCATGTCGATATAGATGCAACCTCGATCGACAAAATTATTCGCGTCGATGTTTCAATCATTTCTGATGCCTCTCAAGCCCTAGAAATGCTGGTTCAAGAATGGAAGGATCGCAGCCTAAAATCGCGCCAAAAAGAAATTACGCCTTGGTGGAATCAAATTAAAAAATGGCAAGAAATCGATTCGCTCTCTTACGAAAAAAGCGACGTTTCAACTAAGCCAGAACACGCTCTACAGCTTTTGCACAAGCTCACACAAAAACAACAACCATTTGTTTCAACCGACGTGGGACAGCACCAAATGTGGGCCGCGCAATATATTCAGTTTGACAGTCCAAAAAAATGGCTAACTTCTGGTGGGCTCGGAACCATGGGATACGGTGTTCCAGCGGCTATCGGTGCGCAAATTGCCAACCCTAATGCACTCGCAATTTGTGTTAGCGGCGACGCCTCTTTCATGATGAATATGCAAGAGCTCGCGACCATCAAGCAATATAATTTGCCTGTCAAAATTTTTATCCTCAATAACCGCTATATGGGCATGGTGCGCCAGTGGCAAGAGCTAATTTATGACAAGCGCGAAAGCCAAACTTACATGGAGTCTATGCCTGATTTTGTGAAGCTTGCCGAGAGTTTTGGCATTAAAGGAATGCGCTGCGAAAATCCACAAGAGCTTGAAGGGAAAATCAAGGAAATGATAGAGTATCAAGGGCCCGTGCTGTTTGATTGCGTGGTTGACAAAGCAGAAAATGTCTTCCCGATGATTCCTGCGGGCGCGGCACATAATGAGATTTTGCTTGGCAAACAGGCCAGTCTTTATGTACAAAAAGATATGAATGCGGTTTAAATTTTAATCCGCTTTGATAATCATAAAGCCCTAGATTCACAAGGCCGCAACCTCAAGTGAATTAAAATAAAAATCTCGCTAAATTTTAACATTTTTTCAAATGACCGACTCGGTAAAAAAACACGTAATCGCAATTTTAGTTGATAATGAATTTGGCGCCTTAGCCCGAATCGTAGAGCTCTTCTCTGCACGCGGCTGTAACATAGAATCGCTCAACGTCGCGCCCGTCAGCAAAGATAAAAAGCTCTCGCGCGTTACCGTCACAAGCTTTACCAACAGCAAAACTGCCGATCTAATCTGCAAATTATTAGTGCGAATCGTATCAGTTTATCGCGCGATGGAACTCACCAAAGAGCGCGGCTATATTGAGCGCGAGCTTGCTTTAGTTAAAGTAATTGGCGACGAACAAAGGCGCGACGAAGCGATTAAAATTGTCGATAAATATCGCACCCATATCGTTGATATTACTGGCGATTCTATCGTTTTCGAAATTATCGGAACTTCTGAAATGATTGATGAAGTTTTAGAAAAACTTTCTGTTCTGGGGCTAAGTGGAGTTTCGCGAACTGGCGTGGTTGCTGGGTTTAAGGGTGACAAGAAGCTTAATGACTTGGGCGAATAAATATGTTTATGCGTAATATAAGCCGTTTATGCATAACATAACCATTGAAACTTTGAAAATCACACCTATAATCCCCGCCCTAATTATTTTTTAACCTAAATATTTTTTCACAATGGCTGGAAAACCTAAAACTTCAAAAGCTAAAAGAAGTTCTGTTCTTTTTAAAATGGTAAGCGCTGCAGGCACTGGATTCTTCTACCTCGCACGCCGCAACCCTAAGCAAAAACAAGAGAAGATGGTATTCTCTAAATACGACCCAATCGTTAGAAAACACGTTGAGTTTAAAGAACATAAAATGTCATCATAGTTTTTCGGGCCGCATTCGGTCTAATTTTAACTTTGATCTCATGATTTTTTATACACCAATTTTTTGAATTAGTTTTACAAGAAGCCGACGCACATGTCGGCTTTTTTTTTGAAAGAAAATCTTGTTAGGCCAAGTGGCCGTTAAGCATAAACATAAATAAATTATGAGCAAACAATCAATCTCGCACCTTTCTTCTGATATTATCACGGTTGTTGAAAAGGCTGCAATCGCTTGCTATGACTGGATCGGCAAAGGTGACAACATGGCGGCAGATGCAGCAGCGGTAAAATCGATGCGCTCTAGCCTCAACAAAATGAACATCGCAGGCACTATCGTAATTGGCGAAGGCGAGCGCGATGAAGCGCCAATGCTTTATATTGGCGAAAAAGTTGGTATTAAAGGCGCAACACAAAAGATCGATATCGCTCTCGATCCGCTTGAAGGAACGACCATTTGCGCCAATGCTGGCGAGTCTTCGTTGGCCGTTATTGCTTTCGCACAAAATGGTGGATTTTTACACGCGCCAGATGTTTACATGGAAAAAATTGCCGTCGGAGCTGGCTTACCTCTAGGCGTGGTTGACCTTGATAATTCTGTAAAAACAAATCTCAGCAACATTGCTAAAGCAAAAAAATGCGCGATTTCTGATTTAGTGGTGATGGTTTTAGAGCGCGATCGTCATAAGGAATTAATCGCCAAAATCCGCGAGGCTGGTGCTCGCATTCGCTTAATTGGTGATGGCGATGTTGCGGGTGTAATTGCCTGCACCTCTTCTGCCACAAGGGTTGACGCCTATATGGGAACAGGTGGCGCTCCAGAGGGAGTTCTTGCTGCAGCCGCTCTGCGCGTAATTGGCGGACAAATGATGGGTCGCTTAATTTTTCACGATAACAAAAAACAAATTGAGCGTGCAAAAAAAATGGGAATTAAAGATTTGAATAAAAAATATAGTGCAGAACAAATGGCCAAGGGCGATGTAATTTTTGCCTGCGCTGGCGTAACCGATGGCTACATGCTGCAGGGCGTTCATAAGAAAGACGGGAAGATTTTCGTTAATTCGCTTTTGATGGATTCTAGAGAGAAAAAGGTTATTACTACTTTGTCGGAATATTTGTAGTTTTGTATTAAAAAAATAACTGTCCCGCAAAAAATAATCACCCAACATAAATTAACAGAAAAATTGTTATTTTATAAATTTTCATCTACCCTCACACCACTAACTAAACCAAATTTAAATCTGTATAAAAATTTTTATACTCAACTCCCGCTCTTAAAAAATGTCAGACATAATCAGAAGAGAACTTTACAATCCCGAAGCTGAACAAATCATCTTAGGCACAATTATTCTCAACAACGAATATCTCAATCGTGTCTCTGAATTCCTAATGCCAGAGCACTTCTACGAACCCGCACATCAAAAAATTTACTCACAAATTTTACATAATGTTGAAAAAATAAATATCACCGCCAACCAAGTTACATTAAAGCAATTTTTTGAAAGTGACGAGAGCTTGAAAGCCGCTGGTGGCGCGCTTTACCTCTCTACTTTACTAGCTTCGGCTTCGATGATTGTTGATATTGCGCAATATGCTCGCCTAATTCACGATTTAGCCTTGAAGCGCGAATTGGTGATGATCGGCGAAGATATAGTGGTTAAGGCTTACAAAACAGAGGATCGCAGCAGCGCTGATGAACAAATCGAAAGGGCCGAAACTAACTTGTTTAACCTCACAAATCACAGCAATGGCCGCAGCGATTTTCGCAATATCTCTGTTTCGCTAACTGAAACTCTCAACAAAACTACAATCGCTCGAAAGCGCGATAGCCATATTAGCGGCGTTTCTACTGGCTTGGTAGACTTAGATAAAATGTTGGGCGGAATGCAAAACTCGGATTTAATTATTTTGGCAGGGCGACCTTCGATGGGGAAAACAGCCCTCGCGATCAATATCGCTGTAAATGCCTGCAAGTTTTTGAATAAAAATTTAGAGGATAAAAATAAAAAAGCGGTGGGATTTTTCTCACTAGAAATGTCTGCAGATCAGCTTGCCGCGCGGATTCTCTCTATGGAATCGAGTATTAACGCCACAAAATTTCGCACAGGGCAATTAAACGATATGGAGTGGGAGGCAATAGCGGCGCGCTCTGCCGAGATTTCGAAATGGCCATTTTTTATCGATGACACTCCTGCACTTTCTATTGCCGCAATTCGCACACGCACGCGGCGCATGATTCGCAAGCATAATTTAGGATTGATCATTATCGATTATTTGCAATTGGTGAAAGCGGTTGATTCGCGCGGTGGCTCGGTTGAAAATCGTGTGCAAGAAATTTCGCAGATTACGCAAGGCATGAAGGCGCTGGCGAAGGAATTCAATATTCCTGTTATGGCGCTGTCGCAACTATCCCGTGCGGTTGAGCAGCGCGAAGATAAAAGGCCGCAACTCTCCGATCTACGCGAGTCGGGAAGTATTGAGCAAGATGCCGATGTAGTGGCATTTATTTATCGAGAAAGTTATTATCACGAGCGCAAACAGCCTCCCGAGGCCGATATTGCGCAGTTTGAAGCGTGGAAAATTCGCATGCAAGAATTGCGAAATTTATCAGAAGTGATGATCGCCAAGCAGCGTAATGGGCCAGTTGGCAACACTCATCTATTTTTTGACGCAGAATTTACGCGCTTTGGCAATTTAGATATTCAACATCACAATGATTATGAATAATCTGCGCACTATAATACTTATAAATAAGTTGCTTTTTATAAGAATAATTGCGCACCAATTAAACGAATTTTAAAATTAACCAAACTTCATCAATTTTTATCCAAAAATGTTGGAACGCCCAAAAAATTATCATCCAGAAGTTCATCTCTCGCGCCTAGTTCATCGCAATAAACAACGCACGACGATTAGACGTGAGGGCGTCGGCAAAATTTCACGCAAAGATTTTTATATAAATAGCATTTCTACTTCTTGGTTTAAGCTAATATTTTTTATAGTTTGTCTATACATTGCCCTAAACACTTTTTTCGCCTCTCTATATTTACTGCAAGATGGCAGCATTGAAAATGCGCGCGCTGGATCCTTTGCTGACGCCTTCTTTTTTAGCGTGCAAACTTTAGCGACAATTGGCTATGGAAAAATGAGTCCGCAGACAATTTTTGCCAATATTTTAGTAGCGGTTGAAGCCTTTACTGGATTGCTTGGATTAGCTCTTGCAACAGGTATCGTTTTCTCAAAAATATCTCGACCATCTACGCGAATCTTGTTTGGAAATAAAGCACTAATTTCTTCATACAAAAATAATGATTGCCTCATATTTCGCTTAGGAAATTTACGCAATAATCAAATTGCCGATCCAACAATTAAAGCAGTTTTAATTTGCGATGAGGCCTCTGAAAATGATTCAATAAGAAGATCGTTTCACGATTTAGAGCTTATAAGAAATAACGTGCCCCTATTGATGCCAAGCTGGACCGCAAGACATCAAATTACCAAAAATAGTCCATTATTCGGCACAACAAAAGAAGCCTTAAAAGAGAAAAATGTTGAAATCATTGTTTCATTAATTGGTTTTGACGAAACATTATCGCAAACGGTTCATGCCCACTATTCCTACATTGCCAACGAAATTGCTTTTGGCGGCAATTTTGTAGATATAATAAGTTGGGATAAAAAAGGCGCTATCAGCGTTAATTACAAACACTTTCACGATATTACTTATTCATCATGAAAATCCTCGGAATAGAAACCTCTTGCGATGAGACAGCTGTAGCAATTGTAGATGATCAGAAAAATATTTTAGCGCAAGTTATAAATTCGCAAATTAAATTGCACGAACAATATGGCGGGGTGGTGCCAGAGCTTGCGGCGCGCAGTCATATCGAGGTTTTAGATTCTCTCATTGCTGAAGTTTTGCAAAAATCTAATTTGCAATTGAGTGACCTAGACGCAATCGCAGCAACGGCCGGGCCCGGTTTGATTGGCGGCGTAATTGTTGGTTTAATCACAGGAAAAACACTCGCTTCAGTTTTACAAAAACCTTTTATTGCAGTGAATCACCTAGAGGCTCATGCTTTAACGGCGCGCCTTACCCAAGATGTTGAGTTTCCTTATTTGCTATTATTGCTTTCAGGAGGACATTGCCAGATCTTACTGGCTCAAGGTGTTGGGCAATATACAAAGCTTGGTGAAACTATCGATGATGCTCTTGGCGAAGCCTTCGATAAAGTGGCCCAAATGCTTGGATTGCCCTACCCCGGCGGCCCCGCAGTCGAAAAATTAGCACTACTTGGTGATGAAAATAAATTTAAATTTCCCCAGCCATTAATCGATTCTGATTTTGAAAAAAAACATCTTTTCGATTTTTCATTTTCTGGTCTGAAGACTGCAGTGCGTAGGCAGATTGAGAAACTATCTGGCGCAGATTTTTCTCATGCAACTTCACACGCAAAATTATCAGAGCAAGAAAAAACTGATATTTGCGCTTCATTTCAAAAAACGGTGGTGGCGATTATCTTGAATCGGTTGGAGAATATTTTTTATTATAATATGGCACGAGTTGCACGAAACACCTCTGAACACGCGCCCAAAGCCTCTGTAGATAAAATTGTAATCTGCGGCGGCGTGGCGGCAAATCGCTATATTTTTTCTAAATTAAGCGATTGGGCGCAAAAAAATTCGCTGCAAATTATCGCGCCACCATTGGCTTTGTGTACCGATAACGCTGCTATGATTGCTTGGGCAGGAATTGAAAAAATGAAATTAGGATTAACCGATAACTTAGATTTTAAACCGCGTGCACGCTGGGAAATTGGATCTCAATCGTCTTAGAATTTTCAAACTTCTCGTTAGAAATTTCTTAAATTTTTTAAATTTTATGACAAAAATCACAAAAATATTTTCTATGATTTTCTGCCTTAGTCTCATCGCATCTTGCGGGAAAAAAAATAATTTAGCCTACCCTGAAGGCGGTGAAGAAAAACAGAAACACAGATTTGAGAAAGTTGTTGAAGGCTACAATATCAACGATTCTGACAAGAATTTTAAATATTATTATGACAACCCTCAGCTAAAAAATGGAAAGAAAGTTGAACAAACCACTCCAGAACCTTTAATGGATTTTACTTTTACGAAAAAAACTCCGTATAAAGAAACTGGCCAGTAATGCAGCAAAAACAATGGTAAACAGCCATAATGTAGAATTTTTTTGGCTTGAAAGCAAAACGTCATCGCCAAATTCTTGCACTAACTCTATGCGCACTTCATCATCGCTTTTTCCTTCAGCAATTTTTTGGCGGATTAATTTTCGCATTTCATAAGAAAATTCTGTGTTAGAACTTTCGATTGATTGACCGCTGCAAACTAAACATTTTACTTCGACGAATAATTGCATGGCGCGCTGCTCCTGCATTAAGTCTGTTAGTCTTGCTTCGGTAGATAATGCGTGAGAAATGCTAGATGAAAATAGAAAGAAAATTGCGATGAAAAATAATTTTTTAATATGACTAAATTTACAAAAACTTTTCATCAACCACACCTGTAAAAATTTTTTTATAACCGCCAGTCATAATTACTGGCGACTGATTTCCATTCCACTCAATTGTTAGATCGCCGCCTTTAAAGCGCGTTATAATTTTTGGAACTTTAATGAAATTATTTTTTATCGCAACTGCCGCAACCGCGCAGGCACCAGATCCGCAGGCCAAAGTTTCGCCAACACCTCTTTCCCAAACACGCACTTCTATAACTTTATCAGAAATAACTTTTGCAAATTCAACATTGGTTTTCCGTGGAAAAAAAGGGTGGGTTTCGATAATAGGAGCGAGGGCAAAAAAATCAGCATCTGTTGGCATGTAATCTACAAAAATTACTGCGTGAGGATTGCCCATATCGACACAAAAAAATTCTATATCCTCGAAGAAAAAATTTTTTTCAAAAATTGGCACTCGCATTTCAACAGAAATATTACTGTCGCTAGAAATATAACCATCGCTGTGGCGCCAGCAATTTAGAAGGCTAGCAGCAGTTTCAATAATGATGGCCGAGGAGTTTTTTTCTTCCATGATAATAGATGCCACGCATCTTGTAGCATTGCCACAAACCGCAGATTCTGAGCCATCTTGGTTGTAAATTTCCATGAAACATTCTGCGCGCGAAGAATTTTTGATGACTAACAATTGATCACAGCCAATGTTTTTGCGGTTGCAAAGTTGTTGGATATGATGGGCCGAGAAGTTTATTTTAGAGGCTCGCGCGTCAAAAATGATGAAGTCATTTCCGACGGCGTTCATTTTTAAAAATTGCAGCATTATTTTTTTGCTCTTTCAACATATTCACCATTTGCGGTTTTCACCACAATGCGATCTCCCGTTTCAACAAAAGGCGGAACTAGCGTGCGTGCGCCATTTTCAAGGATCGCTGGCTTGTAAGATGAAGAAGCAGTTTGACCCTTAACCACCGCATCAGCGCTATCAACCCGCAACACAACTGTTTCTGGAAGCGATATTGAGATTGGCTTACCGTTGCAATATTCAACCGTAATTGGCATTTCGTCTTGCAAAAATGGCGCCGAATCGCCAAGCAAAGATTTATCAAAATTGAGCTGCTCAAAGCTTTCCATGTCCATCGCCACCAATTCATTTTGATCCATGTATTGATATTGGAAATTTTTATGCTCAACAAAAGCAACATCAACGTCTTCTGACGAAGAGAAGCGGGTGTTGGTTTTGGTGCCTGTTGAAATATTTTTCAATTCAAGCTGGATATAGGCGCCGCCCTTACCCGGCTTAACGTGATCGCGTTTTACAATTGACCAAAGTTGGTTTTCGAATTCTACAACATTACCTACACGAAGAGAGTTTGCGTTTGTTTTCATATTATTAATTTAGATTTTTGACGATTTCTTCTGCCACTTTTTTTGCATCACCAAAAATCATGAGAGTATTATCGTTATAGAACAATTCATTTTCAACGCCAGCATAGCCTGCACTCATGCCACGCTTGACAAAAAACACTGTTTTTGCATAAGCAACATCAAGAATTGGCATGCCATAAATTGGGCTGGCTTTATCGGTTTTTGCTGCTGGATTTGTGACATCGTTGGCGCCAATTACGAAGGCGATATCGGTTGTTTTAAATTCAGAATTTATTTCTTCTAGCTCAAAAACTTTTTCGTAATCGATGTTGGCTTCAGCTAGCAATACGTTCATGTGTCCGGGCATTCTGCCTGCAACTGGGTGGATTGCAAATTTAACGGTGACGCCAGCTTTTTCAAGCAAGTGAGTCATTTCTGCAACAGCATGTTGCGCGCCTGCAACCGCCATTCCATAGCCCGGAACAATGATTACGGAGCCTGCAGATTTCATCATATAAGCCGCATCTTCAGCGCTGCCTTGCCTCACTGGCCTTTCTTCTTTTGCTTCAGAACCATCGGCGCCTTGATCCGCTTGCTCTCCAAAGCCGCTAAAAATTACGTTGACGATAGAGCGGTTCATCGCTTTGCACATGATGTAACTTAGAATCGCACCGCTCGCGCCCACTAATGCACCAGTAATAATCAATAGACTATTTCCTAAAGTAAACCCAATACCGCTTGCGGCCCAGCCAGAGTAAGAATTGAGCATCGATACTACTACTGGCATATCTGCACCACCGACTGGCGCAATCAAAACGAAGCCGATGAAAAACGCGAATAAAGTGAGAATAATGAATAAAAATTTCGAACCAAAAATAATGAATGCAAGCAATAAAACAGACGATGCAACGCCTACATATTTTGCGGCTTTTTTAGGCTCTTTAAAGAATGTCATTTTTGATTTCATGCTGCCATTTAGCTTGAGAAACGCAACAATTGAACCAGTGAAAGTGATTGCACCAATAACCACGCCAAGCCCCATTTCTACAAGGCTGCTGGTTTTTATCGCGCCATCTTCTTTGATGCCGAAAGCGTCTGGAAGCCACAACGCAGCGGCTGCGATAAATACTGCCGCCAAACCAACAAGCGAGTGAAAGCCTGCCACTAGCTGCGGCATCGCTGTCATCTTCACGCTTTTAGCGATGTAATATCCAATTCCGCCACCAATTGCAATTGCCAATAAGATTAGAAAAACATGATGAACTTGTGGCAAAATTAGAGTTGTAACTATCGCCAAACCCATGCCCGCAATGCCGCAATAATTGCCGATGCGCGAGGTTTTGGGCGATGATAAAAAATATAGCGACAAGATAAATAAAACTGCAGAAATGATATAGCAGATATTTACGAAACTATGCATAGAAATTTGTTTTTGTTAATTTTGAATCTGATTTTTTACAGCTAAAACAGATTGCGAAAAATAAAATTAAACCACACCAACTTTTAAACAATCGTGAATGTGCAGAACCCCTACCACCTTATGGTTTTCAACCACAAAAAGGCTGGTGATCGATTTTTTATTTAACAGCGTAATCGCTTCAACTGCAAGCATTTCTTGATTTATCGTCGCTGGATTTTTTGTCATAATTTCTGCGGCAGAATGAACCAAAAAATCGCTGGTGATGTGGCGCCGTAGGTCTCCATCGGTTATAATGCCGATTAAATTTTTATCATCGTCAAGAATTGCGGTGCAACCTAAATGCTTCGAGGTCATCTCTAGCAAGACTTGCGCCATTTTTGTTTTGTGATCTACTTGTGGAATTGCATGACCTTTGCGCATGATGTCACTTACGCGGATAAAGGCCGCACCCAACTTCCCACCAGGGTGGAAAGTTCCGAAATGCTCAGAATTAAATCCCCTTGCATCGATCAAAGCCACGGCAATAGAGTCTCCAAGAGCCAACATCATTGTTGTTGATGTAGTTGGAGCGTTGACCTTATTAGCTTCATCAATTTCTGGTAAAATCAATGCAACATTCGAACTCTTCGCCAAGTCAGATTCGGCGCGCCTTACGATGCCAATTAGTGGAATTTCGAAACGTTTGCAGTAAAAAATAATATCACGCAATTCTTTGGTTTCGCCAGAATTAGAAAGAAGAATTACAACATCTTGCATAGAAATCATGCCGAGGTCGCCGTGGCTAGCCTCGCCTGGGTGGATGAAGAATGATGGCGTGCCAGTTGAAGCCAAAGTTGCAGCAATTTTATTAGCAATATGCCCACTTTTTCCCATGCCGCTGATGATTACTTTTCCCTTGCAATCTATAATTAAATCAATCGCCTTGATAAAATTTTCGTCATAAAAATCAACCAGCGCTTCTAGGCCTGCAATCTCTTGCCTTGTGGCCTGAATGGCCGATTCGATGTAAGGATTATTTTTTATTGGCACGTTTTAATTGTTTAAATTTTACCTTTCTCTTATAAATAACTTCAATTTATTGAAGCACTTGCTAGAATTCATTTGCTAAAATCAAAATCTATAATCCAAAATTCAAAATTCCAATATGTTTTCTCAAGAACAAATCCTCCAAGAATTTATTGACGCGCGAGCAATTTTAAAAGGGCACTTTATTTTGTCCTCTGGTTTGCATAGCGATACTTACATGCAATGTGCGCGAGTGCTGATGGATTCTCGTCGCGCAGAAAAATTATGCGCAGAATTGGCAAAAAAATTAGCGGCACAATTAGGTGAAAATTTTGCCGATATCGTGGTTTCGCCAGCCATGGGCGGGGTTGTAGTTGGTTACGAATTAGCAAGACAACTCGGGCTACCTTCTATTTTTTGCGAAAGAGTTGATGGCAAATTCCAACTGCGACGCGGCTTCGAACTAGATTCTTCGCTGCGTGTTTTGGTGGTTGAAGATGTTATAACCACAGGAAAATCTTCGCTCGAAACTTTCGATTTAATCAAAGAATTTGGCTGCAAAATTGTGGCAGAAGCCGCGCTGGTAGACCGCTCTGGAGCAGATCTCGCAAAAACTCTTGGTGTTCCTGCAATCACTTTATTAAAGCTTGATATTAAATCTTTTGCCGCAGATAGCATTCCTGATGAATTAAAAAACGTTGCGGCCATAAAACCGGGAAGTCGCTTTATCTCTCGCTAAAGCCACATAAGATTTTTCTTTTATAGATAAATATCTCGTTTATTTAGATTGAATTTTTACTTACAAACCTACAAACTAGCGGAAATTCAAATTAACTTTTTAAAATTAATATGCCTAAAGAAGATTTACTAACCATGAACGGAATTGTTGTCGAGGTTTTGCCTAATACAATTTTTCGTGTTGAGTTGGAAAATGGCCATGTGATTGTGGCGCACGCCTCAGGAAAGATTCGCAAAAACAAAATTCGCGTTTTAAAGGGCGATAAAGTTGAAATTGAAATGACAACTTACGACCTTACAAAAGGCCGTATCGTGCGCAGAAATACGTAAAATTTAAAAGAATTTCTAAGCGCTATTCCTCTTTTTTATGACTCTTCGACATTGCAATTAATTTTGCATTCAAGCGATGCCACTCGCGAAAAGGAAGCGCTGGCGCACCACCAACCACGCCCATCGCTGGCACATCTCGCATCACGCCACTCATGCCTGCAATTCTAGCACCATCGTTAATTGTGATGTGGCCGTTAATTGCCGCACCGCCGCCAACTTGCACAAAATTCCCAATTTTCGTACTGCCAGCAATAGCCGTTGTGCCCGCAATTACTGTACCTTTACCAATTATTACATTATGACCAATTTGCACCAGATTATCGATTTTTGTGCCCTCGCCAATTATTGTATTTTCGATAGCGCCGCGATCCACGCAGGTATTGGCGCCAATCTCAACATTATTGGCAATTTCTACCAATCCAAGCTGAATTATTTTATGGTTCACGCCCGCATTATGCGCAAAACCAAAACCATCTTGGCCAATTTTTGCACCAGTATAAATGATGCAATTATTGCCGATAGTTGCATAAGCAATAACCGCACCAGCATTGATAGTAACGTTATCGCCAATAACACAATTATCCATAACGCAAGCCGTTGGCGCGACAAAACAATTTTTTCCAATTTGTACATTTTTTCCAACATAGGCTAGAGGCGCTATTTTAGTGCCTTCACCAATTTTTGCTGTCGGATGAACTGCGATGCCATCAATAAAATCAACTGGATTTTCTTCATAAAAAGCAGCGGCAATTTGCGAATAAGCAAAATATGGATTTTTACTGATAAACAAAACAGCGTTGATTTTGCTGGCTTCATTAGAAGAAAACTTCAACGCATTAGCCTCGTTAATCAAACAAAAACCCGCTTTGCTTTGATGAAATTTTTCTGAATATTGTGCCGAATTTAAAAAAGAAATTTGCGTAGCATCTGCTTTTTCTAGAGTTGCAACATCGTAGATTTTTGCTGCAAGATCAATATCGCTACCAAGCTTAGAACCAGTAATTTCAAGCACTTGCGCTATTGTTAAAAATTCTACTTTCTTGTGAAAAAAATTTCGTCTACTCATTTTTTATTATAAATTTTTTAAATTTGATCGACACCTTCCTTCGCCTCAGCCGCAGCTGCTCCACGAAAATAAACTTCCGAAATATAACGCTTACCACTGCCGCCACGCTTCAACTGCACCACAATGTCAATAACATTGCGAATATAAGATGAAATTTCGCTTGGCGTCATACCAAGGCCCGCTTGCATCACCATCATTTTTAGCTGTTCGAGCGCCATTTTTGGAGTGTCGGCGTGCAGCGTAGATATTGACCCCGGGTGACCTGTGTTAATTGCGCGCAAAAAACTAAAAGCCTCCGCACCACGCAACTCACCAACAATAATACGCTCTGGACGCAAACGCAGACAAGCCTCAATCAATTCTTGCGTAGTAACTTTTGAGCGCCCTTGCCCGCCTTTCGACGCCAGCAAATGCACTTTATTTTCATGGGAATCAAGGTTAATTTCTCGCGCATCTTCAACCGTAATAATACGCTCTTCGTGAGGAATGGCGCGGATCATCGCATTGGTAAAAGTTGTTTTACCAGTAGATGTTCCGCCCGAAATTATAATATTTTTTTTGTAAATAACGGCGCGCTGCAAAAAATCTTTGATACGACCAAGTTTGAGCAATTTTCCTAAAATTATATCATTTTTATCTTCAACTTCGCCAACAGCAACAGCGTCAAACATTCCCATTTTATCGTAATCGTCAAGACTCCAACTCATGGCAGAAGGCTTACGGATCGACATTACAACGCAAGATTGCTCGCAAGCTGGAGGAAAAACAATTTGAATACGAAAGCCGTTTGGAAGCGTGGCAGAAAGGAGCGGCTCTTCTTCGCTAAGCCTTTGCTCTGTAGATTGCGCCACTAATCTGCCGAGAGATTTTAGATGCATTAAATCGAAGCTGGGTAATTCTTCGCGCAGCATTTCGCCGCGGCATTCAATCCAAGCTTCGTGCGGACGATTTATTGAAATTTCGTTAACGCCTTCACGATCGAAGATTTGCTTGATTGGCAAGAGATATGAATCGAGAGCGGCAATACTCATTCTTCAATTCAAAAAAGTTAAAAGGCGAATAAAATACCAAGTAAGGCAACATAGCCTTTATTATCAAAAATTTGTTTAGCCGTAGTTGCTGTAACGCCCGAAGCCTGTACTTGATTTGAGGTAAACTTAAATTTTGTAACTTCAATATATGGCATAAGGCCGCGCGCCAGCTTGTAGTCTATACCAAAAGACTGCGCCTGATATTTATTTTTTTGAAAATTACTCGACATTGTAGTTATGCTGAAGGCAATTGGGCCAAACTCATAGGCCAAACCAGTTGTATAATAGCTGGCGCCCTTAAACTTTTTTGGCTTATAGGTATCGGTTATGGTACAATCTTGCGCAGCTAGTGCTGTTGTAGAATCATAATCGCAAGAATAAATTCCTTTAGTTTGCTGCAAAGAGGTGCCCCAATATCCATAAGAACCGCCGATTGTAAAGCCAAAATAAGTAAACATAACGCCCGCATCATAAGAGCTGAGGCTGTTTCTTTGGCCCGCGATACCTGTTGGCATTTTTGAATTTTCAAATTGACCACTTTCACCCGTGGCCGACATAGCAACGCCAAGGTTTCCAATGTTATCAGAATAATTTAAGCCGAAACTCACAACATTTTTTATATCGCCAGAATTTCTGCCAGAAATAACTGCTGAGGTGCCAGTGCTTCCAGTGTCTGGGGTGAAGCTGCCGCCAAGTTGCCAACCATTGACTCTTGGGGTATAATAACTGATTTTTGTAGCATCTTCCATTTGCCCGAACGAGCCGTTTTTTATGCCCAAATTGCTGTTAACGACATTATTTCCATCTAGCAAATTGTTGCTGTTGAAGCTGCCCGTGGTTCCGACATTGTCGTTGTCGTAATTACCATCTGTGTTAGTGGCTGAACTGCCGTTATAAAAGCCTTTAGCATATCCGCCATGAGCCACAGGCGATTGTGGAATTAAAATGAAGCGCGGCAATTTAACATTGCCACAAGTATTGCCAGTGGTGCCAACACCCCCTGAACAGACACTATTATCAACCTGAGTTGAATTCGCCAACATTGGCGAGTTAACATATTCAAGATATTTTCCGTTAATACCACCAGCAGCACGCGCAAACACCGAAGGCCCAACCTTCATCTTTTGGTTGGCCGCTAAGTTATTACCAAACTCAAATTTACCTGCGCGCGATTCTGTAAAAATGAAAGATTTATCCGCGTTAAAACCATTGCCACGGCCGTTTGGCGAGGTATCGGCCTCAAGCTCTACGATTGCGCCATATTTTAATCCCGAATCAGAAATTGCCCCAACTTTGATGTAGATTTCAGAATCGTTGGTGAAATCATATTTGTTAGAATAGCGATTGTGAGTGCCTGCAGCAGTTGGATCAACAACTCCGTTAGCATCTAGCGCAGCATCTGGCAAACGATCTTTTGTATAAGGCTTGCTTTGCGAAACACGATCTGCCGCCACATTAATAAAACCGCCAACCGTTACAATTGGCGTGTTTGGGCTTTGCATCAACTCGTTAGGAATGCTTTGAGCAAAAGCGGCGCTTGAAGCAAAAAGTGAGATAAAAGTGATTTGTGATATTCTTTTTCTTGGCATTGCAAAAGGTTGATTTTATTGACTTGGAAAGTGATAATATTTTTAGTTTAATTTAGAGAAATTAACAAGGATTTTTTAAAATAAAAAAAAATTAAATGTATCTACCTCACTGGCCGATTCCATCTAGCTTCGGCAAGCGCGAAATAAATTATGAAACGGTTTTTTTGCGCATGTCTGAAGTGCTGGAAAGACTTGGTAATCCGCATCAAAAATTGCCACCAATAATTCATGTTACGGGCACGAATGGCAAGGGCTCAACCATTGCATTTCTTGCCAGCATTTTACAGGCGCGCGGCCTTGTGGTTCACATTTACACCTCGCCACATTTGCATGATTGCAACGAAAGAATTGTTCTGGCTGGCGAAAAAATCTCTGATAATTTTTTGTTTGAAGTAATGGAAGAAGCCAGAATTGGCGCAGGCGAAACGCCATTAACATTTTTTGAAGGATTCACTATTGGCGCATTTTTAGCTTTTTCTAAAACAGCCGCAGATGTTGTGTTGATTGAATCGGGAATGGGCGCAAGAATTGATGCGACAAATATTATTGAGAAAAAATTAGCCACAATTATCACGCCAATTTCTTTTGACCACACAGAATATTTAGGAAATTCTATCGCGCAAATTGCAGTTGAGAAAGCGCATATTATTAGGCCGCAAACCCCAGTAATAATTGGCCCACAACCCAAGCAGGCGCAAGAAATTATTGAAATAATTGCGCGCGATCAAAATGCCAAAATGATTCGCTATGATCAAGAATTTTCTATTTTGCTAGATGAAGAAAATCAGCATTTCGATTTACAATATTTTGAAAATGAATTATGCAATTTACCCGCTCCCACTTTGATTGGACAGCATCAATATATTAACGCCGCAATTGCAATTTCTGCCGCTTTAACTTTGCCATTTCAAATTAACCAACATCATATCGAGCAAGGCTTGGCAAGGGCTTCTTGGCCAAGTCGTTTAGAAAAAATTACAAATAATTTATGCAAGATTTTAAAAAATCCGCATAGTGAGATTTTTATTGATGGCGCGCATAATCAGGCTGGCGCCTTTGCCGTGGCTCGCTTTTTGAATTCTTCGAAGAAAAGTTTTATTATTTGCGGATTTACAAAAAATAAATGCAAAAAAGAATTCTTACAAAACTTCGTTGGAATAGCTGATGGCGCAGTTGCGGTTAGAGTTGATGGCGAACCAAATCCAGAAAGTGCCGAAGTTATTTGTAAAATTGCCGCAACAATTGGACTAGTCATGAAGCCTTGCGACAGCTTGCTTGATGCAATTTATTATTTAAGTGAATTAGCTAAAAATGAACCTTGTCGAATTGTAATTTGCGGGTCACTTCATTTAGCGCGAGATGTGAAAAAATTTGGCGCAATATCGCGCTAGAATTCTTGCGATTTTTCTTGCGCTAGATTTAATTCTCGCTCTAGCTTTATCTTCATCAGCCCCTCTCCTACCTTATCCGTCTTTGGATCAACAAAAATAAAATCACCGCAATAAAAATTTAATTTTGAGAAAGGCAATGGCAGCTTAAATTTATCCCAACTGTTGAATTGTAAGAAGCGCGAACATGAACAAGAGGTTGGCATAATTGCCGCACCTGAAATTTTTGCTATGCCCGAAATTTCGCTATTTATTTTTTGGTTAGGCCCGCGAGGCCCGTCTGGAGTGATTCCAAGGCCTTGACCATTTTTTAATTCACGGATTATTTCACGCAAAGAATGCAAATTAATGCCTCGACTTTTTTTGCGACCACCTTGCGTTGATCCATAAATATTTCGAAAGCCAAATATCGACATCACGCGGCCAACAAATTGGCCATCTCCATGCTGCGAGGCCAAAGTTATGAAGCGATATTTTGGATTAACTTGGTGCGCAAATCTCGCTATAAAAGGCATCATCATCAAACGATTATGCCATAAAGCAATTATCACTGGCTTTTGCTCTTTGATGGCCTTTAGATAATGTTCGCAATTGATGATTTTTTTCTTGCTAGAAATGTAAACTAGCCACATATATCCAATAATAATAAAACAGATTAAACTTTGCACCAAGAAGCTATAGGCAAGGCTGCGGACTATCTTTTTTATTTTAGTTTTGATATCGTACCATTCAACTTGGTAGTCGTAAATTTTAATCATGATTTATTCTTTTTTCTGAGTTTTTTTCTAAAATAATTTCTTCATTTTAAAACAAAAAACTAACTCCGAATTATTTTTTAGCCAAACGAAGCGCGATGGTTAATAGGCTTAAATTTGTTAAATAAGCTATAACTTGCAAGCCTGCAGGACGATCAATATATCCAAGAAAAATATGCAGAAATTTTCCGAAAATGCTAGCTTGCGATAAAATATGAGAGCTATCCCATACAGGATTGCCAAGGGCCGGCACAATATCGGCGTTGATCCAAAAGCCAAAAGCCTGCGCCATAATTCCTGAAGCAAGAAATATTAAAATCCATGTTGTTACAATGAAGAAATATTTTCCGAAAATTTTCAACATGCCAAAATAAAGGGCGAAACCAAAGGAGATTCCTAGGGCCAAGCCGATAAAAATACCCGAGATGATATGGTCGATTGCAACGCCTGAGATATAGGAGCTGTAGGTGAAAAGCACAACTTCTGCCCCTTCGCGCAAAGTTGAAAAGAACACTACAAACAATAGGCTGTAGAGCGGAGCCCTGCCCTCGGTAATTGATTTACTGAGCTGCTTTAATTCACCCGAAATTGTTTTGGCATGTTTTTGCATCCAGATTACTGTCCATGAAATCATGGTGGCGGCGGTTGCGAGGATTATGCCGTTGAATATTTCTTGCCCTAGGCCATCAAAAGTTTCAGAGATTTTATCGGTAAAAAATGCTAGAGCCGAAGAGCCAGCCAAGCCAAGAGCTAAGCCGCTCACAATCCATTTTGTGCGCCCCAAAATATTTTTTGTAGCAGCGGTTAAAATGCCAACAATAAGAGAAATTTCGAGGATTTCACGAAAAACAACTATGATAATTTGTAGCATTCTGAGAGAATTTAAAATGATGGCAATTTTCTCTTAAGTTAATTTAAGCGAAAACGATCTAAGTGATAACGCCTATCATATTATCCCCACTCATTTCAAGAGCCAAGTTTTTTATTTTATGCAAAAAAATCTCTCCTTTTACATTCATTATCCTTTTTGTAAATCGAAATGCCCTTACTGCGACTTTAACTCGCATGTGCGCGAGAATATTGATCACGCAAGATTTTTAAAAGCCTATGAAAACGAAATTGAATTCTTTGCGCCGCGCTTAAAGGGCCGAAAAATAAAAACGATATTCTTTGGCGGAGGCACGCCATCACTGATGCCGCTGCAATTGGTAGAAAAAATTCTTAATAAAATTTCTGCTTGCTGGGAAATAGATAAATTCTGCGAGATCACGCTAGAAGCCAATCCAACCTCGTTTGAAAGCAGCAAATTTCTTGATTTTAAAAATGCCGGAATCAACCGCTTATCCATTGGCGTGCAAGCCCTCAACGATGCTGATTTAAAATTTCTAGGACGCGAACATTCTGCAAAAGAAGCGATTGCAGTAATCAAAAAAGCTGCCGAAATTTTTGAGAATTTCTCCTTCGATTTAATTTATGCAAGGCCGCAACAAACCCTTGAATCGTGGTCGCAAGAGCTTAAGCAAGCTTTAGAATTTAACACCAAGCACCTTTCGCTTTACCAACTAACAATTGAAAAGGGCACAAAATTTTTTAGCGAATTTAAGCAGAAAAAATTCGAAATGCCTGATGAAAATTTGGCTGCCGATTTTTATAACATCACCAATGAAATCACTGCTAGCAAGGGTTTAGAGCTTTATGAAATTTCTAATTATGCCAAGAAAAATTTTGAATGTGCGCATAATTTAGTTTATTGGCAAGGTGGCGATTATTTAGGGATTGGCGCTGGCGCGCATTCGCGGGTTTTTTTAGATGATGAAACAAACCATCAACGCCGCGCAATTATGATGACGCACGAGCCACTTGCTTGGTTGAGCGAGGTTGAAAAAAAAGGTGCAGGCATTCAAACTTCTACAAAAATATCGTCACAAGAATTGCTAGAAGAGTTGATTTTAATGGGCTTGCGACTAAAAAGCGGGATTGAAAATAAAGTTTTTCAACAATTTTTTAGCAAAAATTTGGAAGAGATTTTTAATTTTGAGAAGCTTCAAACCCTTGTAAATCAAGGCTTTCTAACGGTTGATGCTTTGCAAATAAAAATCACTGATGAGGGAAGAATTTTAAGTAATACAATTATCTCTAAAGCTGTGCAGGCCCTAAGATAGGGCGTCTACCACATACCAGTGTTGCCAATACGCGAATCGTAAGGGCCGTCAATACTGTATATATTTCCAATATGATGAGCCGCTGGATTATAGCGTGTATCTCCCGGATTTGGCGGGTTTCCAATCGATGCCCTGATTGTTCCGAGAGCGGTTTGCTTGCAAAAACCATAAGCATCCCAAAACACCAAGTTATAGTCAGAAAAATTTAGCTTAATACTTGCTGGATCGTTCCAATTTACATCTTTTAATTCTTTGAGGTAGCGCTCTTTAATTGCAGGAATATTGGGATGCGTGCTTGTGATATCGGGGTCGCGGCTCCATTTATAAAATGTCATACCGATAGCTCCTGCAAATTGCGTGGCCAACCCCGATTGGCAGCCATGTAACCAGCCCAAATTATAGCCGGGAGTGCCGCCTTTGGGCATCTGGCTAAAAACCAATTGTCCAAATGGCTTATACCAATTTGGCGTTGAACATGATGTTAAAAAAAATGCTAGAATAAGTATTATTTTTTTCATTATTGTCCAAAAAATTGTCCCTTAGAGTTACCGGCCCAAATTGGATTTGAATCTAGAACGGCGCCGTTATCGCCCTCACTCCACATTTCGAATATGCCATTAACATCTCCTCCCGATCCAATGGGAGACTCTACTCCACCAAACATTCCTGAGGTGCCGTTGTAATTTCCTGCCGAAGAAATTCCTGTTCCCATATCGTTACCGCCACCATAAGGAAATATTAAGCGATCTGCCGATGGCGTTTTGCTTGAAATAATAGTTATGAAACAGGCGTTATTTCCCCTTTTATAGCCAAAACGATAATCTTTATTATAGTTAAGAGATGTGTCGTAATGATATTTAAAAATAGCGCGATAAAAAAAGTTGCCCCGTGAATATAAAATTTGCGAACAACCATCTTTAAAGCCCTTCTTAAAATTTGGAGATCCCGGTGGCTGAGGAATTTTGAATTTACGCAAGAATTGCTCGGTTGCATCTCCGCTAAACCAACGGCACGAAGTGAGTAAAGAAATTAACAAGATTATTCCAATGATTCTCATTTATAGCCCCCGAAATATGAACCCCAAATCGAGCTTCCTTGCTTGATTTCTTCGTAACGAGCGCAATACCAGAAGGCACTGCCCCAAGCGGTTCGATAATCGGCGGAATTGGCTTTAGCATAACCATCTACCCTGTTATTTTTATAAAACATTTGGTAGAACACATTTGCTGAACCACTGGCCATACCAACTTCGCAGCCATCAGCCCAACCATTTCTGAATTCTGGTGACGCATCCTTCAACTGCTCTTTAAATGTGCCTATGGCTTTTTCTGGCAAATAATTGTGCCCAATATTTCGTCTTGTGGCTTCGCTACAAGAAAAAAGCGGCATCGACAATAATGACAGAACTATAAATTTTTTGATCATTTTCATTCTAATGGTCCTTGCATATCTTTCATTCCGAAAGTGTTTGTTTGTTCGTAGCAGGCAAATATCGCATCTACATATCCGGCATTAAAAAGCCCTTCGTGATGATATGTGCCATCGCCAAAATCCATCTTATAAACATAAGAGTTAGTAAAGAATTTTACAGATAGACCAGTTCTGCAACCAGCCCGCCAACCCGCTTTATATTCTGGAGGACCGTCTGGCAAGGTCATATCCATTGTATAAGGCTGATAAAAACCATTATTTCTGCAAGATGCGATAAATAACAATGCCAGAATTTGAATGAGTTTTTTCATATTTTACAATACGTTCCAATCTAGGATATAAACGCAATGCTCGATGCCATCTTCCCAGCCAGTGCTATAGTCTGAGTCGTTTACTAGACGCTTTGTATCGATATTGTGACCGTTATACTCCGAGAGTAATCCTTTGGCAACCGCGTCCCACGCAGATCCGCAGCCATCTTTAAACCCTTGTCCATAAGGAGTATCAGCCGGAGGAAAGCCCCGCACGCCCGTTAATGGACGCGGCTTGGCGCCCCATTTCCAACTTTTTGGCATTGGCTCTACAAACAATTGGCAAGCACCTAAAAGCGTGATGAGCGAAGTTGCGATTATAAGATTTTTTTGTAGTTTTTTCATTTAAAGATTTGTGCCAAAACTTGTTGAAAATTATTCGCGAGCGCCGTGAAACTAAATTGCTGCATAACCTTTAAATAAGCCCTTTGCGTAAAATCGCAATAGTTTTCTTGGTGACCGCAAATTGCAGCGATTTTTTGCGCTAAATCTTGCGGATTTTCATTTTCAAATAACAGGCCATCTTCGTTATTTTTTATCAATAATTTCCCCCCTTCGCTGCCAGAAGAAATTACTAAAGTTGAATGGAGGAAGCCTTCAAGAATAACCAATCCAAACGGCTCTTCGCGCGATGGCACGCAAAAAATATCGACATCTTTGAAGAATGATTTTTTATCTTTTACAACGCCAACAAATTCACATTTATCATAAATTTTTTGCGCTCTTGCAAAGTCTTTGAGATATTGCCAATTATAGCCTCCCGGCACTTCAAAACCACCGATTTTTAATTTTATATCGTAGTTTTTTGCAGATAAAATTGCCGCAGCTTGCAATAAAATATCGAAGCCTTTGCGCGGCTCAATTCGGCCATACATACCAATTATCAACGGTTTTTTTATTGACTTTTTTTGATATTCTTGATCGATGTTAATAACGTTTGGAACCACGAAAGACTTGGCCACATCAAAACCTTCTGCAACAACTAAATCGCAAATTTGTTGATTAATATTAATTATATAATCGCAATTTAGCGAATTTTTAAAACTGATTCCATGGTTAACTGCGATAGATTTTGTGCGCGTAAAATATTTCAAAATTCGCATCCATTTCATCAAGCGATTTGAATGGCAAATTATCGCATCTGGCCTGTAAATAAGCAGGATTTTTAGCAGTTTGAAACAATCTAAAACCTGCGAAGAATTTTTTAGTTTGAAAATTTTTTTTACATTAGGAATCTTGTAGTTATCATTGCCATTATCAGAAATTAATAGCGCCACTTCATGCCCTTCTAAAGCAATGGCGGCGGCATAATTATAAAACATCTGATCAAC
>CAMCAW010000012.1 GCA_945872855.1 Rickettsia typhi | reverse complement strand
AAGAGCTTGCTACGAGAATTATGGCGGCGGTGGTAAAAGCAGTAAAAATTCCTGTCACAATGAAAATGCGTTTAGGCTGGAATTACGAAAATCTCAACGCGCCAAGTATCGCGAAAAAAGCGGAAGATGTGGGCATTCAAATGCTTACGGTTCATGGTCGTACAAGGTGTCAGATGTATAACGGAAATGCCAATTGGGAGCTAATTCGCAACACTAAAGATGCAGTAAAAATTCCTGTAATTGCCAATGGCGACATTAAAAATACCGAAGATGCGAAGAGGGCGCTAGAGCTCTCTGGTGCTGATGGCGTGATGGTTGGTCGCGCATGTTATGGTAAGCCATGGCTCATCGCACAAATCGATGCAGAACTGCGCGGAGACGCTGCTGTCAAGGTTCCATCGCTTGCGGCGCAAAAAGAAATTATCCTCAATCACTTCGCAGAGATGATCGAACATTATAGCGAGCAAGGCGGAATTCCATTGGCACGCAAGCATATTGGCTGGTATAGTTCGGGGCTAAAATCTTCGGCAGAATTTCGTGCAAAAATTAATATTACGCAAGGCTATGAAAATGTGCGTGAGTTGATCGCGCAGTTTTATGATGAGAAAATTGCGGAGATGGCTAGTTCTAATTATCTCGTTGAGTAATTTGTAAGTTGAAGTTGCAAATCAAGTCATCACAGTCACATCACCGAAAAAACCCCCAGACCTTTTTCGCGATTGCAAGGCTGATCCCATCTACTCGCATCAAATCATCCACTGTTGCCGATTTTATTTTATCCATCGAGCCAAAGTGATTTAGTAGCGCCTTTTTTCGCTTCGCGCCAATATTTGCAATTTCATCTAATGCAGATTTTGTTACAGATTTTTGCCGCTTGCTGCGATGTGTTGCAATGGCAAATCGATGCGCCTCGTCTCTTAGGCGCTGTAGGTAATACATCAGTTTATGATTCTTTGGTAAAGTAAAGCTTTCGCGGCCAAATTGGTGAAAATATTCCTCGCCAGCATTGCGGTTGGGGCCTTTAGACATACAGATAAACGGCACTTTTACACCAAGCTCGTCAAAGACAGTTTGCGCTGCGTTAAGTTGCCCAACGCCACCGTCGACGATAATAAAATCAGGCATAGCGGGCGCATTTGAATCGCCAGAAGATATTTTTATATTACCGACAGAAGTAGCACTTGCCGATGCGATTTTAACTTGCAAATTTTCCTTGGCATTTTCGATTATTTCATCTTGCAAATTTGTCGAAATATTATTTTTCACCGCGCGAAATCTGCGCCGCAAAACTTCGCGCAACATCGCAGTATCGTCTTTATTCACCAACTCTTCCAACTCAATATTATACTTGCGATATCCGCTTTTTATAAATCCTTCTGGCCCTGCGCAAATCAACACCCCAACCGCATATTTTCCGCTAATATGACTATTATCATAAACCTCGATTCTGTCTGGCATAACAGACAAGTTGAAGAGATTTTTTATTTCCATCAGCAACTCTTTCTCATTAAAATTCTCTTCAATTTTCTGATGTAAAACTTGCCTCGCAATATATTCTAAATCCTTTACCAGCCTGAATTTATCGCCTTGTTGCGGAATTTTTATCGTAACTTTTTTCTGCGCCAAATTGCTTAAAAAATCTTCCAGCAAATCATGTTCATCAATCTCTAAATTCAAAAATAATTCTTCGGGCGGCTCTTGATTTAAATAAAATTGTCCAAGAAATTTTGCCAATAATTCTGCAGTTTCTAAGCCTTCTTCAGCCTTGTAAAAATAAGGCTTCGAGCCATAATTATTTCCTCCGCGATAAAAGGAAACATAAATACAATATTCGCCATTTTCCATCACCAAATTAATCACATCCTTGTCTGTTATATCAGACAAATTCACATTTTGTTTCGCTTGAATTGAAGAGAGTGACCTGATCTGATTGCGCACTACCGCTGCTTTCTCAAAGTTTTGTTCGGCGCTAAATTTCTGCATTTTTTCTGCCAAGGCCAATTGTATTTGCGAAGATTTTCCGCTTAAAAAATCAACAGCTATTTCAATTGATTTACGATATTCAGCCTCAGATATCAGCCCCACACAAGGCGCCGAGCACTTTTTAATTTGATATTCTAAACAAGGGCGCGTGCGAGATTTAAACTCAGAATCAGAGCAACTGCGCAGCAAAAAACTTTTCTTCAAAACATCAATCACGCGGCTCACATCGTCGCCCGAAGCAAAGGGACCAAAGTAATAATTATCCGAATTTTTCAACCCGCGATGCTTGCGAATGCCGCCAAATTTATGCTTTTTATCAATCGCAATTAGCGCAAAAGTTTTGTCATCGCGCAGCAAAATATTATATTTTGGCGCTAATTTTTTAATGAGATTATGCTCTAGCAGCAAGGCTTCAAGCTCATTTTCGGTTTGCGTAAATTCAAGATCGCAAGCCAAAAACATCATATGCGCAATTCGCGCCGAAAGCCGATTGAGCGCTAAATAATTCAACAAACGCTTGCGCAAATTTTTCGCCTTACCAACATAAAGCACCGCAGCGTCTTCGCCCAAAAAGCGATACACCCCGCTATTCGACGGCGCTTTGTCAATTAAGTCTTTAATTTTATCCTTTATCATATTAATTTCAGTTATGACTTAGCTAAGGCGAATTTTAGTTTAGCTTTTATAGAATTAGACTAGCGACGTCCCTCTGCCCCTCAAACAGCGGCACGCCGAACTCGGTTCAGTAGGACGTCGCTAGTCTAATTCTATAAAAGCTAAACTAAAATTCGCCTTAGCTAAGTCATAACTCAATACTATTTCCTAATTTAAAAATGGTCATCAAAAAAGAACAGCTAGAAGAAATTTCCTTGCTGCGCGCGCAACAATTTACAACCCTGCGCCCAGTATCTCCAGCACTTGAAGAGGCTTTATATACGCCATTCGAAGCGTTAGATCACGGTTTTGTAAGAGTAATAGACTACATGGGAAACGATGCGGCTGTAGTTCAGGCGGCTCGTGTATCTTATGGCGCTGGCACAAAAAAAGTTAACGCCGATCGCGGTCTAATCAACTACCTCATGGCTCACCGTCATACTACGCCATTCGAAATGTGCGAAATAAAATTTCACATTAAGCTGCCAATTTTTGTAGCGCGCCAATGGATTCGCCATCGCACAGCCTCAATCAACGAATATTCTGCGCGCTATTCAATCATGGAAGACGAATTCTACATTCCGCGCAACGAGCATTTAGCGGCGCAATCAAAAGTGAATCATCAAGGCCGAGACGAAGCCCGCCAATTAAGCGCGGAGGAGCAAAAGCGCGTGCTAGAAATTCTCAAACAAGATGCCACCAACTCATACGGACACTATCTCGAGATGATCAACCAAGATGCTAACGGCAATATTGTTGATGAAAGTAAGGACGGTCTCGCGCGAGAGCTGGCGCGGATGAATCTGCCAATCAATTGCTATACCCAATGGTACTGGAAAATCGATTTACACAACTTGTTAAATTTTTTGCACTTGCGTTCAGATGGCCATGCGCAATATGAAATTCGTGTTTATGCAGATATAATGTTAGATCTTGTGCAAAAATGGGTTCCGCATTGCTTTGAGGCTTTCATGAAGCATCGCAAAGAAGGAAAAGAGGTTTCTGGCGCGGCATTAGAAGTGATTAAAAAAATGGTTTCTGGCGTAAAAATTGAGCAAGAAAATTCTGGCTTAAGCGCTAGAGAATGGGGCGAATTGATGAATTTGCTTGAGGTTAAAAGCTAAGTTTTTTGCTTATAGAATTTAGAAATTGGTTTCAATGGTATTTTTTTGGAGATTTTATGGGTAGAATTTGGGAATTAGTTTTAATTTTAGTGATTGTTTTTATCTTTTTTGGCGCAGGAAAATTGCCTAACGTAATGGGCGATATTGGTAAATCGATTCGCAATTTTAAAGATGGTTTGAAGGGCGATAAGAAGCCAGAGCTTGAGGGAGAAGGTAAGAATAAAGAAGAAGAGAAAAATAATTAAACCAAAATGGATCAAAGAAAAGTTATTGCAACAGATGCTATTGAAGGCGTTGTCAACAGCTCCTCCTCCGATCGCGTGCTGATAGCCGATTTGATGGCGGCCATGGAGGGAGTTGGCTTTGGCTTGGCAGTGATGGTTTTTGCTTTTGGCATTCTCATTCCTCTGCCGCCGCCATTTCCAAGCATTATATCCGTGCCATTGGTGATTTTTTCTTTGCAGATGATGGTGGGTTTTAAATCGCCAAAATTGCCGCAAAGATTCGCTAAACTTACAGTCAAAAGATCGACGCTTGCAACCTTGGTGCGTAAGTCTTCGCCTTATATTAGAAGAGTTGAAAGCATCTTACGTCCGCGCTTTTATTTTATGACGAAGCCTTTTGCAGAAAGGATTGTAGGCTTTTTTGTTTTCGTTTTTTCAACTTTTATTTTATTGCCGATGCCTCTCTCCAACTTCATTCCCGGTTTCGGAATTTTGATAATTGCCTTTGGCTTGCTCGGAAAAGACGGCTTGGCGGTGATTTGCGGAATTGTTGTTGGCTTAATTGGAATTTCAATTTCAGTCACGACGATTTTTGTGGGAGTAGAGGTTTTGCACTATATCAAAGATTGGCTTTTTTAACAAAATTAAAAATTGCTTGACTAAAATAAGTCGGTTTATATAATTTTGCCCAGTTTCCTCCGCAGATGGGAGGGCATCTTCACTGCTTATTTCAGATACTTTTTCAAAATAAATAATCAAGTTTTCCCACATAATTGCATTCTAGTTTTCAAGCTTTCTCCATCATTTTTGACAAAATATCAATAAATCTTTTTTAAATGTCTTCCACTCTTACACTTCGCTACGGCGCTTCTGATAACGCAAACACTACTGGCAACGAGGCGCAGCAGCCCGCACAAAATAATGCAGTTGATGCAAATCGAGCGCAAGAACAAGCTCCGCAACAAGCACAGCAAGCGCAAGCAGCTCCTGCGGGCAATAATTATCAACAACGCAATTTTCCAGTGAGAAATTTAATTAGTAGACAAGGTTCATCAGATTCGCGCGGTTCAGGCTCTCGTGGGCAAGATCGCGGCTTAGATTCACGCGATCAAGATTCACGCAACGATTTTCGTGGTCAAGATTCACGTTCTGATTCTCGCAACAGCTCGCAAGACTCGCGCAACAACGATTCGCGCAACAATAACAATAATGTTGATGATGAAGATGATTACGGCGATCAAGCTAAAAAAGCCAGCGAAAATGGCAAAGTTCTTGAGCTAAAAAGCCTAAAGTCGAAACCAGTAGAAAGCTTGGTAGAAGTGGCTCGCGAGAATGGATTGGACAATATTGGAGATTTCGGTCGCCAAGATATTATCTATCACATATTGAAAAATTTCTCCGACCAACATCCTGAAAATATTATCGTTGGCGAAGGTGTGTTAGAAACTTTGCCCGATGGTTTCGGATTTTTACGCGCGCCAGAAACAAATTATTTCCCCGGTTCAGACGATATTTATGTCTCGCCAAGCCAAATTAAAAGATTCGGTCTGCGCACGGGAGATACGGTTAAAGGGCAGATTCGCGCTCCAAAAAAAGGCGAGCGTTATTTCGCTTTATTGCGTGTTAGCGAAGTGAATTTTGATGCTGTAGAAAAAATCAGAAATCGCGTTTTATTCGATGATTTAACGCCGCTTTATCCGCAAAAAAAGTTGCATCTTGAAGAAATTGCGCCAATTAACGGCGATATTTCTACTCGGGTTATCGATATGATTTCGCCGATGGGTAAAGGTCAACGAGCCTTGATTGTCGCGCCTCCACGCACTGGTAAAACTTCTTTGATGCAAAATATTGCCCATGCAATTGCCAGCAATCACCCCGAAGTTATCCTACTTGTGCTATTGATTGACGAGCGTCCAGAAGAAGTTACGGATATGCTTCGCTCTGTAAAAGGCGAAGTTGTTAGTTCAACTTTTGATGAACCAGCAATACGCCACGTGCAGCTTGCCGAGATGGTTATCGAAAAAGCGAAACGCTTGGTTGAGGCCAAAAAAGACGTGGTGATTTTGCTAGACTCAATCACACGCTTGGCGCGAGCCTACAACACCGTGATTCCATCATCAGGAAAAGTTTTAACTGGTGGCGTAGATTCAAACGCACTGCAAAAACCAAAGAGATTTTTTGGTGCAGCCAGAAATATTGAAGAAGGCGGATCGCTTACTATCATTGCTACGGCGCTAGTTGATACTGGCTCAAAAATGGATGAAGTTATTTTTGAAGAATTTAAAGGAACGGGTAACTCAGAAGTTATCTTGGATCGCAAAATTTCAGATAAAAGAATCTTCCCGGCTATTGATATTACTAAGTCGGGAACGCGTAAAGAAGAGTTATTGGTTGAGCGCGCGACGCTTTCAAAAACTTGGATGCTGCGTAGAATTGTTAATTCAATGAGTTCTGTTGAAGCAATGGAATTCTTGCTGAATAAAATTGAGCATTCTAAGAGCAATGAAGAGTTCTTTAAATCAATGAATTCTTAAAAAGAATTTAACATTTTAACATTTAGTCTTTAGCATTTGTCTAGGTGTTTTAATTCCTATTGCCTAAATGTTCAAAAAATTTTTCCAACTTACAGTTTTATTGTTTACAACCTCTTGCGCCAGCAATCTACACGAGCTGGCGCAACTTGAGAATGGCCTAAAATTGGATAATTTCTACAGCTCATACCTCTCCCTAGAATATTTAGAATATTCGCGCAGCCTTGCCAGCAGCGGCAATTGGCACGATTCTGAATATTTCGCCAAAAAAGGCTTGAATGTTTCGCATGGTTATAAAGTTACTCCCGAAAGCCCAGTTAGATGGGGCAGTGCTATGGCAGAGCGCGAAGATGCTGTTGCTGCGCAAAAAAGACTCGAAAATATCTCAACTTACGAAGTGCAAAAAGCTTTACCAATTCAAGCGGCGCACTTAACTTTTCTTTACGATTGCTGGATTAGCAAGGATTCAAAGCCAGCCTTTAGAACTGGAGAATTGTCAAAATGCAAAACTAGATTCTATAAATTGCTCGATGAAATTGAAAAATATGTCGATGATTTACACAAGGATCGTCAGCCTAAAACGATCGTCATTGAACCAGATTTTGAGCGCTTCGAGATCCTTTTTGATCTCGATGTTTTTAATACAAACGATAAAGCCAATAAAAAATTAATTGAGGTGATAAAATATTTATTCACTCTAAATGGCAATTATCGCGTGCTGCTGGTCGGTAACGCCGATCGTTCAGGCAATGTGTTATATAACGAAAATCTGGCTTTGAAGCGCGTTGAAATGGTGCGTAATTATTTGGTGCAAAATGGTGTCGCAAAAGACTTGATTGAAACACGCTCGTTTGGCGAAGACTTCCCCGATATCATCACGCAAAAAGGCGTTCAACAGCAAGCGAACCGCGCGGTGGGGATTTATATTTTGAAAGGCGGCGGAGCTTTTACGCCCTTTCCATTGCCGCTAATCATGAACGAGGCCTATAAGAATGATGTTTTGAAGGCGCGTAGTGCGAGAGGTTTGAAATAATAAAAATTTTTCTGTAATAATCCGGCTGGCCGCTCTTGTGGCGCAGACGGTCTTGATAATTTATTTTAATTTAAAAAATGACGGTACAAATTAAAAGTATAAAAGCGCGTGAAGTTCTTGATTCTCGTGGGTTTCCAACGGTTGAAGCGGAAGTTTTTTTGGATAATGGCGTGATAGCTTCAGCAATTGTTCCGTCGGGCGCATCAACTGGAAGCTTAGAGGCGTGTGAGTTGCGCGATGGTGATGTGGCGCGTTATTTAGGTAAAGGCGTGTTAAAGGCGGTAGAAAATGTTCGTAGTAAAATTGCACCGGCCCTTGTGGGGATTGATCCTAGTAAGCAGAGAGAAATTGATAATTTGATGATTGATCTCGATGCTTCGCCAAATAAATCTAATCTTGGGGCGAATGCGATTCTTGCGGTGTCATTGGCTTGCGCTAAGGCAGCTGCTGCTTTGCGAGGCATTCCACTGTATCAATATATTGGCGATGCTAATTCTCGCTTAATGCCGGTGCCAATGATGAATATTATCAATGGCGGCAAACATGCGGATAATAAAATCGACATTCAAGAATTTATGATTATGCCATGCAAAGCCGCGTCTATGGCTGATGCAATCCGAATTGGGGCAGAAATTTTTCATCACTTAAAATCGCTGCTAAAAAAAGATGGTCATAACACTAACGTTGGCGATGAAGGTGGATTTGCTCCAAATTTTGGTAGCGCAAAACAAGCCCTAGATTATATTTCTCGCGCTACTGAAAAGGCGGGATATAAATTAGGCAGCGACATCAAACTCGCTCTAGACGCGGCTTCAACCGAGTTTTATAAAAATGGAAAATATCATTTGGATGGTGAAGGAAAAATTTTAGATGGTGATCAATTGGTAAAATATTACGAAGATTTAGTGAATAATTATCCGATCTTTTCTATTGAAGATGCTTGCTCGGAAGACGATTACGACTCTTGGGCAAAAATTACACAGGCTTTGGGCGAAAAAATTCAGTTGGTTGGCGATGATTTATTTGTTACTAATCCTAAAATTTTGGCGAAGGGAATTGCGCAGGGGCTTGCTAATGCTGTGTTGATCAAGGTTAACCAAATTGGAACTTTGAGTGAAACTCTCGACACGATTGCTTTGGCGCGGAAAAATAATTATAATGCGATTATTTCGCATCGCTCGGGAGAGACTGAGGACGCTACTATCGCGCATATTGCGGTGGCTACTAATGCGGGGCAGATTAAAACTGGGTCTTTGTGTCGGTCGGATCGGATTGCGAAGTATAATGAGTTGATGCGGATTGAGGAGAGTCTTGGGTCTAGGGCTTTTTATGGGTTTAAACTCTAATTCCCTATCCTCGAAAAAACCCCTTCCCGATATGCTTCGAACCGAGTTCGGCGCGCCGCTGTCTAAGGGGCGAAGTATATCTGGAAGGGATTTTTTCTTTTCTTGGGGTTTTAGAATTAGACTTCTGATCTTTCCTTTCCCTTTTTCTTTTGAGATTGTTTTTGGTCTAGAGTGAATTGATTCTCTCCATTTTTTACTGGGGTTTTTTGGTCTCAATTTTTTTAAATTTTAGTGAAAATATTAGTTATCATTAATGAAGATTTTGGGAAGATGGTGTTGGGGAAGAATACTACTCTGGCTTATACCCTTGCGGCTGTTGGGTTGGGGCATGATGTTTATGTTTATAAAATTGCTGCCGATGGTGAGAATTTTGATGTGCAGAAAATGATTGATGTTGTTCATCTTAATAAAGGCAACGCTTTGTTGCTTGTTGAAAAATATAAACAGGAAAATCATAAAATTGTTGATATGCTTTCGTGGCTCTTGCAACAAGGGTCGCGAGATGTTTTGGTTGAAGAGTTTTGTGCTTTAGAAAATATTTTATTGGAGCGAAGAAATATTTTCTTTAGTGAAATAAATTTTGTAATACAGCGGTTAGAGCCAATGAAGGCGCCGTTTCCACCAGTTGGTAAAACTTTGATTGGTGATTTTTTGTTGCGGTTAAAAAATATTTTTTTGCAAAATTTTATTTTTAATTTTCCTGTTAATGCTTATGCGGATAAAGAATTTCCGTTAGTTTTATCGCAAGGTTATGACGATCTTGCAACTCCTACAGCCACATCATTTTATGGCGATTTAGAATTGCCGCAAAAACTGCAAAAAATTGCGCAAAAATATAGTAAAATTTTTTCTACTACAAAACAAAAAATCGTTTTTAAGCCCGATGATTCTGCACAAGCGTTAGGTGTTTTTGCGATTGAAATAAAAGATGAGGGCTTGAATTTGGCACAGTTAAAAACAAAAACCATTGCAGAATTAATTTCAACTCAGCTTTACGAGATCAATGCTGGCAAGGATCTGCAAGATGCGAATGAGATTGTAAATATTTTATGCTTTATACAATTCTGCAAAACATGGCAGGCGCCATCTAAAGAAATATTGGCAAAGCCAACTTTAGTGCAAGTGCCTCCAGCCCAGCAAAAAGAAGTGTTGCCAGTTTCTGCGCAGCAAATATTAGGCGCAAAAAAGATCAGCGAAATTTCGCCAAAAGAAATTTCTGATGCTATTAATTCTTTGTATGGCAAAAATATATTGATGCAGCCGTTCCTAGAGGGAGTAAGACTTGGAGACATCAGAATTAATCTTGCCAAAATGTCTGATGGTAATTTTAAAGTTGTTGGCGCGGTGTTTCGCAAGAGCATTTCTTATGATGAGAAAAATTTTACTACCTGCCTAACAACAGGTGCTTCAAGGGCTGAGGCGGTCGTTGATTATTTATCTGATGCTGAGGAAAAAAATCTTACGCACAAAATTCAATTTATTTTGCAGCAATTAAACCAAGATGAATACTTGAAAAACAAGTATCGCGAGGTGGTCGAAATTGGTTGCGATTTTTTAATTGTAGGTAATGGCAAAGATGTTTATTTTGGTGAGGCAAACCACTATTGCCAAGCTCTCATACCGTTTTCTGAAAGCTTGGAAGAGGCAAAAAAAACCAATTTTTACAATCATATAAATGGTTTGCGCGTTGATTATGAAGGCGGGCTGGCTATTGTGAGCGAGATTATTAAACAACAAATTGCATTACAAAATCAGAATAATTTGTAACATAATTTGTTGCCAACGCAAAATATCAAACATGACAAAATTAAAAATCCATCTAGCGCAAATCAATACGGCTGTAGGCGACTTAGATGGTAACACAAAAAAAATCCTACAAGAATTTCGTAAGGCAGAAGCCGCAAACGCAGATTTGGCGGTGTTTTGCGAGATGGCCGTTACGGGTTATCCCTGCGAAGATTTATGGCTGAAAAAATATTTTATCGAAGCTGCTAACGAAAAAATTAGAGAAATTATTGCGGCTACAAAAGGCTCGCGATGCGCTATAATCTTGGGCTCGCCATCTATCTCACTAAATCGTTCTAAAAAACAAATTACTCACAATGCGGCATTTTTTCTTGAAGATGGCGAGGTAAAAAGAATCGTGCATAAAAAAACTTTGCCAAATTATGGCGTGTTTGATGAGAAGAGATATTTTGAGCCAGAAAGTTTTTTATCATTCATAGAATTTCGTGGCCAGACCTTGGCTCTGTTGATTTGTGAAGATATTTGGGATTTGAAAAATCTCTATTTATTGCAAGAGCAAGTTTTTGATTGCGTGATTTCGATCAATGCATCTCCTTATGCAAGCAATAAACACGCCAATCGCCAGCATATTACGCAACAATTTGTGCAAAGATTGAAGAAGCCTTTGATATATTTGAATCAAGTGGGAGCGCAGGATTCTCTAGTGTTTGACGGTGGTTCGTTTGCGTTAGATGAAACTGCGCAAACAGTTTTAAGCCTCAAGAGATTCGCCGAAGATAGCGCCGTTATTGAGTTGGAGAAGGGTTTTGTTGATGTTAACCAGAAGAAATTGTGTAATGAAGAAAGCCAATCGCGCCTTGGCAACGACTACTCTGCCTGTGTTCTTGGCCTGCGCGATTATATTCGCAAAAATAATTTTAGCCAAGTAATCCTCGGAATGTCTGGTGGCATTGATTCGGCGCTAGTTGCCACAATTGCTGTCGATGCCTTAGGTTCTGAGAATGTTAAAATTTATGCCTTGCCAAGCCGCTTCAACTCTGAATTGTCAATGGTTGACGCCAAAGAATGCGCCAAAAATCTTGGCCTAAATTTAGAAGTAATTTCAATTGAAAATTCTTTCGCGACAATGGTTGCAACTTTATACGATTATTGTGGCGCAGCCGCTAACAGCAAGGCTGCAGACCTAGCGCGAGAAAATCTTCAATCACGAATTCGTGGCAATATTTTGATGACAATTTCGAACGCAACGGGCGCATTATTATTAAGTACGGGAAATAAATCCGAGCTCGCCACAGGCTACGCCACGCTCTATGGCGATATGTGCGGCGCCTTCAACCCCATTAAAGATTTATATAAAACACAAATTTACGATTTAGTGAAATGGCGTAATGGCAATGTTCCGGCGCTTTCTTTGCATAAAATAAATAACATAATTCCACAAAGCATAATCATCAAAGAGCCTACAGCCGAGTTGCGCGATAACCAAAAAGACAGCGACTCACTTCCGCCTTACGAAATTCTCGATAAAATTTTATTCGCGCTAATCGAAGAGCAAAAATCTGTCGTAGAAATAATAGAATTAGGCTTTAATTCTGATTTAGTAAAAAAAGTTGCAAAACTTTTTTATAGCAGCGAGTATAAGAGGCGCCAGTCGGTGATTGGCCCTAAAATTTCCGATATGGCCTTCGACAAGGATCGACGCTATCCCTTAACAAATTTATTTTGGCAATAATGACTACCATTTGCCGCTTTGCCCCATCTCCTACTGGTTTCTTACATGTTGGCAATATTCGCGCGGCCATCATAAATTTTCTTTACGCCAAAAAAACTGGCGGCAAATTTATGCTGCGTTTTGATGATACTGATATTGAAAGGGTGAGGGAAGAATATTGCGAAATGATCCCGCAAGATATGGCGTGGTTGGGTTTGTCATATGATATGTTTGTAAAAGAATCTGATCGTTTGGCGCAATATGAGGCGGCAAAAAACCTGCTTATAAAATCTGGTAGACTCTATGAATGCTACGAATCAGCGGCTGAACTCAATTTGCAGCGCAAGGCGCAAGTTGCTTCGGGCATGACTCCAATCTATAATCGCGCGGCATTAAATTTAACTGCAGAGCAAAAAGAAGGCTTACGGGCGCAAGGCCTCAAGCCGCATTACCGTTTTCTACTCGAAGAAAAAATTGTGGCGTGGGACGACAAAATCAAGGGCCGCATCACTTATGGAGGTCGCCATTTTTCCGATCCTGTGCTAGTGCGCGATAACAATGTTCCTACCTACACTTTCTGTTCGGTTGTTGACGACATCGAGCTCGGCGTTACCGATATTATCCGCGGCGAAGACCACATCACCAACACCGCAATCCAAATTCAAATCTTTGAAGCCTTGATAGCGGCGGGATTGAGCGGCATCGTTCCGCATTTTGCCCATCTCGCTTTAGTGAAAGCGATGGAAGGAAAAATCTCCAAACGCGAAGGCGGCTTCGATGTAAAAACCCTGCGCAATCAAGGCTTCGAGCCATTCGCAGTTGTCAGTTTACTAGCACAAATTGGCACTTCAGAACCAATAAAAATCTACAAAAATTTCGATGAATTAGTTGCAAATTTCGATTTCAGCAAATTCAGCAAGTCATCAACAAATTATGATTTGGGCGAGTTAGAAACAATCAACCAAAAATTGCTGCAAATCCTTGATTTTAATGACATCAAGGCGCATTTACAAAAATTAGAATTAAGTGAAATTGATGAAGAATTTTGGCGAGTTATGAAGCTAAATATCAGCTTGTTGCCAGAAATTAAAAAATGGTGGGATATCTGCAAAAAACCATTCCATTTTAATCACGAAGAAAAGAATCAAGAATTTCTAAAGGTAATAGCAAGCCTACTGCCGCAAGACACCTCAGATAAAGAATGCTGGAATAAATGGTTGGCCGAAATCAAGAAAAATACCGATAGAAAAGGTAAAGACCTCTTCATGCCAATTCGCTTGGCTCTAAGCGGAGAAGAGCATGGCCCAGAGATAAAATTTTTAGTAAATGCGATAGATCGCGAAGAAATTTTGCGCAGATTGACTTATTAATCAATCGATCCAACTTGTTTAAACTGCCCATCAATACAGGCGCCATCTTCAACCGAAAGCGAACAATATTCTACCAAGCCATTAATTCTGGCCTTGCTAGAAATATTAACATTTCTCGCTCTGATTGTTCCTGTAAATATACCTTTAACACTTAGAGACTCAGCCATCAACTCACCTTCCATATTTCCATCTTCACGAATAATTACAGAATTGCCGTTAATATTTCCCTTCACAAATCCTTCAATTTCGATCAATCCAGAACTGAAAATATCGCCCTCAATTTTTAAATCTTTTGCCAAAATTGTTGGCGTGTTTTTAAAGTTAGCGCTAATGCTCTCAATCTTGCGGCCAATAGAGGTGTTATTGTCGTTATCTGAACTGTTATTTTGAATGAGAGAATTTACTTTGGCTTTAAGATTAGCTATTGGCATGTTTTAGATTGTTTGAGTCGTTAAATAAAGCATCACCTGCTTCAAGGAATTTTCTTGGGTTTAGCGGAGTGTTTTTGTAGCGCACTTCATAGTGTAAATGTTGCCCAGTGCTTCTGCCAGTGCTGCCTTGTAATGCAATCACATCACCTTTCTTTACTAACTGACCTTTTTGTACCTTCACCGCCGATAAATGGCCGTAGCGCGTTGTAATTCCAAAGCCGTGATCAATTACAACTGCGGTGCCATAATCGCTGAATTGTCCAGCCAAAATAACGCGGCCATTTGAAGGGCTAACAATTTTTTCGTGATTAGGCCCAACAAAATCTAAACCTTGATGCCGCGCGAAGCCCTTAGTGATTGGGTCGGTTCTAGTGCCAAAGCCGCTAGAGATGAAATAGCTTTTAATTGGGCGTGCCAAAGGCATAACTTGCGTTAATTTTTCTAGCATAATTAGGCGATCAATCTCGTTGCTAAATTTTGCGGTTTCAAGTTTTTTAATTTCGGCGAAGCTTTTAACTGTGAAATTTGTCGATTTTATTCCATCAAGCGGAATTAGCGGCCCGCCTTGCCCACCAAAGCTTGCAGAGTTTTTTGCGTCGGCATAATTATTGTTGCCCTTAATGTGCAAGCCAGTGACAGAGATGGTTTGCTCAATTTTTTTGATGCGAATATTGGCGGCACTTTGAATATCAAGAAGTGCACCAGAGGCATCTTTTATTTGATTTAGTGTATGTTTATCCGATTTTGATAAATTTTGCTCTTGAACATTAGCAGGTAAATTAAGTGGCTGTTTGCGTTCAGAAGCAGGCGTGCCTTGGCCTGTGATCGAAATTAAGTAATCGTTAACTTTATGCAATTTTTCATTAATATTACCAAATTCAGTTTCAAAATATTTGTTTACGTCGTTGAGCCGCGCGATCTCTTGCGACTTTTCGTTAATGATTTTGTTATATTGAACAGATTGGTAAAAAAGATTGGCAACCCAAGTAATTGCAATAAGAATACAAAGCTGCACAATCGGCCCCAGAGTGATGCTGCGGATTTTTTGACTAGTAACAAAAAGGATAGTTCTTTTGGTAAAAAGAAACTTTATAGCATTTTTTGCAGCGTCAAAAATAGCGGCTTTAGTGGCTTGCGATATAGTTTGAAACCTTCTCTTTCTTAAAAAGCTTTTGATATTCATCCAACACCTCGTTTTGTTTACTAGGATGCGCCCGATTATTATGAAGATTTAGCAGCTGAACCGCGTGGGTGTAAGTCTTTCAGGGCGCGACAATATTTAATATGTGATTCAATTCTGTTGCTTAGCTTAGGTAATGTCAAGTTTTTTATGTTTTGATTGATTATTGTCTCAAATTAGCGTCACACAGATTTTCTGTCTCTAAGGCATTTAGAACGCTTGACTAGCAAAAATATATATCTAAAATGCGCAACCCTTTTATAATATTTGATTCATTTTTTTATGGCTAAAAAAGAGATTGTTGCAAAAACACATCCAAAGCAACACACAGTTAACGTTGTAATGACCAACGGTGATAAATTCGAAATCCTCACTACTTGGGGCAAAGATGGCGATACGCTGAAGCTTGACGTTGATACAAAAAATCATCCAGCTTGGCAAGAAAAAGGCCAAAGCTTCATCAATGTTAATGATGAACGCGTTACTAACTTCAAGAAAAAGTTCGGCGATTTCAAACTATAATTATGACAAGACAAATTCTTTGTCTTTCTGGTTGGGGTCAAAAATTTGATTCATTAGAATTTATTTTTAATGATCAAATTTTTGACCCTTTTTTTGTTGAATCGCTTGATTATTCGCGCTTTGGCAAGGTTGAGGAGTTTTTTGATTTTGTTGAGGCAAAAGAAAATTCTCATGTAAAAAGTGAGAGCGTAGAGGTTGAAGTGCCAGATTTTTTAAAAGATGGCTCGCAAAAATTTAATCCTGAAATATTAGTTGGGTGGAGCCTTGGAGGGCAGTTGGCTGTAAGGTTGATCGAAAAGAAAATTCTCAAACCAAAATTATTAATTCTAATTGCGCCGCCATTTCAATTGGTTAAAGATGCGCGCATACACGCTGGCATGGGCCCAGCCGCTTTTAAAAAATTTCGTGATGATTTCACTTCAGCACCAGATAAAACCCTAAAACAATTTGCAATTCTAACTTCGATGAACGATCGCAATGCCTCAGCTATTGCGCGCGGCCTTGATGTTAATGAGAAAAATTTTGCGCAATTAACTTTTTGGCTCGATGAATTGGCGAGGTTTTCTTGCTTCGATGTTGATTTTTCTGATATGCCACCAACCCTTTATTTTCATGGCGCGGGAGATATGATTGTGCCAGTTTCGCAAGCGGAATATTTTAAGGATCGTATCGCAGATTTTCACGCGAAAATTTTCACGCAATGCGGGCATGCACCACAACTGAATGATGTTGATTCGTTGCGCAGAATTATTGTGAAAAACTTAGTATAAAATAATTTAAGCAGAAGCTAATGTAAGTTTGGTAGGGTCTCCGCTCTTCGGACAGCGAGGCCCAAGCTATCTCGAACTCGGCTCAGGGGCCTTACCAAATTAGGATTTCTTTATGAGAAAGATTTTATTCATGCGAATTTGCCTCACAAGCTATATAGGATTGCGGCGAGTTGATTTTAGCTAGAGTGCACTTCACAAATATTTAGGCGGGTGATTAGATTATAATTTCCGACGATAACCAATCGCTTCCAATAAATGATGCGGCAAAAGTTTTTCACTTTGCTCTAAATCTGCAATAGTGCGCGCAACCCTTAAAACTCTAGTGATTCCGCGCATTGAAGCGGACATTTTATCGATGTATTTCTTGAGAATTTTTTGACATTCGGCATCTAGCTCGGTGAATTTTTCTAGCACGCTGCCATTGATTCTAGCGTTAATTTTTTGCTGATTTTGCATTTCTTCTTCGTTGCCATAGCGCGCTTTTTGTATTGTGCGAGCAGTGTGGACGCGCTGCTTTACTTCTGCCGAACTCTCTCCCTTTTCTTTATTGCTGAAAAAAATATCGATTTGAGGCACTTCTACAATCATGTCGATGCGGTCAAATAGTGGGCCGGATATCTTGTTTTTGTAATCTTCGCCGCAGATTGGGGCTTTTTTGCATTCGCGCGCGCCATCGCCGAGATAGCCACAGCGGCAAGGGTTCATCGCTGCAATTAGCTGAAAATTTGCGGGATAGGTGATGTGAGAATTAACGCGCGAGACGCTGACGGCGCCGGTTTCTAGGGGTTGGCGCAGTGAGTCTAAAACTTGGCGCGGAAATTCGGCGAGCTCGTCTAGGAATAAAACGCCGTTGCAAGCGAGTGAAACTTCGCCCGGTTTAGCCTTGGTTCCGCCACCGATCATTGCGGGCATAGAGCAAGAGTGATGCGGGTCGCGGTAGGGTCTGCTGGTGATGAGATTGCCACCTTCGAGTTTGCCGCTGATGCTGTGGATCATGTTGATTTCGAGGATTTCGGATAAATCAGGTGGCGGCAAAATTCCACCAAGGCGGCTGGCGAGCATTGATTTTCCTGTGCCGGGAGGGCCGATTAGTAGCAAGTTATGTCCACCTGCGGCGGCGATTTCAAGCGCGCGTTTGGCGGTTTCTTGGCCTTTTATATCGGATAAATCAGGGTAGATTGGCTCACGCAAAATTTGGTTATTTTCGGGGCGCGATAAAAATTGTTCGCCTTTGCAGTGATTGATTAGCGAGATTAAATCATTGGCGGCGATGATTGGTAAATCGCCTGCCCAAGCGGCTTCGCGGCCGTTTTTTTCTGGGCAAATTATTCCACATTTTCTTTGGTTGGCGCCAATTGCGGCAGAGATTATTCCGCTGACAGAAGTGATTGAGCCATCAAGAGAAAGCTCTCCTAGCGCATAAAAATTCTCGACATGAGTTTGCGATAAAATTCCCATTTCAATTAAAATTCCTAAAGCCAGCGCTAAATCAAAATGACTGCCTTCTTTTTGCAAATCTGCGGGAGCTAAATTAACCGTGATGCGCTTTTGCGGCCAAGCGAGACCAAGTGATGAAATGGCTAAGCGCACGCGTTCGCGCGATTCTCCAACGGCTTTATCTGGCAGGCCAACTATCGTGATTCCGGGAAGGCCGGGAGAAATTTGCACTTGCACATCAACATCAACAACGTCAATTCCGACGAAAGAAAAAGTTTTTACTTTAGCGACCATTTTTGGCGTTGGTTTGAGATTAAAATTTAATTAAAAGGCATTTAATAAAATTGCGTAAAGCCACGATTGAGTAAGGTTATAGTGAGTTGATTATTTTGAAAATCATTTTTTTTGTTTTAAATTAAAAAATATCTAGCGGTAAATCTATTATGTTTTGGCCGTGGTGAAGCCTAACATGGCACGGTTTTTGTTGTGGCCTGTGGTGAAGGCCAGTGGCGATGGTTTGCCAGAGTGGTGTTTCTGGTTTGGCTGGCTGTGGTGAGCCTTCGTGGTGTTGCCTGTTGCCGCACAACTTCGCCGTGGTGAGGCGGGTCGGTGGTGAAATGCTTGATTGAAGTGGGAAATCAAGCATCGCGAATAATAATTGCCATGTAAAAATAATTTACCAGCAACCACAAGTTGAAAAGGAAGGGAAATTTTCTATCTATGATAGAAAACTTTTGGAGAAAAGAACCTAGTCTAAAGGCTTGATTTATAAGCTTATTTTGCAAAAAAATTTATCAAATAAATTTTTGCAAAAAAAATTATTTTTGCTGTAAAAACATGTCTTAAAATCGAAGATAATAATGTTGGTAGGAAATCTTTCAATTTTGAAAATCGCACAGCAAAACAAAGGGCCGACAAAACAAAATCAAGCGCGAGATTGGAAAATATAAATTGCGCAGTAAACTACTGAAATTGCTAATTTTAAATTCTAGAACAATGCATAAAACAGATATAGCCATAATTGGCGCGGGTCCAGCTGGGTTGTTTACAATCTTTGAAGCGGGAATGTTGAAAATGAAATGCCATGTCATCGACACGCTCGAGCACATTGGCGGGCAGTGTTCAGCGCTTTATCCAGAGAAGCCAATTTATGATATTCCGGCTCATCCAAAAATTTTAGCCAACGATTTAATCGATGCTTTGCACGAGCAAGCGGCGCCGTTCAAGCCCTTTTATCACTTGAATCAGCGTGTTGATAAAATTGAGAAACGTAGTGATGGAACTTTTCTTTTAACAACTTCAAAAAATACTCATATTGAATGCAAAGCAATTGTGATTGCTGCAGGCTGCGGAGCCTTTGGCCCCAATCGTCCGCCACTTGCAGGCATTGAAGAATATGAAGGAAAATCTATTTTTTATTCAATACGCTCTAAAGCAGAATTTGCAGGAAAAAATGTGGTGATTGCTGGCGGCGGCGACTCTGCGGTAGATTGGGTTCTCAGCCTTGCGGAAGTTGCAAAAAAAGTTAGCGTAGTGCATCGCCGCGATAAATTTCGTTGCGCCCCAGAAAGCGCCGATAAAATGCATAAATTGGCCGCAGAAAATAAAATAGATCTCGTAGTGCCATATCAGTTAGATGGTCTAAAAGGCCGCGAGGGTAGGCTTGAGGCCGTGCTAGTAAAAGATTTTGATGGCAATATAAAAGAGCTTGAAGCTGATTATTTGCTTCCATTCTACGGCCTTGCGATGGAGCTTGGACCAATTGCTAATTGGGGCTTGAACCTGCATAAACATTTTATCGAGGTAGATGTTGCAACAATGCGAACTTCGGTTGAAGGTATTTATGCAATTGGCGATATAGTTACTTATAAAAATAAATTGAAGCTAATTCTGAATGGCTTCGCCGAAGCAGCAACCGCCTGCCACGACGTCTATAAAGTAGTTTATCCAGATACACCTTTTCACTTTGAATATTCAACCTCAAAAGGGGTTTAAATAATTCAAAATTATTTTGAAATAAATTTATCATGTTCAACAAATTAGAATTCCTCATCGCATATCGCTACCTGCGTTCGAAGCGCAAAGAAGGCTTTATTTCAGTGACGGCAATTTTCTCTTTTGTGGGCATCATGATTGGCGTTGCGACCTTGATAATCGTGATGTCGGTGATGAACGGATTTCGTTATGAATTGGTCAATCGCATTCTCGGAATTAACGCGCATCTTACAGTTTACAGCCGCGCGCAGAATATCGAAAATTATGATGAAATTGTTGCAAAAATCAAAGGTCTTGAAGGTGTAAAATATGTGAATCCAATTGTGGAAGCGCAGGCGATGTTATCGTCGCCAAGCAAGGCAGCGGGCGGGCTCATCAAGGGTATTCGTTTGGAAGATTTGCAGAAAAAAAGCTTGATTTCGCAAAATATTCGTGCTGGCGATATTACGAAATTGCAAGAGCGTAATAACGTTATAATCGGCTCGGCTGTAGCGCAGAATATGCATTTGCAGATCGGTGATTCGCTAAAAATTATAGCAGCACAAACGAATGATAGCATACTCGGTTCTATCCCGCGAGTCAAGAGCTACAACGTTGCAGGCGTGTTTGAAAGCGGCATGTATGAATATGATTCCACCACAATTTTCATGAATTTTGAGATGGCGCAAGTTCATTTTAAATATCCGCAACGAGCTTCGGCGATTGAAGTTTTTGTTGATGATGCTACAAAATTAGATGAGGTGAAATTGCAAGTTTTTACTGCGCTAGCAGATTATCCGAGCCTTTATTTTGTAGATTGGCAGCAGTCTAACGCTTCTTTCATCGATGCGCTAAAAGTTGAGCGAACAGTGATGTTTTTAATTCTCACGCTCATAATTTTAGTGGCCGCTTTCAACATAATTTCGAGCATGATTATGTTGGTGAAAGACAAAAATAAAAACATCGCGCTCCTTAGAACCATGGGCATGGAGAAGGGTGCGGTGCTGCGGATATTCTTAATTTGTGGATCGTCAATTGGTTTTGTGGGAACGATGTTTGGATTCATCATCGGTGTGTTATTTTCGATGAATATTAATTCTATCAAGCATGGGCTAGAAAGCTTGACTGGTGCGGATTTATTCAATCCGGCGATTTATTTTTTATCAACATTGCCGTCAAAAGTTTTTGTTTCTGATGTGGTTTTGATTGTGGGAATGTCGTTGGTGATTTCATTTTTGGCCACACTTTATCCAGCTTACAAAGCCAGCAAGGCTGATCCGGCAGAGATTTTGCGGTATGAATAAATAGAGGCCTTGCAAAGCAATAAAACATAAATAATATAAATATATATCATATATATTTATATAAAAATGAAAAGCCAAATTACAGCAACCACCCACCCCTACTTAATCAACCTTCCGCAAGATCTATTCGTGGCGCTTAAACTGCGCGCAGCGATTGCTAATATGTCGGTGAAAGACTTAATTATAACTTCTGTTGAAGATAAATTGAGTAAAGATTTTGGTAGTAAAAACAGTAAAAAACCAAAAAAAAATGATCGCGCTTTTCTCGCTTCATCAAATCAATCATTTGCTAGAGAATGGGGCTCACAGGCCGATGAAAAAGCTTTTGCTCATTTACAAAAACACCTTAAAAAAACCAATAAAAAGAAAAAATGAAATATCAAAAATTTGATGTTGTAATTGTGCCATTGCCATTTGTTGATAAAATTGGAAGCTTAAATAAAAAGAATGCAATAGATTTGAACTGCGCTCTGGTTAAAGCATTTGTATAACGTTTTGTAATTATTAAAAAATATGAAAAAATTTCTTCTGATTCTGCCATTTTTAGCTGCAATTTCTTGCGCTCACGAAAACCAAAAAGTTGCATTAAATTTCGATTTAAAAAACCAAAACTCAACAATTGGAAGCAATAAGGGTGTAGATCTAGAGGTGTTTGATGATAGGGTGAATAAACAATTGCTGGGCAAGAAAAAATTTTCCGATGAAGAAATTCAAATTAACGCAGATGTAAATTTGGCAGCGTTTTTGCAACAAAAACTTTTGCAAAACTTAATGCATCGTGGCTTTAAAAATGGTCGCGATAAAATTATCGAAGTTCATATTGAGACCATGTCTTATATGGCTAAACGTGGCTTTCCAATTGGCGTTTCTAAGATTGATGCAAACCTAAAAGTTATGGTGAAAGATGGTAAAACTGGTGCAAAATTTACCAAAAATTATGGCACAACTTGGGATAGCAAACATTTTATTGTGCCACTTGAAGCAACTGACGCCGAGACAATCAACGCCTTGTTGCGCGATGTTGCGCAAGAAATTGTTTCTGACGATAGTTTTCTCGAAAGTTTGATGAAGTGATGAGTTTTTTGCAAAACTTTTTTGTCGAAAGGCTAATTTAGTGGCGATGGTTCTAAGTTTAACAAAATTAACATGATAATTTTTCCTGCGATCGATCTAAAAAATGGCCAATGCGTGCGCTTGTTTAAAGGCGATATGAGCCAAGTTACTGTTTTTAATAATAGCCCCGCAGCGCAAGCTTTAGAGTTTGAAAATCAGGGATTTAAATATTTGCATTTGGTAGATTTAGACGGCGCCATTGCTGGTGCCTCGGCCAATGTTGATGCGATAGAATCTATCATTAAAACAATAAAAATTCCTTTGCAACTTGGTGGTGGAATTCGCTCATTAGAAGCGATTGAAAAGTGGCTAGACCTAGGTGTTTCTAGGGTTATTCTTGGAACTATAGCAGCAAAGAATCCTGAAATTGTGAAGCAAGCTTGCAAAAAATTTCCTGCACAAATTGTTGTGGGGATTGATGCGAAAGATGGTCGCGTTGCTACAGAGGGTTGGGTTGAAGCATCTGAAATCGCCATTTTAGAATTGGCGAAGAAGTTTGAAGATTGTGGCGTGGCGTCAATTATTTACACCGATATTTCGCGCGATGGAATGCTCTCTGGCTTTGATTTTGAAGGCACAAAGACACTTGCGCAAAATCTAAAAACTCCCGTAATTGCGTCAGGTGGAATGTCTTCGATTGATGATGTGGAAAAAGTTGTGGAGTTAGAAAAATTCGGCGTAAGTGGCGTAATTATTGGGCGTGCGCTATATGAGAAAAAAATTTCACTTACAGATTTGCAAAAGTTTTTTTAAATCTTTCTGGCGCGATCTTTTAGGCGCGCTCTTCAAAAATATTCCACTTCTTTTTTGCTGGCAATCATCAAAGCTGCGGCCACGATAATTCGCGCGCTAAATTAAAATATCGGTTGAATATTTTATTGCGGCTTTTAGAATCGCCACCCGAAATCCATCTGCTAGGTATGGCTCTGGTCTAACTCAATCTTCTAAAAAAATGCGTTATCTCGCCCTCACTCAATTTGACAGAGCAGAGATGCTCAAAGCTATTGGCGTTTCTAGTGTCGATCAACTTTACGATGCGGTTCCTGCAGAATTTTTGCTTAAAAAGCCAGTTGCCGATTTGCCTAATTTTCAAGGTGAAATTGAAGTTGAATCAATCTTAAAATCATTGGCGATAAAAAATCGTTCGGCTGGCGAAGGCCCGTTTTTCTTGGGTGCTGGCTGCTATCGTCACCACATTCCAGCTTCGGTTGATCACTTAATTCAGCGTTCAGAATTCCTCACTTCTTACACTCCTTATCAGCCAGAAATTTCGCAAGGAACTTTGGCGGTGATCTTCCAATTTCAAAGCATTATCGCGCTTTTAACAGGCATGGAAATCGCCAATGCATCAATGTATGACGGCGCAACTTCGCTTGCTGAAAGCTGCTTGATGGCGTTTAGAATTAAGGCTTCGCGCAAGAATATCGCGGTTCTAGGGCATTTACATCCCGATTATAGAGATGTTACGCAAACCTATTTAGAGCTGAATGATGCACAGTTTGTTGAGGCTTCAAAGCTAGATGAATCGTGCGCTGCGCTTGTTGTGCAATATCCAGATTTTTACGGAAATATTCCTAATTTAGATGAAGCTCGCGCTAAGGCTGATGCTGCAGGAGCCTTGCTAATAGTGGTTGTAAACGAAATTGTGTCGCTTGGATTATTAGAAGCGCCGAAGCAAGCCGATATAGTGGTTGGCGAGGCTTCTTCTATTGGCGTTGGCTTGAATTTTGGCGGCCCATTGCTAGGGTTTTTCGCCTGCAAAAAAGAATTTATGCGCCAAATGCCAGGAAGAATTTGCGGCATGACCAGCGATGTTGATGGCAAGCCCGGATACGTTCTTACCCTAAGCGCGCGCGAGCAGCATATTCGCCGCGAAAAAGCTACTTCTAACATTTGTTCGAACCAAGGTTTGTGCGCAACTGCTTTCACAATTCATGCTTCGTTGCTTGGTGAAAATGGTTTTAAAAAGCTGGCTCTAATCAATCACAAGAAGGCTTGCGACTTTGCAGAAATTTTAGCAAAAGTTGCTGGCGTAAAAATTATCAGCGAAAGTTTCTTCAATGAATTCACGATTGAATTTACGAAAGATGCTGCAGAAGTTAATAAAAAATTGCTCGAAAAAAATATCATCGGTGGTTTTTCTGATGGTAAAAAAATGGTCGTTGCAGTTAGTGAATTAACTAGCGCGCAAGACATGAAGTTATTTGCTTTAGCCTTAGAAAAGATTCTAAATTAAAATCATGAAAATTGATGTTTTTGAGGGTTTTAGAAGAATAACAAAAGTTATACAAATCGTTGCTGCCATTGTTGTATATCTCATTATTATTTCGGATTACAACAAACAAGATCTTGAATTATACAGATTCGGGATTGTTCCAACTGATAGAGTTGAAAAGTTTGTTATAGCTATTTTAGGGGCTATAGTTGGGTATTTTTCAATTTTGTTTTTTTCAAAAACAATCAGTTGGATTACTAGAGGTTTCATTCAAGAAAGAAAATAAATTTTATGCCAGAAATTAGCCGCTTTCTAGGAATTATAATTTCGATGTATTATGATGAACATAATCCACCACATTTTCACGCGAAATATGGCAATTATGAAATTGTAGTGGAAATTAAATCGGGTATTGTAAAAGGACAATTTCCAAAAAGGGCTATGAGAGCAGTGCTTGAATGGCTCGATCTTCATAAAGAAGAGTTATTGCAAGATTGGAAATTGGCTTTACAAGATCAGCCTTTAAACAAAATTGAACCCCTAGAATAATGTTTCAACATGTTGTAAAAGCAAAATATATAGAAAATTTTAAAGTTTGGATTGCATTTGATAATGGGAAAAGTGGAGAAATTGATTTATCACAAAAGTTAAAAAATAGAGGTGGGGTTTTTGCCCCCTTACAAAATCTTGATTACTTTAAAAATTTCAAAATAGAAAATGATACTTTATCTTGGGAAAATGGCGCGGATATTGCTCCAGAGTCTCTTTATAAATTATTAGAACAACAAAATAAAATAAATTAAAATGACATTCACTCCAAAAGAAGGCGGCCTTAAATTAGAAACCGAAATCCTTATCAAGCAATCGCGCAAAGGCGCTTGCGGCGTTGATTTGCCTAATGTTGCAGAATTTAAATTGCGCACTGGACAAAAAAAGCGCGAAGCAATTGGCCTTGCCGAAGTGAATGAGCCTCAGGTTATTCGCCATTTTGTGCGCTTATCGAATCAAAATTATTCTATTGATGCGGGCTTTTATCCACTGGGTTCATGCACAATGAAGCATAATCCACGCCTCAATGAAAAAATGGCAAGATTGCCCGGATTTGCTGATATTCACCCATTGCAAGATCAATCTACGGTGCAAGGTGCATTAGAATTAATGTATAATTTGCAAGATTGGCTGGCAAAATTAACTGGCTTGGGCGCGGTTTCATTGGCTCCAGCAGCTGGTGCGCAAGGTGAATTGGCGGGCATGTTGGTAATTCGCAAAGCATTATTAGCAAAAGGCGAGCACAGAAAAATCGTGTTAATTCCAGATTCTGCACATGGCACCAACCCAGCAACGGCGGCTATTTGTGGCTTTAACATCAAAGTTATTCCTTCTAATAATGAGGGTTTGGTTGATCTTGAGGCATTCAAAAAATTAGTCGCTGAACATGGTCGCGACATAGCTGCCATCATGATTACAAACCCTAACACTTGCGGCAAATTCGAGAAAAATATCGTCGAAATTGCGCGTTTAATTCATGAAGTTGGTGGTTATTTTTATTGCGACGGAGCCAATTATAACGCTATTGTAGGAAAGATTCGTCCTGCAGATATTGGTGTTGATGTTATGCATTTTAACTTGCACAAAACTTTCTCAACTCCACATGGCGGCGGTGGTCCTGGTTCTGGTCCAATCGCGGTTCGCAGCGATTTATTAGAATTTTTGCCAACACCGCATGTTGTAAAAGAAGGCGATAAATATGTGTTGAAGGCACATAAACACACGGTTGGCAAGGTTAAAGGCTTTAACGGACAATTCGGAATGCATGTCCGTGCCCTTACTTACATGCTATCTCATGGCTCTGATGGTTTGCAAAAAGTCGCTGAAGATGCGGTTCTTAGCGCAAATTATGTGTTGACAAAATTGAAAGATCATTACCACGTGCCATTTACAGGCAACTGCATGCATGAATGTTTACTAACTGATAAAATTCAAAAAGCGCAAGGTATTTCTACTCTCGATATTGCTAAAGCTTTGGTGGAATATGGCATGCATCCAATGACTATCTTCTTTCCGCTAGTGGTGCAGGGCGCCATGCTAATTGAGCCAACCGAAACTGAAACTAAAGAAACGGTCGATCACTTTATCGATACCATGATTTATATCGCGAAGCTTGTGGCTGCAGGTGAGGGCGATAAATTCCATCAATATCCACTTTCTACTCCAAGAAGAAGATTGGACGAGGTTAAAGCGGCAAAGACACCAGTTACTACTTGGTTTTAGCATTAGTTTATTTTTTAACATTTGCCCAATATAAGAGAGCGACTTTATCCATTCTTTAGAAATGTCAGGCCTTATTTGGAAACTATTACGAATGTTGGTTTGATCGGTATGATGGTAGGTGGCTTGATTGCTGTGGCAGGTGCTATGATTTCAAATTTGTCCACTTTAGAAGTGCGGGGTTTTTCAGGATTGCAGATTGCAATTGAGGGTTTAATAATTAGTGGGACTGGGTTTTTTGCGACCTTAGCCTCTGAGTCATTGAGAAGTGTGCCAGAGGGAAATATTTTGAATTTCGAAGGGTTGCAAAATGAGGGGCAGCAAAACCAGCGGCAGAACCAACAAGAAGATGTACCAATTGCGCTGGTAGTTAACGCTGAAGAGAGGGTGGAGCCTCGTTTGGCGCCTTCTCCGACTCAAGAAGTGAATGATGCAGATAGTGTTTCTTTGGAACTAGAATTGGGCGCGCATAACACTATTGCCCCCGCTAGGCTCGCAATGCTTGAGTCTGAGCAAGGGAGGCAAGAGCTTAAGGAATTTACTCGTCAAGAAAGAGGCGCAGAAGCATCTAAAAACTATAGCGATGAGGCTATTCCAAGCCCTACTCCTAGAGCTTCAAAAGGCGATAGATTGCAAGCTGTAGAAAAAGATATTGAAGAATCTAGGTTCTAGAAGAAGCGGGTTAGGTCTGAACCATTTTCACACACATTTTTTCTATAAAAATATTGTCATAATTGGGCATTATTGTTCAAAAACTCTCCCAAAAAAACCTATGCAAATTATAACAAACCCTATAGAATCAACGCATATTTCTATTTCAATAATCCAAACAAATTAGAACCAAAATAAAATGACTGAAGAAAATCTATTACCAGAAAAAGAAATTCTTGCCAAAGAAGTTAATATGAACGACTACGATGCAGATTCGATCAAGGTCTTGAAGGGCCTCGATGCTGTGCGTAAGCGCCCTGGAATGTATATTGGCGATACCGACGATGGTTCTGGTTTGCATCACATGGTTTATGAAGTTATCGATAACGCAATTGATGAAGCGCTTGCGGGCCATTGCGATGAAGTATTTTGCTCACTAAACGTTGATGGCTCTGTTACTGTGCGCGATAACGGTCGTGGCATTCCTGTCGATATGCATAAAGAAGAAGGTGTTAGTGCTGCCGAAGTAATCATGACGCAGCTTCACGCTGGCGGTAAGTTCGATCAAAACTCATATAAGGTTTCTGGCGGTTTGCATGGTGTTGGTGTATCTGTTGTAAACGCTCTCTCTGATTGGCTCGAGCTCAATATTTGGCGCGACGGCAAAGAATATAACATGCGCTTTCAGCATGGTGATGCGGTTGGTCCTCTTAAGGTTGTAGGTGATGCTAAGGGCAAAAAAGGAACGCAAGTTACGTTTCATCCTTCGCACCAAACTTTTGCCAATGTTCTAGAATTTAGCTTCGCAACCCTTGAACAAAGGCTTCGCGAGCTTTCTTTTCTTAACTCTGGCGTAAAAATTATTCTGCAAGATTTGCGAGGTGAAGAGCCGAAAGAATCAGTTCTGCTTTATGCTGGCGGCGTTGAAGCTTATGTAAAATATCTTGATAAAAGTAAAAATGCGTTGCATCAAACAGTGAGTGTAGTGGCTGCAGACAAGGCCAGCGGCATCTCAATGGAAGTTGCGTTGCAATGGAATGATAGTTATCACGAAAATGTTTTATGCTTCACAAATAATATTCGTCAAAGAGACGGCGGAACGCATTTGGCTGGGTTTCGCGCCGCTCTAACGCGCGTGGTTAATAATTATGCTACCGACAACAAACTTTTCAAAAAAGACAAAATTGTTTTAACGGGCGAAGATGTGCGCGAAGGCTTGACAGGCGTGATTTCGGTTAAAGTTCCTGATCCAAAATTTTCTTCACAAACTAAGGATAAACTGGTTTCAAGCGAAGTGAGAACTCATGTTGAATCTTTTGTAAATGATAAATTGGCGCAATGGTTTGAAGAGCGTCCTGCTGATGCTAGAATCATTGTGGGCAAGGCTGCAGAGGCTGCACAAGCTCGTGAAGCTGCGCGTAAAGCACGCGAATTAACGCGCAGAAAATCTTCGCTAGAAGTTTCGAATTTGCCAGGAAAGTTGGCGGATTGCCAAGAAAAAGATCCGGCACTTAGCGAAATTTATATTGTTGAGGGAAACTCAGCGGGCGGCTCAGCCAAGTCTGGACGCGATCGCAAATATCAAGCGATTCTGCCAATTCGCGGCAAAATTCTTAACGTTGAACGCGCGCGTTTCGACAAAATGTTATCTTCAGTTGAAGTGGGCACAATCATCACAGCTCTAGGCACGGGGATTGGCCAAGAAGATTTTGATCCAAGTAAAGTTCGTTATCACAAAATTGTGATCATGGCCGATGCCGACGTTGATGGATCTCACATTCGCACGTTGCTTCTCACATTCTTTTTCCGCCACATGCCAAAGCTAATCGAGCACGGATTTCTCTACATCGCACAGCCACCACTTTATAAAGTGAAAAAAGGTTCGAGCGAAGTTTATTTAAAAAATGAGCAAGCTTTAACCGATTATATCAACGATCACGTTGTTAATAATTATGTGTTGAAGAGCAAGGCTGGAGATAGATCTGGCAAAGATTTGCTTGAGTTTATTCACAAATTAGCGAAGTTTGCGCATTTGGCGCAAGGCTTGTCGCGCTTGGCTTCAACTGATATTATCGAAGCTGTTGCTTTGGCTGGCGCTTTTGATAAAGATTGGGTTCAAAATGCTGCAAAAGCAAAAACTCTTGTTGTAAAAATTGAGAAAAGTTTGCAATTAAATTGCGATGAAGATGTGTCATGGAAGGCCGAAATTACTGAAGCAGAGGATCTTGAGTTGATCAAAGAATCGCGCGGCGTAAAAACTTCTTATGTGTTAAAAAGAGCATATTTTGATTTGCCAGAAGCGACTGCAATTGCGCAAATCAGAGAGCAAATCATTGCCGATTTTGAAGGTGAAGTTAGTTTGATTAAAGGCGATGAGAAGGTTACTGCGCGTAAGCCAAATGAGTTGATGAATATTATCATCGAGCTGGGCAAAAAAGGCATGACAATTCAGCGCTTTAAAGGTCTTGGTGAAATGAATGCTGAGCAGCTTTGGGAAACTACACTTGACCCTTCTAATAGAACTTTGCTTCAGGTTAGAGTTGATCAGTATGACGAGGCGGATCAGGTGTTCTCTACTCTCATGGGTAATGTGGTTGAGCCGCGTCGTGATTTTATTCAAGAAAATGCGTTGAAGGTTGTTAATCTTGACGTTTAGTTTTTTGTGCAATCGATAGGTTTTTAAATCTCTTGCTAGAGGGTTAAAACTCATGTAATCGTGGGCGGAAAAACCCTTTCCCAATATCCTCTGCCCCTCAGAAAGCGGAGCGCCGAACTCGGTTCAGAGGAAATCGGGAAGGGGTTTTTCCTATTTTGGCATTTTTTTTTACTTTCTAAAAATGATCAGTGGGCTTTTCTGTAAGATTAAAGATGAATTCTTGTGATTAAAGATTTTCAAGAAAAAATAAATTTCCTCAGAAAAAATAACCTATATCGCGAGCTTGTAGATGTTGATATGTTGACTGCTGTGGTGATGAAAAGGGGTGCGCAAAAACTCATTTCATTTTGTTCTAATGATTATTTTGGTTTGTCGCACGAGCCTGTAGTAAAAAAAGCTGCGATTGATGCGACCAATAGATACGGGGTTGGAAGTGGTGCTTCGCGTTATATTTCTGGTAATAATTCTCTTTATAGAAAACTTGAAAAACAAATTGCGCGCATGAAAAAATGCGATGATGTAATTGTGTTTTCTTCGGGCTATCAAGGTGCGATTGGCGTGCTTCCGGCATTGGTGGGTGAGGGCGATTTGGTGGTGGCAGATAAGTTGATTCACTCATCTTTGATTGATGGGGTGAAGCTTGCGGGGGCAAGGCTGGTGCGGTTTCGTCATAATGATATGAGTCATTGCGAAGAGTTGATTGGGGTAAATAAAAAGCAGCATAAAAAAATACTAATCATCACCGAGACGGTATTTTCAATGGATGGAGATGTTGGAAAAGTTTTGGAATTACAAAAAATAGCGCAAAAAAATAATTGTCTGCTATTAACTGATGCGGCGCATGATATTGATTTTATTGGTTGCAACGCGGTTGAAAATAATGAAAACGCCCTGCATTTGCAAATGGGCACGCTTTCAAAAGCAGTTGGTTCTTTTGGCGGCTATGTTGCAGGAAATAAAATTTTGATAGACTATCTAAGAAATTTTGCTAAATCGGCAATTTATACAACAGCACTTCCGCCAGCTATTTTGGCGGCTTCGTTACAATCTTTAAAAATTATCGCAAAGAAAAAACTAGGCAAAAAAGTTTTAGAAAATGCTCAATATTTTTGTGAATTAATGAATTTGCCACAACCTCAATCGGCAATTATTGTGATTAAAATTGGTGATAATAAAAAAGTTTTAGACATCGCAAAAAATATCGCCAAACAAGGATTTTTAATTTCTGCCATAAGGCCGCCAACCGTTGAACCTAAAGGTGCAAGACTAAGAATAACATTCTCAGTATTGCACACAAAGCAACAAATTAAAAGATTAGCAAAAATTTTAAAACAATACATAAATGAGGGTTAAGTTCTGGTAATAAAGAGACTAACGCAAGTAGCTACGCGAGAAGAAGCGGTAGCAAGATAAGTCAGCGAGAGTAAGCAAGAACAAGAGAAGGGCATGCGGGTCTCAAAGAAAAGAAAAACCCCTTCCCGATATGCTTCAAACCGAGTTCGGTGCGCCGTTGTCTGAGGGGCGAGGGATATCGGGAAGGGGTTTTTTTCGAGGACAAGAACCACAATCTCACAAACCAAAAAAGAATCACAAGTTTAAAGAAAAATTAAAAAAGTGACCCAAATTTCATCTAACAAAAACATAGCCGATAAGCTTCTAGTAACCATAAAAGCCATAAGCAAAAACGATGAAATAAAACTAGAATTCTCCACCACAGAAAATAATTTTTTCACATGGGACCAAGGCTTAGTTGATAACAAAAGAGTGACACTTCCACAAGTTGCTACAATCAAACAAGGCCGCGCCGCATCAGACTTGGCAGCCTGTTATTTATTATTTCACAATCATAAAATTCACCAAGAGTTTACTGGCAAAGAGCAAGATTTATTCAACGCATTCGAAAAAATTCGCGTCATTTCTAATATAAAAAATATTTACAAAGGTGTTGCAAAAAATATTTTGCAGAAGATTTTTGATGATGCGCAAAACCTTGCTTTAGCTAGTGCTAACAAGCTTCCACTGATGTTATTGCAAGAAGTTTTTCGGGGCTATGATCAAGAAATTTTTAGTCAGATATTGGCGATAAAAGATGAAGAAAGTTTTGCGACAATTTCACAAAATAAAGTGAGCGTTAACGAAAATTCTCTTAACAAAGATAAGAGAATTAATTCTTACATCAAAAAGCTTGCTAAAAATATCGCCGATCAAAAAGCTTTTGCGCTAGAGGTAGAAAGCCTTCTGGAGTTTTTAAAGCAGCAAGAAGAAGTGGAAGAGGATGCAGAAAAAAATCCTCCACAAACAAAATCATCAACAAAAACCGACGTAGAAAATGCTAGCGAAAACCAAGAAAATATTGATTC
>CAMCAW010000011.1 GCA_945872855.1 Rickettsia typhi | reverse complement strand
GATGATGATGGCTTACCGTCCTTTAAAATCGGTCTCTGGCATGAATTCTGGCGTGCAAACGGGGCTTGCGGCAGCAACAAGATTTTATCAATTGCTTGATGAAAAACAGGAAATTGTCAATAAACCAAATGCTGTCGAGCTCAGCAATGTCAATGGCGAAATTAAGTTTGAAAATGTAAATTTTGGCTATATAGAAGATAGACTCGCACTGCGTTCTGTAAATATTGAAATCCCTGCGGGCAAGACTGTAGCGCTTGTGGGGCATTCTGGTGGCGGTAAATCTACTATCATGAGCATGATTCTTAGGTTTTACGATCCGCTCTCTGGCGCAATTAAAGTTGATGGACATGATATTCGTGATGTAACCTTGAAATCACTGCGCGGAAGCATGTCGGTGGTAAATCAAGAAGTGATGCTTTTTGACGATACGATCATCGAAAATATTCGTTATGGCAAAGTAAATGCTAGCGAAGAAGAAATCGTCAAAGCCGCGCAATTGGCGGAGGCGGACGAATTTATTAAAGAATTACCTTTGGGTTATCATACAAAAATTGGCCAAAATGGCATTCGTCTTTCTGGCGGACAAAGGCAGCGTATTGCTATTGCGCGCGCCATTTTATACAACGCGCCAATCTTGTTGTTAGATGAGGCGACTTCTTCTCTCGATCCAGTTTCAGAGCGTTTAATTAAAGACGCGCTTAATACTTTAATGCAAAATCGTACTACTCTGGTGATTGCGCACAGGCTTTCTACGGTGATTCATGCTCATAAGATTTTTGTGATTTCGCATGGCGAAATTATTGAATCTGGCACGCATAAAGAATTGTTGGAGAAGGGTGGGGCTTACGCTAATCTATATTCGAAGCAGTTTGAGATTGAGATGGATAAGTAGAGTTGGGAGGGATTTCGTGCTAAATTTTAATCCCATTTAAAAATTCCCTACTCGTCATCGCTTTTTTTCCAGATTTCTGTAAAACTAATGGCTTAATTCGATCTTTGCCGCATTGAATAATAATCTGATTATTTGCATGATCAATAAAGACCTCAGAAGGCTTTACGTTATCGCTTTCGCTAACAATTTCCGCTTCGTAAATTTTTATTATTTCGCCATTAAATTCAAAATAAGCCGTAAGCGAGCCGCTTAAGCCGCGAATTTTATGCAATATTTCTTCAGCCGATAAATTCCAATCAATCTTGCTTTGAGATTTTTCTAACTTTTTGCTAAATGTTGCCAAGGCTTGATTTTGCTTGGTTAAAGCTGCATTGCCATCGCGCAAATTTTGAAGTGATTCTATGATCATATTGGCTCCGAGCTCAGCTAATTTTGGCGCTAAATTTCCATAATTATCGTTTTTTTGTAGTGGAAATTTTTGCTGCAAAATCATATCGCCACTGTCAATTCCTGCATCCATCTGAATTATTGTAACGCCAATTTCTTCATCGCCACCAAAAAATGTATATTGAATTGGAGATGGCCCGCGCCAGCGTGGCAGTAATGACGGATGAAGATTAATGCAGCCAAGTTTTGTTGCTTGCAAAATTTCTGGCGGCAAAATTAAACCATATGCAACCACTACGGCCGCATCAGCGCCCAGTTCGCGAAATTCTTGCTGAATTTGTGGATTGCGCAAAGTTTTGGGTGTGATAACTCGCAAGCCATGTTGCAATGCCAAATCATGAATTGGCGAATTGCTTAATTTATGCCCGCGGCCCGCGATCTGTGGCTCTCGCGTATAAACGGCGACAATTTCAAAACTTGGATCCGCAATTAATTTTTGCAAAGTAGGGCAGGCAAATTGCGGCGTGCCCATAAAAATTATTTTCATGTTAATTTTGTTTTGTTATACTCGCGCGCTATAAATATAGCGATTTCTAAAAAATTTAGTCCGCATAAAAATTTGTGGAATGTCATAATTTATACTCAACAACTCCAAAGCAATACATGACTCTAACTGGCTTTTTTAAAAACAAAAAACTATTTTTCTTGGGCGTCTTTATTGCAATTATCGCGATGTTTCTTGATTTATTTTCAAAAAGACTAGCCTTCGAAACCCTAGAAAGCCAAGTCCCACTAGATCATATTGAAGTTTTTAGTTTTTTCAATTTAGTACGCGTATGGAACCATGGCGTTAGCTTCGGCATGTTTAATAACTTAGAATTTGGCCAAATTATTTTCTCTGCAATCGTTGCAATCATTACGGTTGTAATGCTGGTCTGGCTTTATCGCAACCAAAAATTATACTTAACTTGGGCGCTTGGGCTTATAATTGGCGGGGCTCTAGGCAATCTTGCAGACCGCATTAAAAATGGCGCCGTTGCTGATTTTCTTGATTTTCATCTTGCTTCCTATCACTGGCCAGCCTTTAATCTAGCTGATTCATTTGTGTTTATAGGAGTTGCATTATTGCTAATCGAAGATTTAATTCTGCAAAAAAAATGAAAAAATCAATTTTATTTTTAACAATTTTTCTACTCAATTCTTGCGCAAATAAAACGCCTGACGATCCATTAATTATACCACCAAATTTTGCTGAAGTTCCAGATCCGGCTAACCCCGAGAAGATAAACGAACAGCAGAAGGACGCCGATATTGCTAAGTTAAAAGACCTATTATTAAAAAGTGAATAAAAATGAGATATAGTGCAAATTTAAACATCGTTCTTAAGGCCATCGAAAAAGCCACAGATCGTTTACCGCGCGATTTTTCTGAGTTAGAAAACTTGCAAACCAATCCAGTTTCGGCAATCAAATTTGCCAATGCGTGCTACAACCGCATCAAGGAAATCCTGATAGACGACCTTACAAAATTTCGTCCAGAATATAACATTATATTTTCTGATGGTGAAAAAATTATCCGCAGCGCCAACGCAGAATATTCATTCACAATTTTTGTTGTTGATGGCTTGAGCAGCTTGGTGCGAAGCATTCCAGACTTCACGGTTGCGGTGGCAATTGAACATATCAGCCCAGATGGCACGAAAGAATCGATCTCGGTTGCAATTAGCAAAGTTATTGGCAGCGAACTTTATTATTGCGAAAAAGGCTTCGGAGCCTACTTAAACAACCGTCGCCTTCGTGTTTCAAAAAGAGGAATTAGCGATGTGCCGTTACTGTCTCTAGACGATAATTCATACTTCACCAAAGAAGTTCGTGAATCGTTAAAATTGAAGAGCTATGGCTTGCGCAACTATGGCTGCCGCACTTTAGAGCTTGCATATTTATCAAGTTCGCGCTTCGATTTAGCCTTCTTTAAAAATTGGAATTACGAATATCTAAAACCGTTCATGCTCTTGGTGCGCGAGGCTGGAGGCAAGGTTATCGAAAACGACAAATTCATTTTAGCGAGCAATGGCGTAATCGACTTCTCGCAATAGACATTATAAAAAAATATGCAATTCATCGACGAAGCAAAAATCTGTATTCAATCTGGCAGTGGCGGGGCTGGAGCCTCAAGTTTTCGCCGCGAGAAATTTATTGCTGAAGGCGGGCCCGATGGCGGCGACGGCGGGCGCGGCGGTAGTATCATTTTTGAATGCACCAAAGATCTCAACACTTTGATCGATTATCGTTATCAGCAACATTTTGCTGCAGACAATGGCAAGCGCGGTCAAGGCGCCAATAGAAGCGGTATTTCGGGCGATGATTTAGTTCTGAAAGTTCCGCTTGGCACGCAAATTTTTCGTGAAGATACCTCTGAAATATTGGCCGACATGATGACGCCCGGCGAGCTGGTTATTATCTCGCGTGGCGGGCGTGGTGGGCTTGGCAATAGCAACTTTAAATCTTCTGTAAAACAAGCGCCAACTTATGCTCAACCGGGTGAGGCGGGTGAAAAATTTTGGGTGAGATTGCAGCTAAAGTTATTATCCGATTCTGGTTTGTTAGGCATGCCCAATGCAGGAAAATCAACCTTTCTCGCCGCCACAACTCGCGCTAAACCAAAAATCGCCGATTATCCTTTTACAACTTTAAAGCCACAATTAGGCGTAGTTTATATCGATAATCACGAATTTGTTTTGGCTGATATTCCGGGATTAATTGAAGGCGCATCTGAAGGGCGTGGCCTTGGCGATCGCTTCTTGCGCCATGTTGAAAGATGTGGTGTTTTGCTGCATTTAATCGATGCTTCTGCAGAAGATGTGCTCGAAAATTATCGCATAATTAGAGGCGAGCTTGCAGGCTATAGTGAAGAGTTGCTTGAAAAAGTAGAAATCGTTGCGCTCAATAAAATAGATCTTCTTAGCGAGGAAGAGTTGAAGGATAAAACCAAAAAATTACAAAATTTTATCGCTAAAAAATATGGCAAAAAGCAAAAAGTTTTTACAATTTCTGCTGCAACCAATAAAGGTGTAAAGGAAGTGTTGCGTGCACTTTATAAAAATATTGAAGAATATAGAAAACAAAATGAAGAATAGTGCGGCATTAATTACTGGATCAGCAAAAAGATTAGGCCTTGAAATGGCTTATACATTGGCTGAACAGGGTTTTGATATTGCAATTCACTATAATAATTCGAAAGCAGAAGCGCAGAAAATAGCTGATGAAATTAAGCAAAAATTTAAAGTAGAATGCGAAATTTTTCAGGGCGATTTGCAGCAATTTGCAGCAGCGAAAAAGTTAGCTATAGATGTTATAAAAAAATTTCCGCACCTAAATTTATTGGTCAATAACGCTTCAGTTTTTCACGAGTCAAAATTTTTAACAGCGCCAGAAAGTGAGTTGATGGATAATCTAAATATACATTTTATCTCGCCATTAATTTTAGCAAAAGAATTTGCGAAGCACGTTATATCTAGCAAAATCAATGATGCGCAGATTATAAACATGATCGATAAAAACATTGCGCGCTTCGATACAAATTATTTTTATTACCTGCTTAGCAAAAAAAATTTAGCTGAATTAACAAAAATGTTAGCACTTGAATTGGCGCCAAATATTAGGGTGAATGGCATTGCTCCGGGGTTTATTCTTAACAATGTTAACGAGAAAAAAAGCGCGCCAGAATATGTTGAAAAATTAATCAAAAGAATTCCGCTGCATAAAAAAGGTGAGGCGAAAAATATTTGTCAAACATTAGAGTTTTTGTTGGCGAATGATTTTATTAGCGGCGAGATTATTTTTGTTGACGGGGCCTCTAGTTTGAACCATGCAGGGTGATTTAAGATTTTTTATTGTTACGACAAAATTATTTTTATGATTCCATCATCAGAGCCAATTGCAATTTTTGCTGGACGCGGCGCTTTGCCAAAAATGTTGATTGAAAATTGTCAGAAAAATGGCAGAAAATTTTTGTTATTCTTGCTTGAATCTGAGGATTATGAAATTGATTATTCTGCGCTCAGCCCAATCAAATTGCATTACGGCAGCGTTGGAAAATTTCTTGAAATTTTGCAGCAAAATCAAATTAAGAATCTTATTTTTATTGGCGCAGTTAATAAGCCTAGTTTTTCTGAGATTAAGGTTGATAAAAAAGGTGCAATTTTATTGGCAAAAATTATTGCGAGTAAAATTCTTGGAGATGATGCGGTTCTAAGGGCCGTAATTAACTTTTTTGAAAAAGAAGGATTAAAAATTGTGAAGATTGATGAATTTTTAAACGATATTGTAGCAAAGAAATCAGTATTAACAAAATTGCAGCCAACTGCGCAAAGCCTTGCAGATATTGACTTGGCGCGCAAGGCTATTCGTACAATGTCTGAATTTGATATTGGACAATCTGTGATTGTGGCGCAAAAACAAATCATTGCAGTTGAGGCGGCAGAAGGCACGGACGCCATGATTAAAAGGTGTGGCGATCTCAATATTGCCTTTAAGAAAGATGCAATTTTAGTGAAGATGAAAAAATTAAATCAATCAGGCAAAGTTGATTTGCCAACGATTGGTGTCGATACAATTAAAAATTGCAAGTTGCATGGAATCAATGGAATTGCGATTCAAGCTGGTGTAACGCTAATTATTGACAAAGGTGAAGTAGCTAAATTAGCTGATGAATCGGGAATTTTTTTAATAGCGATCTAGTTTTTTGCAGCTGTTTTTATTTTAAAAAAATGGCAGCTTGCGATTAGAAAAAAATAAAATTTTTTTAAAAAATTCCTAAAAAATGACGGGAAAAACTTTTTCAAATCCAGACTTAATCAAAAATCTTCCGCTAGAAGTTAAAAAAATTTTTGAGATTTTTTTGAAAGAAGATAGTGATGCAATCCGCTTGGTTGGTGGTTGTGTAAGGGATAGTATAATGGGATTGAAAGCGAAAGATTTCGATTTTGCTACAAAATTTTTGCCACAAAAAGTAATAGAAATTCTGTTGCAAAATAATATTCACGCGGTTCCAACGGGCATTAAGTTTGGCACGATTACTGCTGTTATTAATCATCAACATTTCGAGATCACTACTCTGCGTAAGGATAGCGAGCATAATGGTCGTCATTGTGAACCAGAATTTATTGATGATTATTTTTTTGATGCCGCTCGTCGTGATTTCACTATGAACGCGCTTTACCTTGATAATCAAGGCTTGGTGCATGATTACTTCGATGGAATTTCTGATTTAAAGTCTCGCAAAGTTAAATTTATTGGCGACGCCTCGCAAAGAATTGAAGAAGATTTTTTGCGAATTTTGCGTTTTTTCCGCTTTAGTTGCAGATATGCCGCAGAGCTTGATAATGAAGGGTTAGAAGCATGTATTACTCATAAAAATAGTATTAAATTTTTATCGGCCGATAGAATTAGAAACGAAATTTTAAAAACTTTTGCAGCGGCTGAAAATGAGAGATTAATATGGATTTTTGAAGAATTAGAAAATTGTGGAATTAGAGCAGAAATTTTTTCTGCAAAGTTACAAATTGAAAATTTAAAAAAAATATTAAGTCTTGAAGAGCCCTTTAAAATCAATCTTTCTGACCATCTTAAATTCGCAGCTTTAATTTTTGATCAAGGCATTAATCTGCAGGAAGCTTTCTTGCATTTAAATTTCTCAAATCACGAAAAAGAATATTTCAGATTCTTGTTTGTAAAAACTTGCAATACCACCTTAAGCCTCGATTATAAAGCTCTGAGAGAGTTGTTGGTGTTTGAAGAAAAACATTTTGTGCGCGATTTTTATTTGCTTAGCTTATCGCAAAATTCTTATGAGATTAGCGAGGCAAAAAAATTATTAAAATTTATTGATGATTTTGTTTTGCCAAATTTTCCAATTAATGGCGATGATTTGATGGTGCGGGGAATTAGAGGAAAAGAGATTGGAAGGGTTTTGTCGCAAACAAAAAAACTTTGGATTGATAGTGATTTTAAATTGCAGCAGAGCGATTTGTTAGAAATTCTTAATTCTTTTAAATAGTAAAAATCTTCCTAGCTTAAAAAGTTCCGCTATATTGAAGAAATTTACGGAATAGAAATTTCTAAATCATCAATTTAACTGATCTACAAAATCGAGGCGTTAAAGATATTCTTATCGCTTGTATTGATTCTCAAAGGCCTTACTCATAAATATTTATTTTTTTTAAAGGAATGAGTTGTAAGTAAAACTTGTCCAGAAGCAATAAATTCAATATTCCCCAAAACAGAAATTCAGCTTTGTGTGATTCATCAAATTAGAAATTCTTTAAATATATTGCGTCAAAAAATCAGAAAGAATTTATGGTGGATTTGAAGGAATTTTACAAGGCTAACAGCAAGGATTTAGCGGAAGTCAGGCTCGTCGACCTTGAAGAAAAATGGGGCAAAAATATCCGCTAGTTCTAAAATCTTGGAATAATAACCGGCATAATTTATCGCGATATTTTAAATGTTCTGAGGGGAGATTCGGAAAATGATTTATGTTACAAATGCTGTGGAGGGCCTGCACAGGCAGATCCGTAAGGTTACTAAAACTAATGGCTCTTTTACCAGCCAAGCAGCGCTTGAGAAATTAATTTATTTGGCGATTAAAAATATCGCGAAGAAATGGAATAATCAGCCAGTGCAAAATTGGAGCCTGATTGTTGGGCAGCTGGATATATTTTTTTCAGGCAGGCTGAAATTAGATTTAGCCTAAATTAGGATTTGACACGGAGTTATGGACGCTCCCTTCTAAGTGCTCAATTCTTAAGGCTTCTACTTCTTTGCACTAACCAAACGAGCCACATCAATCATTCGCAGCGAAAAACCCCACTCATTATCATACCAAGAGGCCACCTTCACAAAACTTCCCATCACCTTAGTTTGTGCCACGTCAAAGCAAGAACTATAAGGGCTGTGATTAAAATCAATCGAAACTAAGGGCTCCTCAACAATTTGTAGAACCTCTTTCATCGTGCTCGCAGCGGCTTTTTTAACGGCCTCGTTAACTTCGGCGATAGAAGTTGGTTTTGAGGCGATAAAAGTAAAATCAACCATAGAGACGTTAGCCGTTGGTACTCTAATCGCACCGCCATCAAGCTTGCCCTTTAATTCTGGAAGCACCAAGCCAATTGCTTTGGCCGCGCCAGTTGAAGTTGGAATCATTGAAAGCGCGCAGGCTCTAGCTCGGCGCAAATCTTTATGTGGATTGTCAACTACGTTTTGATCGTTAGTATAAGCATGAATTGTGGTCATGAAGCCTTGCTCTATGCCGATTGCGTCATTTAAGGCTTTAGCAATTGGTGCCAAGCAATTTGTGGTGCATGAGCCAACAGAAATAACTGCATCTTGCGATGAAAGCGCGCTATCGTTGACTCCGTAAACTATGGTTTTCACATTATCACCCTTCGCTGGCGCAGAAATTATAACTTTTTTTGCGCCTGCTTCAATATGTTGATGTGCGTCTTTGTAATCTGTAAAGGCGCCAGTGCATTCAAAAACAATATCAATATTTAATTCTTTCCACGGCAATTTTTTAGGATCGCGTTCAGAAACTAGAGCGATTTTTTTGTCATCAACAATTAAAGATTTTTCACCAACTTCAACATTTTTAGAAAAACGCCCATGAATAGAATCATATTTTAGCAAATGCTTCAATGTCTCTAAAGGCGCGCTGGCATTGACTGCAACTAATTCTATATCAGAATATTTTGCTTCTTCAAAAATTGCGCGCAAAACGCATCTACCAATTCTACCTAAGCCATTTATTGCTACGCGTGTTGTCATATTTTAAAAATTTTGAGTATAAAAACTATTTGCGAAACCAAAATAAGTTCATGCAAAACTATTTTGAAACGCGATCTTTGTAGTAAGCGAGGGCATTTCTGAAATCGTTGAGATTAATTTTTGCGGTCACTTCTTTATCTGATTCGCGAATATTAAAGCGGAAAAATAAAAAATCTCCCTTTTTCATCTGTGTAAATAGAGATTTTTTCTGTTCATCGCTAATTTCAATAAGCCCAAAATCGCTTTCCTTTACTACTTGCGACAGCGTTAAATCGTTTTGGTCAACGCGAATTTGCAGAAAATTTCCGAGGCGAATTTTGGGAATTGTGATAAAAAATTGGTTGAAAAATACGCTATTTGGTTCAATCGTAACAGCAGAAGCATTGTCGAAAAACTTCACACCAATCCTGCAGTGAGTAAGGTTCATCATCGCATCTGTTTCGCAGAAAACTTTCCATTCGCCAAATTTTTTCTCGTCTTTTTGTAGATTTACGATTTCTGCTTGAATGTTAGTTGCAAAAAACAACACTAAAGAAAAAACAAAAACTACAATTTTTTTCATATGGAATTTGGTTATTTATTTATTTCTGCTTTGTTGCTTTTTGTAGTAATAGCAGGGGTTGCAGGATTATTTTTCTGCGCAACTTATGTTCGAAAAATTTGCTGTCTTTCAATTTCTTACAGCAGTTTTTTGCTTTTTATGATATTAATTTCGTTTCGCAATAACGATAGGCTCAGCACAATATTAACAATAATGGTGAGTATTTTAATTGTTTTTGCCAGCAACTTATTCATAGGAATTGTGCTGGCACGAAACATTGAAACGCAAAACTAGCTTTTGTCAGATCCGTCTTGCTTCAACTCACCCATTAATTTTTTTCTAAGCTTGGTTGTGAAGTCTTGCAACTCATCTAAAATTTCCAGCAATTGTTTTGCATCAAGAGGAAGATTTTTTTCTGATGAGTGATCTTGTTCAAATTTAATTGGTAATGGATTTTGCATAATTTATTTTAAGTTAGATGAATAATAAAATCATTTTTAACGTAGCGTAGGAATCTGTCAATAAAATTTAAGATATTACAATTGCCCATTTTTTTCCTAAATATCCCTCAACAGCTTTTTTTTCGTCGTTATTTAAGGCGCGAGTAAAAATTATAATTTCAGCAATATCGCCGTTAAAATATCCATTCAAGCCAGAGATAGAGCTGAATCCTATAGAGGCGAATCTATTTCTGGTAATTGGTGCAATTGCAGGATTGGCATCGTAATTATCTAGTGTGGCTTGAGTGCCATTTGCGAAATAAGTGCGGGAATTGGCTGCTGCTTCTGCATTAAATCTGAAACTGTGAATTTTTGGTGATGGTGTGGAATAAGGGGCGATGCTTTTAGTATAACCGTTTAGATCATGAGAATAAAATAATGTGTCGTTATTTAAATATCCCAACATAATGCGATCATTTTCGGCATATATGCCGTAGCTGGCGCCGAAAAAATAGCCTTGTGAGCTCGATCTTCTTTGTTCAACAATAAAAATAGTATAGCTTGTGTTGGTCAAAAAATTTCCACCAACATCGCCAAAAGATAGATAATTTGAGATTCCGTTAAATCTAAGGCAAGGCAATTGATTTATGCAGCTTGCGATATAAGTTGGCGAGGTTGTGGGAGGTGAGTTTGAAATTACGTTATGTTTGTCGTTAGAAGAAGGGTTGGTGTCGTACCAAGTGGTTATTGCCGATAAATCGCTAGTTTGAGAATCGGCAAAACTTTCTTCCCTTGTGGTTTCGTACCACGCTGCAAGATCTGGAATGGAATTAATGGGAGAATTTTTTGTTTGCGATTGCGCGCTTGAAATTTTGAATTGCGCCACCAATCGGCTTGATTGTGTGATCCCCGCAATAATAATTCCGATGATTAAAAGCACTACAGATAACTCAATTAACGAAAATCCTTTTTTGACCATATTTTATTTTTATAAATAATTATTCGCCACCAAACTCAATTGTAAATTCGCGCCAAATCTCATATTTCTCTGAAGGCATATTGCGTAAGGGGCTGCATAGCTCTAAAGTTTGCACCACACTATCCATACGATTTTTATAATTTGCATCTTTTGAATTGTAGCGTTGGCTATCAATCATATCGTCTGTATCGAAATCTATTGTGCCATCTTGCAAAATTGTAACTTTAACCAAAGCGACAAAATTACTCTTCGGAACATTGGCGAGAGCCCGCTTATAACAGGCTCGCAATTGCGATTGAATATTAAATTTTTCGCGCGCCGAAAGTTGCAAATTTTCTAAATCTTCAGCGTTATTAGTGCTATCTATGGTTGCGGTTTGAATTTCTTCAGTAGGCTTTTCCTCCTCTTCCTCCTTGGTTTCAACAGGTTTTTCTTCTTCAACTTTTTTTGCAACTTCTTCAGTTTTTTCTTCTTCAGCTTTTTTAAATTGTGCTTTATTTTCGAGTAATGGGCGCGCGATTGCTTTGACAGGCTTTACTTTTGGTTTAGCGGTTTTTTTAACGATTATTTTTTTCTCCTCCTCCACCACCTCAGATTTTTCTGTAACTTTTGTTGGTTTTGTTATATCTTGTAAGCTTACAATGCCAACGGTTACGCCATCTTTCAGATCAATTTTTTCATTGATGATTTGGTGAAAATTAAAGTAGATTAAAAATGCTAATGTTGAATGCAGCAGCAGCGAATATAAAATATTCTTGATCATTTTGCGAGTTCAGTAACTAAAATTACTTGATTGAATCCGGTGAGGTTAACCGATTTTACAACTTCCATCACGCGGCCATAATCGATGTTTTGATCGGCACGCACATAAATTTTTGTGTTGAGATTGTTGATTGTGGTCGCAAGTAAGCGAGGTCCTAGAAGTCCGAGTTTCAAGGGTTCGTCTTGCAAAAAAATCGAGCCATCGGTTTTAATTGAGACAATTATCGGCTGCATTTTTTCATCAATCGGGCTAGATGCGCCTTTAGGCAGATCAACCTTAACGCCGCTGGTCATCAGGGGTGCGGCCAGCATAAAAATTATCAACAGTACTAAAAGTACATCGACAAAAGGCGTGATGTTTATATCGCTGATGATGCGTTTCTTCTTGCTATTTGCAGAGTTGAGAGAAATTAATGCCATTCAAATTAATGATTCCGTTTTTTGTTTAATTAGGAATATCGCCTCGTTAAAATTCTAAAAAGGTAAATTTTTATTACGAATTATAAATAAATCATCACTTAAATTTTGTGGAAAAGTGGGGTCGCGCAAAGTTATTGAAGTAACTTCGCCTAAATCATTTATAACTTGCATCTTCACAAACCCTAGAGCAGGGCGGGTTTTGAAGGTTAATGCAAATTCTCCTGCTTCAGTGCGATTTTTTTTGATGAGCGAAATTGTGATTGAATCGCTGCTTTTTACAACGTTAGTAATTTCAACGTCTTTAGCGGCAAAAGAAATATTTTGGCGCGTTAAAAATGATGCGGGAGTAGTGTTAGTGCTGAGGTTAGAAACTTCGTCAAGCTCAATATCTTGATAAGATAAAACCGAGCCATTGACTACGATTAAAATTTTTGGTTCGTTCAAATACTCCACCCGCATTCTTCCGGGGCGCGACAAATAAAATTTTCCCTCAACAATGCCGTTAGAAGATTTCTGTATGAATTTTGCGCTGAAGTTTGCGATGCTGTTGAGATATGATTCTACGGCATCGAGGTCGGTTTTATATGTTGTTAAAAAATTAGTTTTTGCTGATGAATTTTCTTGTAGCAAAAAACAAAAAAACACCACGCAAGCCCCAAATCTAAGGGCGTAGCCAGTTTTTCTTGCAACAAATTTAAGATTTCGAGTGGTAAATTTTTTCATCAAGCATTCCTTCAGTTTTGTCGACAATCAGCGTTATTGCTGTGTCGCCCGTGATATTGATGGTGGTGCGAACCATGTCTAAAATGCGGTCAACTCCAAGAATAATTCCGATACCTTCAATTGGCAACCCTACCGAATTTAAAACCATTCCCATGAAAATAATCGATCCACTAGGAATGCCAGCTGCGCCAATTGAGCCCAAAGTGCAAGTGAGAACCAGCATTAAATAGTTGCCGATTGTTAAATCTATTCCATAGGCTTGCGAGAAAAATAAGGCGCAAATGCCTAGATAAATCGCGGTTCCGTCCATGTTAACGCAAACCCCGAGTGGCATTAAAAAGTTAGAATTAGTTTTGGAGACGCCCATTCTTTCTTGCAATTGTGTCATCGCTGTAGAGAGAGTGGCCTTGCTGCTGCTGGTTGCAAAGGCAATTGATTGAGTGAATAAAATTTTGCGATAAAATGGAAAAGGCGACATGCGCGCAAAAAGCAAAATAAGAAATCCGAAAACAACATATTGCACGGCGCAGGCAGCGAGAAGGGCCAATACTAGAGTTGCTAAGGCTTCAAGAATATTCAGACCTTGCGTTCCTATAACCCAAGCAATAAAACCAAATACGCCAAGAGGCGCTAATTTGATAATCATATCAATCATTTTGAAGGTAACTTGCGAAGCGGCGCCGATGAAGTCGCGCAACACTTTTGCTTTTTCGCCAACCATATTAATAGTGATGCCAGCAAAAATAGAAAATATGATGATTTGCAAGAAATGGTCGGAGGCCATTGCGTTTATTGGGTTTACAGGAATTAGCCCGAGTATAAAATCTGAAAATGACGGCGATGTATTTGCTGCAGGAAGCGCTGCAGAAACTTCTCCGAGTGCGCCGTTAAGATCGATTCCTGTGCCTGGTTTAAAAATTGTGCCAGAAGTTAGGCCGATAACTACGGCAAAAATTGAAGTGATAATATAACCAAAAAATCCCTTCAAGCCAACTCTAGTAAGGTTTCCTTCGCCTTGCATTGATGTTATGCCAGATAGAATTGCAAAGAATATCAATGGCGCAATTACCATTTTTATTAGCGAGATGAATATTGTGCCTAATATTTTTAATTCCGCGGCTTTTTCTTCAAAAATTAAACCAGCGAAAACGCCGAGAATTAAACCAATAAGAACTTGTTGCCAAAGTTTCATAGAGTTAGCAAATGTATATTGATGAGTCACTTAAAAAGAAGCCTTTTAGTGGTACATAAAAAAGCGCCAACACTATGAAACGAATCGTTAATATGTCAAGTTTTGAAAAAAGTTCAAAAAACAAACAAATAACTTGTAAAAAAAATAAAAACCGAAAATATCAATAAGCTAAATTTCGTCTATAATTTTTATCCACATGATAATGAAAAAGATTCTTATTACTATAGCGGCCTTAACTGCGCTTTTCGCCACAGATTCATTCGCCGCAACAAAATATGTTTCAGTTGGCACGGGAGCCATTACGGGCGTATATTATCCAGCGGGCGGTGCCATTTGCAGGTTGCTCAATCGCGGCAGAAAAGAGCACGGCATTAGATGTTCGGTTGAATCTACGGGTGGTTCAGTTTCTAACCTTAATGCTATCAGAAGCGGTGCGCTAGATTTTGGTATTGTGCAATCAGATTGGCAATATCACGCTTACAATGGCAGCGGTTTCTTCGCTGATCAAAAGCCATTCAGAGAATTGCGTTCAGTATTTTCGCTTTACACCGAAACTTTCGCCATCGCCGTCACAGAAAAATCAGACATCAAAGATCTTGATGGCTTGACTGGCAAAAAAATCAACTTCGGTTTGCAAGGCTCAGGAATGTACGCCACCATTGAAGTGTTGATGGGTGCTAAAGGTTGGACAAAAGAAAGTTTCTCCGAAATCACTAATTTGCAACCGTCAGAGCAACCAAAAGCTTTGTGTGAAGGTAAAATTGACGCAATGGTTTATATGGCCGGAAACCCTAACGGTGTAATTCAAGAGGCTGCACAAACTTGCAAAATCAGAATTTTAAGCATCGATAAAGAAACCATCGACAAACTTGTTAAGAATAATTCTTTTTACGTAAAGGCAATAATTCCAGGCGGAATGTATCCGGGAAATCCAAATAATGTTGATACTTTTGGCGTTAAAGCCGTGGTTGTCACATCAGAAAAAACAAGCGCCGAAGTCGTTTATAACATGACAAAATCGGTGTTTGAAAACTTCGATAATTTCAAAACTTTGCACCCAGTATTTGCTGTGTTGAAAAAAGAAGAAATGATCAAAGAGGGTAATTCTGTTCCAATTCATCCAGGGTCTTTGCGCTATTTCAAAGAAGCTAAATTGTTAAAAGAGTAGGGCGTGGGCTTTTAGCTCACCTCACAAAATATTAATTCCATTTTATGGCAGAAACAAACACTCTTTCAATTTTAGAAAGTATCAGAAAAAAAATCCAAAAGCTTGACGAGCCAAGAAAGCCCGAAGGTAAGGATTTTTCTGATATTAGTGATGAATTTGACTATGCCTCTCCCGCTAAAAAAACTTCTGCTGCACAAAAAGATGCTGCATCAGAAAAAGTTGAAGAAGCGCCACCAGCTAAGCCCGAACAAATAGAAGATGATAATACAATGGAGCGCAAAATTACTGAAAGCTTTGAGTCTGCTGATGATAAAAATATAGAAACAGACATTGCTGCAGAGCCACTTGAAAGCGAGGTTGTTGAATCTGATGATCATGATTTTACATTTGATGAGGAAGATGTGGATCAAGGGGAAATTTCACTTGAGCCAGAGATTGAGTCAGAGATGGAAATTCCAGAGTTAGAGCCAGAAGAATTTGTTGAGGAATTTGAAGAAGATGCTGTGGAGTTAGATGAGCCTAATTTAGAGATAGATGATGCTGTTGTGGAGATGGAAGAGTCTAATCTAGAGATAGAAGAAGAGACTACTCCAGAGGCGGATCCTGTTGCCGAGCAAGGCCCCGAAGAAAACCTAGAGCTGCCTGAAGAAAGCGAAGAATGGTTAGGCCCAGACCAGCTGCAAGCTCAAGAAGAAAAAGCTGAACCAGTTAAAAACTCAGATGAAGATGAGTTAGAAGAGCTTTTGCGACAAGAGGCTTTATCAAAAGCAAGGTCAATTTCAGATAAAGCTTTAGTAGACAAGGTTGCGCCGCCAGTTATTGCTCCAGCTGCACCAACTTATATATCAACACAATCTGCCCCGATAGAATCAATAAATTCAATGTCGCAAACAACATCAGGCTCAACTAAAAAAACATTCATCAATGTTGATGAGTTTTTAACTAACACTGGCGCCGAAGAATCTTTATTAAGCCAGAAAGCGGCCTCTAACATAACCGATTCAATCAGAAAATTGGTTGATGCAAAAAATGTTGTGTCGGGAGTAACATCTTTCTCTAAAAGCGAAGCCTTCTCCGATATAGCTGCACAGCTTATGGAGCCTCGATTAGAAAAATGGCTAAATGAAAATTTGCCAGATTTAGTTGAGAGGATTGTTCGCGAGGAAATTAAGAAAATTATTCCAAAAGAGTAATTTTGTTATTTGAGGTAAAATAATTTGCCTCAATGCAGATGATTAAATTATTTTTCTAAAAAATTATTACTTAAAAATCAGTTTCAAAAATGCTTACCAAACTAATTGTTTTTCTACCTTTATTTGCTTTTTTAATTGCAGGTTTTCTATCTCGTGTTTTAGAAAAGAAACGCGCCGATTTTTTTGCGCAAATAATCACAGTTTCTTTTTTGGCAATCAGCGCAATTTTGGCGTTTATAGTTTTTGTGCAAGTTTGGCAACATGGTGCTTTACCTACAACCACGCTAATTAGCTGGATTTCATCTGGCGGATTTTCTGCCAATTGGTCGCTTAAAGTTGATCAACTCACCGCAGTAATGTTGGTTGTTGTTACTCTGGTTTCGAGCCTTGTCCACCTTTACTCTACGGGATATATGCATGAAGATAAATCGCTGGCACGCTTCATGTCTTATCTGTCGCTCTTCACTTTTTTTATGTTGGTTTTGGTTACGGGCGATAATTTCTTGCAGCTTTTTGTTGGTTGGGAAGGCGTTGGTTTGGCCTCTTATTTATTGATTGGGTTTTGGTTTCATAAACAATCAGCCAACGCTGCGGCAATTAAAGCTTTCGTTGTAAATAGGGTGGGCGATTTTGGCTTGATTATTGCTATCGCTCTAATTTATCTCACTTTTGGCACCGTTGAATATGCGGCGGTTTTTGCTGCGGTAGCTAACCATGTTAACGATGAATTCATGCTCTTTGGTCATGCATTTAAAAGCATTGATGCTATTTGTATTTTGCTTTTCATTGGCGCCATGGGAAAGTCGGCGCAAATTGGCTTGCACACTTGGTTGGCCGATGCAATGGAGGGCCCGACACCAGTTTCCGCCTTAATCCACGCCGCAACAATGGTTACTGCGGGCGTGTTTTTGGTGGCGCGCTGCTCGCCAATTTTTGAATTTTCGCCAATCGCTTTGATGATGGTTACACTTGTGGGCGCTACAACAGCAATATTCGCAGCCACTATTGCCATCACGCAAAATGATATCAAAAAAATCATCGCTTATTCAACTTGCAGTCAGCTTGGCTATATGTTTTTTGCTTGCGGTGTTTCAGCTTATAGCGCAGGAATTTTTCATTTAGCAACGCACGCATTCTTCAAGGCCTTGCTATTCTTGGGTGCAGGATCGGTTATTCATGCAATGCATCACGAACAAAATATCCAAAAAATGGGCGGAATTTGGCGCAAAGTTCCCTTCACTTATACAATGATGTGGATCGGAAACCTTGCACTTGCTGGCTTCCCGCCATTTGCAGGTTTTTATTCTAAAGATGTAATTCTTGAAGCTGCCTTTATGTCGCACACGCCATTCGGAAAATTGGCCTTTGGCCTTGGCCTTACAGCCGCCTTCCTCACCGCCTTTTATTCTTGGCGCTTATTATTCCTAACTTTTCACGGAAAAACTCGCGCCGATAAACACACTTTTGATCACGCTCACGAATCGCCGCTTTCAATGCTTCTTCCGCTTGCAATTTTAGCTGTAGGATCAATCGCTGCGGGTTTCTTTGGCTCTGAAATTTTGCACATGGTTTCTGCTGAAAATAACTTTTTTGCTGATGCAATTTTTGTCGCCGAACATAACAAAGATTTGCTAGAAGAAGTTCATCATGCGCCAACATTAGTTAAAAATGCGCCGCTGATCCTTGGTGTTGTAGCGATTGCTCTGGCTTATTTATTTTATTTAGTAAAAACAGATATTCCACAAAAACTGGCGCGCACCTTCAAAAAGCTATACGCGTTATCGTTTAACAAATGGTATTTTGATGAAATTTACGAAGTAGCTTTAGTTGCGCCAGTCAAAAAACTCGGATATTTTCTCTGGCGCGTTATCGATGTAAAAATTATTGACGGCGCTGGCCCAAATGGTGCCGCAGCTTTCTGTCGAGAAATGGCGCAAAAAGTTAGTAAGCTGCAAACTGGCTTCATCTATGATTATTGCACATGGATTTTGGTTGGCTGCGTTGTGATAATTTTTATTTTCATCAGCTCGTTGCATAGCTTAATTTAATCGCAGGTTTTTTATTCCATTAAAGAACGCGCCGATTTTTTCGCCTGAAAAATGGCGCAACTTTGCATACAATAACTACGAATAAAATTTACATGAACGAAAGAGAATTGCGCGATTGTTTTGGTCTTTTCGCAACTGGCGTGATGATTGCCACAGCCAGCTTCGAAGACAAATTATATGGCATGACAATAAACTCCTTTGCCTCTGTTTCGCTAGAGCCAGCATTGCTTCTTTTTTCAGTTGATAATAAATCTTCTAACCTTAGTGCTTTTCAAAAAGCAAAAAATTTTTCTCTCTCAATTTTAAGCGAGCAGCAATTATTGTTGGCACAAGAATTTGCCAAGCCTGCAAATGAAAAGAAATGGCAAGTTGAAGAATATTTATCTGCAAAAAGTGCGCCAATATTCGAAAACTCAATTGGATATTTTGAATGCGAGAGGCATGAGATTGTTGTGGCAGGAGACCATCATATTATTATTGGGAAGGTTGTTGGATGTTCGAAGTTAAAGGAAGGCAAGCCCTTGCTATATTTAAGCGGCGCATTTTCTTCTTTTTAGTTTCTCTTGGTAGACTTTTTTCATCTCAAATTTTCCTATTCATAACCAAATAAAAAGGCGGCCCCAAAACTTGGAACCGCCTTCGTTAAATCAAGCTACAACTAGACTTAGAAGTGGTAAGCTAAGGTAACTTTATATAAGTCGATACGATTTTTGAAGCGCGTGTCGTTACCAGAAACAACATGCAAGCTTTTCACTTTTAGCATTTGAGTATTATACTCAGCACCAATAGAAACATCTTTAGCTATGTTGGTTGTGAAACCAATACCATAAAGATATCCAGTTTTATTTCCTCTGAACTTTTGGTTGCTTTGTGCTGTACCAAAACCATCAGCATCGCCATGAGCTGTTCTGTAGGAAGTAGAGGTGATACCTGCAGTTACATAGGCCGCAAAGTCGTTAGTAAAATCATAGCCAAGATCAAGTCTTGCGCCGCGCCTGTTATTAACAGACATAGATGATTCATTGCCACCATCTGTAGTCATAACTTTGGTGCCGATTCTTTCATAAAAAATTCCGGGAGCTAAAAATATTTTATCAAAGTTGAAGGCATATTTATAGCTAGCACCAAGGCTTGTATTTTGGCCAGTATATTTAGTAACATCATCTGGGGTTGCACCAAAAATAAGAGTGTTGCGATGAGTTTCAGAAATTGCTTTATGTAAATCAACAGTTACATAATTACCTTCTGTCTTTGCAAAAGCAGAAGATCCAGCAAGAACTGCCAAAGTAGATGAAATCAAAATTAATTTTTTCATAGATATAAATTTAGTTTATTAAAAAATAACGCAAATAAAATTTAAATTAGAAGCTGTAAGCTATACCAACTTTCATTACTTCTATTTTACTTCTAGCAGTAACTATTGCAGATGGGCTCATGAGAGATATGTGCTGTCTGTTATATTCGGCATTGAAAGTAATATTTTTAGAGGCCTGATAAGTCGCACCAATACCATAAAAATATACAAAAGGTGTAGTACTAACAATTTCACCAGAATTAGTAGTCAACCAATCAACTGAATATCTAGTTTTTGCAAAACCGTTAGTGAAGTAAATCGCAGCTTGATTGGTTAAATCATAACCCACATCTAACTTTACGCCATATCTGCTTTGAATATTGATTGGATCATGATCTAAATCTTCTGCGCTAGTTCCAATTTTATCGTAGAATATACCGGGAGCAACGAAAACATTGTTACCAAAATTAAATGCGTATTTGTAATTTAGGCCATATCCAGTTGCCGAATCATCGAATTTTCCGAGAGTATTATTAACAACGCCATTAGTTTTATATAAATGCTCAGCTTTTGTGCGAAGCAATTCAACGCCCAAATAATTCCCTTCGGTTTTTGCAAAAGCAGAAGAGCCCGCAAGTACCGAAATAACAGAAGAAACCGTAATTAATTTTTTCATAATGTTTTTGAGTTGTTCTTAATAATTAATAAAATTTTGCTTAACTTTTCTTAAGCAAGCTTTGCCAAGCTATGAAGCGCAACTTAAAGTGCAATAATTTTTAGACTAAAAAATAGCGCTACAAAAAACTTGTAGCGCTATTTAAATAATCTAAAAATTTTTTAGAAATGATAAGAAACTCCAACCTTCATCACTTCGAGTTTTGTTTTAGCGTCGATTATACTTGCATCGCTAAAGCCGCCGTTATATTGATGATCTCTGCTTTTGTGCGAAGCAAGCTAGCGCCAAGATGGTTGCCATCGTTTTTCGATTTATGATTAATGAGAATTTACTTAATTCTATTCAAGTAGGATTTTTCAACGTAGGAAAGATTTAGGAGGGTAGCTTGGGGTGATTTATATAAGGGCTATAATGCTGTTAAATACAAACTAAGCATAAGTTTTGTGTGTGGAAAGTGATGGTGACCCCTACGGAATTCGAATCCGTATTACCACCGTGAAAGGGTGGTGTCCTAACCGTTAGACGAAGGGGCCAAAGAAGAGCCATTTAAAAAAAATGAAGGCGAGAATTATGAAGATCGCTTTAAAAAATGCAAGGGAATAATATCAATTTTTAACAAGCTTGATAAATGGCGTGTTTATTGGCACGCCAAACATTCCTCATATTTTGAAGCTTCTTCTTTCGGAGCTTCATCTGTAACTTTAAACATCGCATCATTTTCGGCTTTATTAGAAACTTTATCGGCGCGCTGAACAGAGGTGGAGCGGCAATAATAAAGGCTTTTCAGACCTTTTTGCCATGCGCGAAAATGAATCTCGTGCAGATATTTTTTTGAAACATCTCCTGGTAAGAAAATATTTAAACTTTGCGCTTGGCAAATATATTCTTGGCGTTCTGCCGCTAAATCAATGATCCATCTTTGATCAATTTCTTGTGCAGTTTTAAACACTAGTTTTTCATGTTCGTCAAGAAAATCTAGATGTTGCACCGAGCCTTCATTGATAGTGATCGACGACCAAATATCATCAGTGTTTCTGCCTTTTTCTTCGAGCAATTTCACGAGATTTTTATTGCGCACATTAAACGAGCCAGTGAGCGTTTTTTGTGTGAAACTATTGGCTGCAAAAGGCTCGATTCCCGGTGAAGAATTATTGGCGATGATTGAAATTGAAGCAGTTGGCGCAATCGCTAATTTATTGGTGAAGCGCTCCATCACGCCAGCGTCTGCGGCATCTGGGCAGGCGCCTCTTTCATGCGCAAGTTTTATTGAAGCTTGATCGACTTGTTGCTTAATTTGTTGGAAGATTTTTTTGTTCCACACTTTTGCCATCGCAGATTCCATCGGCACATTTTTGCTTTGCAAGAAGGAGTGAAAGCCCATGACACCAAGCCCCACACTTCTTTCGCGCATTGCAGAATAAGCGGCTTTTTTCATTTCTGTTGGCGCGTGATCAATAAAATCTTGTAGAACATTATCGAGGAAGCGCATTATATCCTCGGTGATTTGCGGATTATCTTTCCATTCATCGTAATATTCAAGATTGAGCGAAGACAGGCAACATACGGCTGTGCGGTCATTTCCTAAATGATCGATGCCAGTTGCGAGCGTGATTTCGCTGCATAGATTCGATGTTTTAACTTTTAGTCCGAGCTTTTGATGATGTAACGGAACCGCTTTATTAACGTGATCGATGAAGAGAATGTAAGGCTCGCCCGTTTCAACGCGAGTTGTGAGAAGGCGAATCCATAACGCTCTCGCCTTAACAGTTTCAACGGTTTTGCCAGTATAGGGGCTTTTGAGTTCAAAATTTTCATCCTTCTCAACCGCGCGCATGAAGGCATCGGTGACCACAACGCCGTGATGCAAATTTAGTGAGCGACGGTTTGGATCGCCGCCAGTTGGGCGTCGCACGTCGATGAACTCTTCAATTTCGGGGTGATCGATTGGCAAATAAACTGCTGCCGAGCCGCGCCGCAAGCTGCCTTGCGAGATTGCTAAAGTTTGTGAATCCATCACCTTAATGAATGGCACGATGCCCGAAGTTTTACCATTGCCTTTCACTGGCTCGCCAATTGAACGCAAGTTGCCCCAATAGCTGCCAATGCCGCCGCCATGTGATGCGAGCCACACATTTTCGTTCCACAAATTCACGATGCCATGTAGAGAATCATCGGCTTCGTTCAAAAAGCACGAGATTGGTAAGCCGCGCGAAGTGCCGCCATTGCTGAGTACGGGCGTTGCAGGCATGAACCATAAATTCGAAATGTAATCGTAGATTCTTGTGGCGTGCGCTTGGTCGTCGGCGTAATAGCAGGCAACGCGGGCGAATAAATCCTGATATGATTCGCCGGGCATTAAATAGCGGTCTTTCAAGACTGCTTTGCCAAAATTGCTGAGGCGGTCATCTTTTTTTGCGTTATTTTGAACGGTAAAATTTTTGTTTGTAACACCATGTTCTTTGTGAAGCGGGATCACGTTAGCAGCTTCTCCTGCTGGTGTGGTAGACTTTTTTCTTGAACCCTTTTTGATTGTCATAAATTTTATTTTTAATTATCTTTGGCAGCTTACGCCAGCATCGCCCAGTATCGTTTTTAAACCATATTTAGTATGCTTTTTATCAAAGCAGCACTATATATTGATTTATGTAGTTTTGTTTAGAAAGAATAAAATGTCTAGCAAGAAATTAATAATTTTTTTGAGCCGCAATTTCATTATGTCTAAAACAAGACGCTATATGGTCGTTCACCAGCCCTGTTGCTTGCATATAGGCATAGCATATTGTAGGCCCTAGAAACTGAAAGCCTCGCGCTTTTAAATCTTTGCAGATTTTTTCTGAAATTTCAGTTTTTGCGGGCAGTTCTTTTAAAATTTCCCAATTATTTGTGATCGGTTTTTTATTGGTAAATTTCCAAATATATTCGCTAAATGAGCCGAATTCTTTTTGAATTTCGAGAAATTTTTGGGCGTTATTTATTGCTGCGGTTATCTTTCTTCTATGTCGTATGATGCCGCTATTTGCAAGGAGTTCAGTAATTTTTTCTTCATCGAATTTTGCAACTTTTTTGGCATCAAAATTGGCGAAAGCTTGGCGATAATTTTCTCTGCGGCGCAGAATTGTGATCCATGAAAGACCAGCTTGGGCGCTTTCTAGCACAAGGAATTCAAAGATTTTATGGTCGTCAAAAATTGGCACGCCCCATTCTTCGTCGTGATATTTTGTGTAGAGCTCATCGCCTTTGTTAGCCCAGTCGCAGCGTGGTTTTGTCATATTTTTATTTTATAATTGAGGTTTCTATTCCTAAAACTTTTATAATTGCTTGTGCTTTAATTTTTGTTTCTTCCAACTCTGCTCGCGCTATAGAATCAAAGGTTATTGCGCCTCCAACTTGAAATTCGAATTTATTTTTATGGAAAATTATAGTGCGAATTACTACTGATAAATTTGCTTCATCGCCTCTTAAATAGCCGATTGCACCACTATAAACTCCACGATTTATTTTTTCTTTTTGCGCAATAATTTCCATTGCTTTTATTTTAGGAGCACCCGTCATAGACCCAGCGGGGAAGCAGGCTTGAAGGCAATCTGTAACATTAAATTTATCGGCAATTTTGCCGATAATTTCTGATGACATGTGATGTAAAGTTTTATAGCTATTAACCTGAAAAAGATTTTTCACCATCACACTTCCAGCCTTGCAAACTCTAGATAAATCGTTTCTTACTAAATCAACAATCATTAAATTTTCGGCACGTTCTTTAGGGCTATTTTGTAGATTATTTTTATTTTCTAAATCTTGCGCCGCATCTTGATTTCGCGCTGCCGTGCCTTTAATGGGACGAGAAATTATCTCACCATTTTTGATCGATAAAAATAATTCTGGGCTTGATGAAATAATAAAATTATCGCGCAATTTTATAAAACTAGAATAGTTGGCAGGGCTTGATTTGCTTAGATTAAGGAAGGTTGCAAAAAAATCATTTTGATTATCAATATTGATATTTCCAAAAAACTTTCGAGTTAAATTTGCTTGATAAAAATCGCCTTGTTGAATCATTTTTCTAATGTCTTCAATGGCGCGCAAATATTCATCATCAGAAAAATTTGAGGCAAAATTTGTAGTTTTAATTTTTTTTATTGCTGCTGGTTTTATTTTATAATTCAAAACTTCATTAAGCTGATCTTGCTTAGAAAAACATGCTTCTACAAGCTTTTTATCGTGATCAAATTCAAAAATTAAAGCAAAATTTAATAGCCAAATTTTTGGTAAATTGATGAAAGATTTTTGTGTTACGAATAAATTTTTTAAATCTTCGCTGGCCTCATAAGAAAGGTAGCCAAACCACGAATCATCAAGTTTTGCAAGATTTTCTTCAAACCGCAATTCAGAATCTTCACTCTTTTTTTTTGATAAATTTTTTAATTGTTCAATTCGATCTAAAACCAATTCTTCTTGAGGAAAAAGTGCAATAATTGAGCGCGAGTTTTCTATTTCATCATGCAGCCCAGAATAAAGCAAAACCCAGCTCTCAGCACCATAATTATCGGCAATTCTCTGTGCCAAATCCAGCGGTTCAATCCAATTTATTTTTTGTTTTTGTAATGACATAAATTTTATTCTCTTAATTTAATCATTATAAAAGTTTTGGATTGCAAATATATTTCTCAACGTCCCCTTCCAACCAGCGCAAAATCTGATCAGAAAGGGTTTTCTGCAATTTAATCTTTCTGCTACCAACAACCAACTCATCAACCGCTAAAACCAAAAAACTAGCATTAGTTAAAAAAATCTCATCAGCATTACAAAGCCTTGAGAGGCGGGCTTCTACAAGATTTACTTCTATCGGAAATTTCTGCAAAATCTTCCCTCGCATTGTGCCAAAAAGCATATCACATTTTGCGGAGGGAGTAAAAACTTTACCATTTTTTACCCAAAAAATATTCGCCGAAGAGCATTCAGAAATATGGCCGCTTTCACTCAGCATTACATCATCAAAATGCCCAGATTTTTGCGCATCAATTTTTGCTAAAACATAGTTTAGGCCTTGCATTGTTTTGCAATATTGTAAAGCGCGCGAACGCTTCGGAGCCTTGATTTTGCTAATTCCGATAACGATTTTCTTATCCTCAATTTTTCTTTCTTCGCTAGTTTCAATAATAATTAGCGGCTCAATTTTTGCGGCAGGAAGATAGCCGCGAGAGCCAATTCCGCGACTAATTGAGATTCGCAAAATTCCATTTTTAATGTGGTTTTTTTTAATTAGATGGTAAGAATCGCTCTTTAAATTTTTAATCGCGATAGAAATTTTCAATGCTTTTAAGCCTTTGTTAATTCTGGCTTCGTGGGCCTCATAATTGTAAATTATTCCATCGATTATTTTGCAAGTTTCAAAAATTCCATCGCCAAAACGACAAGCGCGCTGCGAAATTGAAACAACGGCGTTTTTTTCTAAAACGAATTTTTGGTTTATTAAAACGTAATGATTCACAAATAAAAAATTGTTTAACCAAATGAAGTTCTATAATTAATAAGTAAAGTTTACCCATTCAATCAAAGATGCCAATAGTAAAATTCATTATAAAATGGGGCTTAATCCTTGTCGCTCTTGCTTCAATCGCCGCTGGAATTGTAATCGTCTATTATTGCCAAGGCTTGCCAGATATCGAAAATCTCGATCGTAAAAGCGATAAACAAATCGTGCAAATTAATTTTTCTAACAATGATCGCATCACAAATTTTGGCGATATTTATTATGATGAGGTGCAATTCTATGAACTGCCGCAACACTTGATTAACGCGGTTATAGCCACCGAAGATCGCAAATTTTTTAACCATTTTGGCGTTGATATTCTTGCAATAATTCGTGCTTCTTACGCAAATCACAAGGCTGGTCACATAGTGCAGGGCGGCAGCACAATCACCCAGCAGCTCGCCAAGCTTTTATTTCTCAATCCAGATCGCACTTTGCAGCGAAAAATTCAAGAAGTGATTTTAGCCTTGCAGCTAGAGCGGCGCTTTACCAAAGAGCAAATTATCACTATTTATCTTAACCGCGCTTATTTTGGGTCTGGCAATTATGGCGTTGCGGCGGCGGCAAAATTTTATTTCGGAAAATCGGTGTCAGACATTGATTTGAACGAGGCCGCGCTTCTTGCGGGGTTGCTAAAAGCGCCCTCAAGATTATCGCCAAAAAACAACCAAAACTCGGCCGAGAGCAGAACTAGCGTGGTTATAAGCGGCATGATTAAATCGGGATTTTTAAGTGAAAAAAATGTGAAAGAAATTAATAAAGATATTTCTTTTAAAACCAATAGCTCGCAGAAGCTCTATTTTGCTGATTTTATCCATGATCAATTTGGTGAATTTTTAGCTAAAAAAGACCTCGATAAAAAACTTATTTCAATTAATACAACTTTAGATGAGAAGGTTCAGGCCGCGCTAGAAGAGTCTGTGAGCAAGTTTGTGGTTGCTAATGCGAAAAAAATTAGCAAGTCGCAAATTGCGGTTGTCATTATGAATAAAGAGGGCGCGATCCTTGGTATGATTGGCGGCAAAGACTATCAGAAAAGTCAATATAATCGCGCTGTTTTCGCTAAAAGACAGGCGGGATCGGTGTTTAAAACCTTTGTTTATCTAGCTGCGTTTGAAAATGGCTTTAAGCCGAGCGATATTTTTGAAGATAAGAAAGTCAATATTGGCGCGTGGTTGCCAGATAATTATGAGGGAAAGTATTTCGGCAAAGTTGATTTAAAAACTGCCTTTGCAAATTCTCTTAACTCGGTTTCAATTCAATTAGCGCAAAAAATCAAGCGTCAAGAAATAGTTGATATGGCCAATAAACTAGGCGTTACATCGGCAATTAATAAAAATGATTTAACGATTGCGCTTGGCACTAGCGAGGTTAGTTTATATGAGTTAACCGCGGCCTTTGCCAGCATTGCTAACGATGCAAAACCAGTGATTCCATACGCAATTTCTGCAATAAAAGATGATAAGGGTAACGAGCTCTATAGGCGCGAATCTTCTGGTCTGCCAGCAGTTTTATCTGTAGAAACTCAAGAATATGCGCGAGAAATTTTGCGGGCTGTTGTTGTAGACGGGACAGGGCGCAAGGCCAATATTTCTTCGGAAGTTTTTGGCAAAACTGGCACTAGTCAAAACTTTCGCGATGCTTGGTTTGTTGGGTTTGACGATGATTATGTGATTGGAGTTTGGATTGGAAATGACGATAATTCTTCAACGAAAAAAATTACTGGCGGGTCTTTGCCGGCAGAGTTATTCGCTTTAATTCTTAAGGGGCTGTAGTGCGCGCAATATGCAAAAACATTCAGTTCATTTTCTGTTAAAATAAAAAAATCAGTGTATAAGTTTATAAAAACAAGGTGAGTTTTACATATTTTTTACAATAAATATTTGCATGAATTTTTACAAAAAATTACTAATAATATTTTGTATAACCCTCGCAAGCCCTTGCTATGCGCTGGCTAAAGCCGCTACCGTTAAAAATATAAGCTTCAGCAGCAAGCAAAATATTGAAATTGCAATCGATAAAAAAGCAGAATTTAAAGTGTATATTTTGCGCAATCCCGAGCGTTTAGTTGTCGATATTGCTAAGGCAGAATTTGATGAAAAGGCTGCGAAGCCTCGCTTTCCTAGCTTCATCTCTGGTTTTAGGCAAAGTAAAGTGCAAAATATTTTGCGTTTGGTTTTTGATTTGAGAGGGAAGATTCGTGTTGATAGTTCGGTATTTCAGAAATTAAAAAAAGAAAATTTAGGCAAGATTGTGGTAAAAATTACCCCTCAGGTTTCTGCTAAAATTCCTTCCGAAAATTCTGTTCCACCAATAAATGAAGAAATTTCTAGTGCTGGCAGCTCTACGGCGCCAAAGGTTTTGGCGGTTATTGATAGTAAGCAGTTAGAAAATTTAATAGAAACAGTTACTAGCGATTCGTCAACTTCACTTAACGGCGGCGCTATAAAAAATGACGAAGTAAAATATGTTGTCAAAAATGCGCCGAAAAAAATCCCGATTATTGCGATAGATGCGGGCCATGGCGGAAAAGACCCCGGAACCATTGGCGATTATGCGCGCACCAAAGAAAAAATCATCACGCTTTCTTATGCGCGCGAATTGGGTAAACATTTGATGCTTAGCAAGAATTACAAAGTTTATTTAATTCGCGATGCCGATGAATTTGTGCCGCTAAAACGTCGCGTAGAAAAGGCGCGCCGACTCAATGCTGATCTATTTATTTCGCTTCATGCAAATTCTGCCGCCGATAGCAATGTTTCTGGCTTTTCAATCTATACTTTGTCGGAGAAGTCATCAGATAAGCAAGCAGAATTGTTGGCGCAAAAAGAAAATAGAGCTGATATTATTGCGGGTGTAAATTTTGGCGATACCAGTGGTGATATCTTAAAAACATTGATCGATTTGTCGCAGCGTAGCTCTATGAACAGCTCGTCGCAATTTGCCAATATTGCGATAAAATCGGTGCAAAATTCGGGGGTAGAGATTTTGCATAACACGCATAGATTCGCTGGTTTCGCGGTTTTAACAGCCCCAGACATGACTTCAATTTTGATTGAACTTGGCTATTTATCGAATAGAGATGAGGAAATTAGCCTTAACAGCATGATGCATAAACGTAATATCGTAAAAGGTTTAGTTGACGCAATTGATGAATATTTTAAAGTGAATAAATAAGAGTAACAGTAAGGCGAAATCAAAACATTAATAGAATTTCAAAATTAGACTGAATGAAAAAGCATAAACCAAGCTCTCCCTCAATGAAAAAAACTCTAAATTTTATAGTCGTTTTTGGCACGATTTTTGTTTTTTTACTTGGTCTTGCAGGTTTTTTATTTTTCAAAAAAAATAGCGAAAATCTTCCTGATTATGAGCAATTAAAAAATTATTCACCAATCATAACAACCCGTCTTTATGCGGCCGATGGCAGTTTGATCACAGAATATTCTAAAGAAAAACGCATTTTTGTTCCTTTTGATTTAATCCCAAAACATCTAATTAACGCCTTTATTTCTGCTGAAGATTCGAATTTTTACAAAAATTCGGGCATCGATTTTATGGCGATTTTTCGCGCCTCAGTTAATAATGCTCTTGCTGTTGTTAAAGGTGAAGAGAGTCTCGGAGGCGCTTCTACTATCACTCAACAGGTTGTTAAAAATTTCCTTTTAACGCGCGAAAGAACAATTGAGCGCAAAGTTAAAGAGGCGATTTTGGCCTATCGCATGACCAAAACTTTTTCGAAAGATAAAATTCTCGAACTTTATTTAAACCAAATTTACCTAGGCTCTGGCGCTTACGGCGTGGCGGCTGCAGCACAAGTTTATTTCGATAAATCGATTGATGAATTAAGCATCGAAGAAGATGCGTTGTTGGCAACCTTGCCAAAAGCGCCATCTAAACTTGATCCGCGCAAAAATATTGAGAAGGCAAAATGGCGTCGCGACTGGGTAATTGAGCGCATGCATACAGAAGGCTATATCACTGAGGAAGAGGCTGCGAAGGCTAAAGAAAATCCTATTACTCTTAAAATTAAAAATGAAGAAGACGGCGATATTACTCGTGCCAACTTTTTTGCCGATAGCGTGAAGAAAGACCTGACACAGCTCTACGGCTCTGATAATGTTTTTGAAAGCGGAATTGTGGTGCGCACAACACTAGATTCGCGCTTGCAAAAAATTGCCTCTAAAGCCTTTAATGAAGGCATTGAAGAATATGATCAAAAGCACGGCTATCGCGGGCCGCTCAAAACAATCGATGCTGCGGGAGTTTGGCAAGACGATCTCAAAAAATTTGATCCAAAAAAATTATATAAAGAGAGTTGGGAAAAAGCTGTGGTGCTTTCACTATCGCCAAATTCGGCTACTATTGGCACAGAATTTGGTGCGATTGGCTCGATAGATTTAGCTTCGGTTAAATGGGCGAGAAAGCATATAAACACTGATAGTATTGGGCCTGTTATCAAAAAAATCTCCGACGTTTTTGCGGTTGGCGATGTGATTTTGGTGGAGAAGGGAGTGAAGGGCGATGCATATATTTTGCGCCAAATTCCCGAAGTTAATGGCGCATTTTTGGCGATGGACCCGCACACAGGAAGGGTTCTCGCCATGATGGGCGGCTATGTTGATTCGCCAAACCAGTTCAACCGAGCTACGCAGGCAATGCGCCAACCTGGTTCAACGATGAAAACTTTCGGCTATGTTGCGGCGCTAGAAAATGGCATGACGCCAGCAACAATCATTATGGACGAACCGATTTCGCTCAATCAGGGCATTGGTTTGCCATCTTATAATCCATCGAATTATTCTGGTGAATTTTATGGTCCAACCACTTTACGCACAGGATTAGAAACCTCACGCAACGTTACTACTGTTCGCATGGCAGATCAGGTTGGTATCGATAAAGTTGTCGATGTTGTAAAAAGATTGGGTGTGAATGACGATCCAGCAAAAATTTATTCGTTGGTTTTGGGCTCAACCGAAACCTCGATGATGCGCTTGGTTACTGCTTATTCGATGATGATTAATGGTGGCAAAAAAATCGCGCCGTCAATGATTGAGAAAATTCAAGACCGCGATGGCATCACAATTTATCGCCGCGATCAAAGAAAGTGCAGCGAGTGTATTGTGGCTGAAGGAGCCAGTGGGAACGCTCTGCCATTGCTTGATGAAACTAAAGAGCAAGTGATTGACCCCGCTACCGCTTACCAAATCACTTCGATGATGCAAGGCGTTGTAGAACGCGGCACTGCTGGCCGTGCACGTTCTGTAGGCAGAATTATTGGCGGTAAAACTGGCACTACCAACAACTCCTACGACTCGTGGTTTGTTGGCTTCTCGCCAGATTTAATTGCAGGAGTTTATGTTGGTTTCGATAATCCAAAAACCTTGGGAAGAGATGAAACTGGCGCTTCTATAGCCTTGCCAATTTTTATCAACTTCATGAAGCAGGCGCTAAAAGACACGCCATCAACGCCGTTTCGTATTCCTAATGCGGTGAAATTTGTGAAGATTGATCGCACTACAGGAAAATTCCCAACGCCATCAACGCCGAAAGATCATATTTTCTTCGAGTCTTTTAAGCTTACGGATGATGTTGATAATTTATTGAATACTACTGCTGGCAGTAGCGATCAGCAAGACGGGCAGCGTGAAAATAATGAAGAAAAAACAAGTCCGAGTGGGATTTATTAGTTGTTTTTTGTTGGGCTTGTGTGGCGGAGGTTTAATGTTTTTGTAGACTTCTTGAATCTGTCTCCTAAATATCAGTACTTCTAGCCTTCGAAAGAGAAGTAAGGGCTCTAGCACGAGCGTTGTTGCTCCCCTTAACGCCGCCAACAGACTCACCAGCTCTCTCCACCACCTCAAACCGCTCCTTCTGCTCATCAACAAACCTTCGTAACATGCGCAAATTTCCTGCATTCATCGCATTCTCACCACCAGATTGCTGCAACTCTAAATATTCTCTAGCTATAACACTTACCTCTCTCGCCGCTTGCGCACTTAATGTGGCGCCTTTTTTGTCTTTATCTCGATCTCCAACAACCCAAGTCGTAATTATTTTCTCAATATCACTCTGTTCATATTCTTGCAAATCACTAGGGCGAGAATAATCTAAGCGGCTTCTTATCGCAGGGCCAATAACTGCACGACCAGCTTGCGTGATGCCGTTTGAGCTAGCGACTAGCATGAAGCCAGCGTTGGGGGCAACTTGTTGCGAACTGGCGCTAGAAGTAGTTTGCTGTAAATTAAATTCAACCGCCTCACCAGAACCCGCACTCGAATCATGATTCAACCCCTCTGGATCAAGCCCGCTTAGCGCAGAAGTTAAAAGCCGCTCAATGCCATTATTGATACAAGTATCAATCTCATCGATCCATAAAATTGCGCCTTTTCTAAAGGCTTCGACGAGTTTTTGTTTCTGAATTTCATAAGGCATGCTGCTATCGATCTTATAATATTCGCGACCTTCTTCTTCGCGAGCTTGATCAAGATAGGCCTTGATTAGAGCACTTTTGCCAATACCAGAGGCACCTTCAAACAAAACGCCATTTGTGCCGCAAATCGGAAGTTGGCCTTGGCATTGCTTTTGGCGAATGGCGAGGCATTTTCCTAGGGAGTTTTCGATGGCGATTGTGGCATCGGTTGAAACAAAGTTTTGGGTTTTGATGTCTTTGGCGTAAGGGTATTTTTTGTTGGAATTTTGTTTGGATGCTGATGCTGATCTTGCAGCAATTGCAGCAGCTTCCAATTTTGCTTCCGACGCTTCTTTGCGAACTTCTTTGCCATCAAGCTTCAATGTCAACCACCCTAAAGCGCTTTCTTGCAAAGCGCGAATAGTAATTTTTTCCTTAGAATCTGTCTTAATCAAATCTTGATATTTAACAATTTCTTCTTTGCAGAATTTCAGAAATTCATCTCTTACTGGGGCATTATCTACAAATGCTGTTTTATCAAAAATCTCGGTTTTTAACAAAGAATAAATATAGCTCGCAGGCAATTGTTGCATTGCAAAAGTTGGAAGCCCTCCTTCTAAAGATAATTTTTGTTCTGCTCTGCCGCCGCCATATTCTGGAGGGTTTAGGGCTAGAACTACTTGGTGTTCTTTGTTTAATTGATAGAATTTTCCTTGGTAAAATATTCTTTTATTTCCGCCTTCTTTTAGCGGCTCAAACATTATTAAATGCGAATCTATGATGTTTGATTCATCGAGAAATAAAATTCCGCCTTGCGCAATCCAATTATCAAAATTTTCGAAACCTTTATGGAGATTTTTTTCTTCGTGAACCAAAGATGTTTTGCCAACGCCAGCATCGCCATATAGAGCTATTAAGGCATTATTTTCTAGTAACTGTTTGAATTTCGATTTTCTGCTGTCTTTAAAATTTGTGGCATCGGTCATTAATTCTGCGTCGGTAGCGGTTGCAAAATCTGCGCAAGATGGCTGGTGATTTTCTGGTGATATTTTAGATTCTCTAGCGGGATTTTCTGCCCTTTCTGGTATGGTTGTGTAGCCTTTTTTGCCTAGAAACTCTAGTAGTTTGTGAGCTTTGTTGTCTTTGTTTTCAATGATTAGAGTGAGGTTCTTTGCGTAATCTTCGGTAAGAATTGGTTGCAGCATTTGCAATAAATCTTCGCTAAATTCACCACGCAAACAAATTTGTTGGCCTTGCTTTAAGTGTTTTACGAACTCGCTTTTTGATTCTGAGAAGGTGAAGGTGTTGCCACTGTCACTGCCGCTGCTGATTTTGTAGGAGATTCTGCTGATTAGGTCTTGGAATGAGCAATCTTCGATGTCTACCACTAAAGCCGAATCTTCAACTTCAATCAACCGTGGATTTGCCGCAGTATAAATTTTTGCTGCAATCGATTTTCTGTTTTCTGGAAGCAGTTGGTCTTTTGCACTTACAACAAAACGCGATAAATAATCGGGAGTTGCAACGCCTTGCGCAAAGCTTAATTCAAGACTTATGTTAGCTGCAGATGCTTCGTAAAAAAGTGAATAAAGCTGCGCCTGCGTTAAATTTGAGGAGATAAAAAGCTTGAGAACTTTGTTGGGATTTTCTTTGGCAAGCTCGATGAATCCGGGTTTTTCTGAATATTCGCCAGAAGCAGAGATTTCTTTTTTGCGCAATAAAAAATCAAAGATTTGCGTGTTGATAATTTCGCATTCTAAAGCAACTTCGTCGATTGTTTTATTGCGGATTAAAGCAATTTTTGTTGGATCGAATTTGTTAAAATCGAAATTTTTTGCTGTTGGTGCAATTTTAAAATCATCGTTTAGGGGAATTTTATAGCCGTTATAAACGAAGCAACCAAAGGCTTGCGCTTGTTCGAGAAACTTTTTGAATTCGGTAATGTTAGAGCAATTGCTGATAGAAAAATTTGTGACGCCTCTTTCTAAATCACGAACGAAGCTGCTTTTTGTCCAGAGGATTTGGTTGTTTTGTAGGGATATTCGGCCAAAAAGTTGCTGTTTCCAATCGGAGACTCCTTTTAAGTCGATGTTGGTGGTGGTTTGTGGGGTGGTGGCTGTGCTGGCTGCGTTTTGCGAAGTGGCGGCTTGGGCTTGTGAAGCATTAACTTGCGAAGTGCTAGCTGTTGATGCTTTTACTCCCAAATTAAACTCTGCTTGATATTGATTTGCGTGGCGCGAAACAAAAGATTCGTCGTTGATTTTTTGATCGCAAATGCTGATTACTTTTACTTCTGCGAGGCTTGCTCCGTCAATTGCGGGGTGCCGATCATCGAGAATTGTGTTTAGAGAAGTTCTTTGTCTGGGAGTGAAGTTTGACCAGTTTATTATTAGAAGTGGTGGGTGGTTTTGGGTGGAGGATTGTTTTGGAATAGCAAGTGTGACGCTATTTGAATCGCGCTGTTGATTGTTGTAGAGTCCTGCTTCTTGTAGGAAATCGGCGAGGAATCCTTTTTCGGAGATTTCTGCGGGTAGCTTATCACTGCCTTCGCCTTCACCAATAATTTTTATCGCTTTCTTCAAGATGTCGATTTGCTTTGGTGAATCGATGTAGAATATTGGGCGTTCTGGTTTTGCTTTGCGCGCAGATTCGATTAGGAGGTTGGCGCAGGAAGAGGATTCTCCTTTGTTTGTAAATAATAGAGATGGGAGTTTTTGCGATTTTTGTTCTTGTGAGAATATTTCGCTGATGTTTTCTGGTTTTATTTTTGGCGGTTGTTGTGAGTTTTGGGTTTGGGTGAAGTGTTTGAATGGTTTTGGGGTTTGGGTTAATGCTGGGTTTGAAGTTGGAGCGTCGGTTGTGGTTGTGGCAGCATTAGCCTCTAAGGCTATCGTGGGTTTAGGCTTTGTTGGAGGGACCTGATTCTCTAAGACCGTCACCGCTCTAGGCTCTGGCGATAATG
>CAMCAW010000010.1 GCA_945872855.1 Rickettsia typhi | reverse complement strand
CTCTGAAGACAACCTCACAAATAACCCAGAAAGTCAAGCAACAACGGAAGCAACGTCTCCTGCAGACCCTGCAGATTTAAAAAGATTCGAGACTCAGAAAAAAGCCTCAGAATCTCAGACTCAATATGAAGACGATGATGTTGCAGAAGAAGAAAGCTTTGATACAAAACCTCTCAATAATCCTCAATCCAAACCAAAAGACTCGCAGGAAGCTTCGCAGCCGAATCAAGAACATCTTGGAGCATTAGATCTAGATCTGGATTTCGCATTGAATAAAATTGACGAGAATAATTCCGCAGAAATGCAAACAGAACCCAAAACACCTCCAAGCGTTACAACCAATCCGCAAGGTGAAAAATCTCTTGCTCAATCTACTAACCAGCAGCGCAGCAGCTAATTGGGGGATAAAATGGGCGCTAGTTTTCTTGGTGCCCATTTTTTGCAAGCGTATCTGACTAGCGTAAACTTCATCTGACACTCTGCATTTTCCGACAGTAAAAATTCTAACAATTTAAACTATCAGAAATTTCTTTTTTGGTAATGTTATTTTCTCTTACAAAACAACAAATCTCATCGGCGATGTCGTATAAAGATCGCCATAGCGATCTTTAGCCTCAATAAAATCATAAAGCTCCAATACTTCATTTCTAACTTTTGGCATACACTCTCCAACAAAAAATTAAATTGGTAGCGCGATTTACAAACTATCTTTCACCCATTTTGAATCAACTTTCTTATAAGAATTTACTTTTTTAAACTGCTTAGCAAATTTTTTTACCGCCGCAACATCTTGCGCTTCATAAAAATAAAAAACCCGCGCAAACTTAGAAATAAAAGCCTCTGAAGCTTCGCTTGTCAAAACTAAATAATCTGCCTCATTAACATTTTCTTCGCGATCTATCAAAAAAACTGGTTGGCGCTGCCAGCCAAATTCTGCCAATTCTTTATCGGCCAAAGTTGCATGGGCAACAAATCTATATTTGCCATAAGACCAAAGCGAATCATCGATTTCTTTAAATTTTGCGGCATTGGCACAATAAATTAACGCTTTCTTTTTCTCATCCGTAACCTTGATTAGCAAGGGTGCAAGAGCTTTTGTGATAACGTCGTCAATTTGGTAAAAATTTACTTCAGTCATTTTTTAGCATTTATTAAAATGAATATTACCAGAGGTCTTTGAAAATAAAACAGCATCTCATCCTAAAAACTGCGCAAATTCTAGCATCACATCCTCGTAAAGCTCGCGCTTAAAAGAAACGATATGACTCACAATTTCCTCCTGCGAAACCCATTTCCACTCAGAAAATTCAGGGTCTTCAGTACTAATATTGACCGCAGAATCATCGCCGATAAACTCAATTAAATACCATCGCTGCTTTTGGCCTAAATATTTTCCGCCCCAAAATTTCTTCTGCAATTTATATGGAAGGTTGTAGTAGTAGTGGCCACGACTTTTGTTGATCACTCTAACTTGATTCGCATTAATCCCCGTTTCTTCTTTTAACTCGCGCAACATTGCGTCATCTTCATTCTCATTAACATCGATCCCGCCTTGCGGCATCTGCCACGCATCAGAATTATTATCGATTCTTTTGCCGACAAAAATTTGTTTTTGCGCGTTAATTATCATAATTCCAACGCCACTACGATATAGGTAGTCTGGCTTCGCGCTGTTTTGATCTATTGCGATATCACTTGGTTGCATTTTTTAATTTTTGACTGTCTTAAAATTTAATTTAGAATCTAACGCGTAATCTATCTAATTCAAGATGCCAAACCTATTTTGAATAAAAAGACTCTCTGCATAGTAATTTTTGTTAAAAATGAAATATATTTCCACCCGCTCACACGCCGCCGAACTTTCTTTTGAAGAAGTTGTGCTCCAAGGATTAGCAACCGATGGCGGCCTCTACGTGCCAGAATTCTTGCCATCTTTTAGCGCCAAAGATTTACAACATTTGCGCCATTTATCTTACGAGGAATTATTTTTTGAGGTTACGAAGCATTTTATTGGCAGCGAAATTGATGCGAAGGCTTATCGTGAAATTATCAGAAAATCTTACGCTTCACCTTTTTCGCATCCAGCCGTTGCACCCTTGAAACAACTAGCCGCAAACGAATTTATACTCGAACTTTTTCACGGTCCCACTCTCGCCTTCAAAGATTTTGCGCTGCAATTTTTAGGAAATTTACTCGATTATTTCTTGCAAAAGTGCGATGAAAAAATCGCGATAATCGGCGCCACTTCTGGCGATACAGGCTCTGCGGCAATTCAGGGTTGCGGCGCTTGCAAAAACGCACAAATTTTTATTTTACACCCACACCAAAAAGTTTCAGAAGTGCAGCGCCGCCAGATGACAAGCGTTTTCGCAGATAATGTCTTCAACATTGCGCTCGAAGGAAATTTTGACGATTGTCAAGCAATGGTCAAAAAAATGTTCGGCGACCAAGATTTTCTAGGTAGTCGCAGAATGGTTGCAGTTAATTCTATCAACTTTGCCCGCATTATGGCGCAAATTGTTTATTATTTTTATGCAGCTTTAAGGCTTGGCGCGTCTGATTCTAACCCAGTTTCATTCAGCGTACCCACAGGAAATTTTGGCGATATTTACGCAGGGTTTTTAGCAAAGAAAATGGGCTTGCCAATCAAGCACCTCATAGTTGCAACCAATTCTAACGATATTCTCGCGCGCTTTATCAACAGCAATAATTATAGCAAACACGAGATGATTGAAACCATCTCGCCAAGCATGAATATACAGGTTTCAAGCAACTTCGAGCGCCTGCTTTTCGACATTCACAAAGATCTAAAATCTGAAAAAAAGCTCGCAAAATTAATGCAAAATTTTGAGCAAACTGGCGCGCTTAAAGTTGAAGAAGAGATCTTAGAAAGAATCAAAAAAACTTTTGCAGCATATGCAATTGACGATGCAGAGACCAAAAAAACAATTGCCAAAACATATCACGAAACCGCAGAAATAGTGGATCCGCACACCGCAATAGCAATTGCCGCCAGCAAAAAATTCATGCAAAGCAATTTATATGAAGGCGAATTTGTAGTAAATCTTGCCACCGCACATCCTGCAAAATTTCCTGATGCCATAACCGATTCTGGCGCACCACAACCGCTGCTGCCAAGCTTTTTGCAAGATTTATTTACGCGAAAAGAACGCTACGAAATTTTAGCAAATGATTTAAGTTTGGTAACAAATTTTATTGCAAAAAATATTAAATAATGGCTCCCACACTAGGTTTTACAGCACTTCTACTCATAATCTCCCTCAGCTTTTTTCTGCCATTTTTCAATTTATTTACCAGAAAAACCACGCTGATAAAAAAAGAATCCGTAGAAATATCGCTAATAATTATCGCGCTAATTTTTGCTTTATCGCTTTTTGCTCAAGGCTGCTTGATCTACTCCTATGTGGCTTCAGACTATTCTGTTCTTAATGTCTATCAAAATTCGCATCATCTAAAACCGCTAATTTTTAAAATCGCAGGCTCATGGGGAAATCACGAGGGCTCAATGCTGCTGCTGCTTAGCGTGCTTTCTGGCTATAGTTTGTCCTTCGCTTTAATCGACAAAAGCGAATATAAAATAACTACTTTATCGTCGCAATGCCTTATCATTCTTGGTTTTGCGAGCTTTACTGCTTTCACTTCCAATCCGTTCGAGAGACTTTTTCCTGCGCCAAATGAAGGCCTCAGCCTCAATCCGCTCCTACAAGATATTGGCCTCGCGCTGCACCCACCAATGCTTTATGTCGGCTACATTGGCTTCTCTCTGGTCTTCTCGCTGATTATCGCGGGCCTGCTACGCGAGAAAATCACGCCGCAACTGGCGAAAATCATGCAATTCTGGCTCTTTCTCTCTTGGGGATTCTTAACTCTAGGAATCGGCCTCGGCTCTTGGTGGGCCTATCGCGAACTCGGTTGGGGTGGCTATTGGTTCTGGGATCCCGTAGAAAATGTTTCACTAATGCCATGGCTTACGGGCACCGCACTAATTCACGCCGCAAAACTTCTTAAAACACAAAATATTTGCCGCGTTTGGGTAACACTGCTCGCCATCACCAATTTCATTTTATGCCTCATCGGAATCTTCCTCACGCGCTCTGGCTTACTCACCTCGGTTCACTCATTTGCTGTCGATGCCAAGCGTGGATTCTTCATCATCTTGCTCATTACTTTAATTGGCGGAATCGCAATGCTGATCTTCGCGCTCAAGGCCAATAAAATCACGCCTTCGCAAAAAAATCTCAACATAAAATTTCTCACCAAAACAGGCATGATTTTTGCCAATAACTATCTTCTAACCATCGCCATTTTCACCATCTTACTCGGCACTTTATACCCAATTTTCTCCCAAAGCCTCTTCAATCAATCAACTGCAATTGGAGCAAAATACTACAACCAAATCTTCACGATTTTACTGCTTCCATTCCTGATTTTCTTAATCACTTCCTACTTCACTCACTACAAAATTCAAAACGCAAAAATAAAAATACTCACTAAGCGCAACTCCTTAATTTTGCTCGCTTCGTTAAGCTTAACATTTCTTGCCAACACCAAAACAAACAACGCAACTTTTGCCGAAATTCTCATATTATTTTTAACAATATTTGCTGCCTTTCTAGCCGTCTTGTCGCGCAAAACCGTTTCTAACATTGCCCATCTTGGCTTTACTTTGCTTGTGGCTGGCATTATCCTCGCTGCACTTGGGTCAGTCAAAGAAGTAAATATAAAACAAGGTGAAGTAATTAGCGTTTCTGATAACTCAAATTATCAGCTGCGTTTCGATCGCATCGACTACAAAGCGGGGCAGAATTTTTTGGCGCGCGAGGGAATTTTCACAATTCTTGAAAGCGGCCGAGAATTAAATCGTATCAAGCCACAGTTACGTTATTATCCTGTCTCCGACCAAACCACCAATGAAGCAGCGATTAAGCATGGAATTTTTGGCGATCTTTACATAGCCATTGGCAATAAAGACGAAAATAATTTCTACGCTCTAAGAATATACTATAAACCCTTTATTTACCTAATTTGGCTGGGATGTTTAATAATGTCAGTTGCGGCAATGTTAAAAATTACGCAGTTTTTTATTGGTAAAAAAAATGAAGCTTCAACATAAATTTCTCGCCCCTTTTTGCCTCTTTTTTATTCTTTCGCAAAATTCCTATTCAAATAGCCTTGCAAGCAACGATGGTTGGAGCGGCGAAAATTCTTCTGGCATTCGCAGCCTTAAAGTTACAACTGGAAAAAAATACATGATTTCTAGCGCCGATGAATTAGCAAGCAAGGCGGGGCAAAAAATGATCGAACAAGGCGGCAATGCAATTGATGCCGCAATCGCAACACAAATGGTTTTGAACGTGGTAGAGCCGCATTCTTCTGGCATTGGCGGCGGCGGATTTTTACTTTATTACAACGCCAAAACCGACAAAACAATTTACTTTAACGGCCGCGAAACTGCGCCAGCAGGCTCTTATTCTACAATGTTTCTTGATAAAAATGGCAAAGCTCGCGATTTTACTGATGTAGTGCGCGGTGGCTTGTCTGTAGGCACTCCGGGATTATTGAAAATGCTCAAAGAAGCTCACGATAAATATGGCAAATTGCCTTGGGCAACCTTATTTGAACCCGCAATAGAGGTGGCTCGCAAGGGATTTCTTGTAAATGACAGAATGCACGTGCTTTCCACCCAAATTTCCTACCTCAAAGATTTTGACGAAGCTGCCGAAATTTACCTCACTAAAGATAGAAAACCGCGCACGGTTGGCGAAACTATCACCAACCCAAAACTAGCCGCAACCCTTGAAACTATTGCCGAAGAAGGCATTGACCCATTTTACAAAGGACAAATCGCGCAAGATATTGTGGCGGCGGTTCGCGGTTCAAAAATTAATCCGGGAACTTTGGCGCTGAAAGATTTGGCGAATTATCAGGTTAAAACTGGCGATTTAATTTGCGGCACTTATCGCGTGAAATATAAAGTTTGCTCGATGCCTTTGCCAAGCTCTGGTGGCGTTACTTTACTGCAAACTTTGGGCATCTTAGAAAACTTCGATTTAGCGAGTTTGAAGCCAAACTCAAAAGAAGCGGTGCATTTAATTACCGAGGCTTCGCGCCTTGCCTATGCTGATCGCAATGAATATATCGCCGATATAAATAACGTTCCTGTCACGCAAATGCTCGATAAACTTTATTTGCGTCAACGCAGCAAACTCATCAGAAACAGCCGCGCTATCACAAAAGTTGTGGCAGGAAAATTTGTTAATTCAGAAATGTTTGCCAATAAATTTAGCAAAGGCAAAGCGGCCGAACCCCCATCAACCACGCATATTTCTATTGTAGATGAAGATGGCAATGCCGTATCTCTAACCACCTCAATTGAATATTTTTTCGGCTCGGCTTTGTCGGTTGATGGCTTTATGCTGAATAATCAGCTTACCGATTTTTCTCTTACACCTTTCGCTAATGGAAAATATGTTGCAAACCGTTTGCGTGCAGGCAAACAGCCTCGCAGCTCGCTTACGCCAACTTTAGTTTTCGATCAAAATGACAAATTATTGATGGTGGTTGGATCGCCCGGCGGACCAAGAATTATCCAATTTACTTTGAAGGCAATTCTTAACCATCTTGATTGGAAAATGGATATTCAGAAGGCTATTTCGGCACCAAATTTTGTGGCACTAAATGGCGCAATTGAGCTTGAAAAAGATAGTGCTGTGGCCAAGCTAAAACCGCAGCTTGAAGAGATGGGGCACAAAGTGCGCGTGATTGATATTGTTAGCGGAATTCACGCCATTACAATTGATGATCGTCAGTTGAAAGGTGGCGCCGATCCGCGGAGAAATGGCGTGGCAGTTGGGTTATAAAATCAGAAAGCCTTGCGTCGCATCATTGCGCCAGAATTGCAATTTGCTCTTTTTTACAACGAAGCATTGCGGCGCAACAAATAAAACTTCGTATCCCAATCGCGATAACAAACCTCGCCTTCCATTGTAAATCCAAGCTTGCCGAGTAATTTTAAACAAGATAAATTTTCTTTATTCACCCGCGCTGGCAAACTAACTTGCGGAAAATTTTCAGAAAATAAATTAAGGAAAGCCTGAGAAAATTCATGTCCATATCCACGACCACCAAATTTTGCATCAAGCATAATTAAAAACTCAATTTTATCTGGCAAAGCCAGTGAGCCATCGCGCAAAAATTCTTGATTTTGCACACCGCCAAAACCAACAAATTCTTCAGTTTCATTGCAGAATAATAAATATGCGCCGATGTTTTTATTTTCTTCGTAGCATTGCATCACTAACTCTATATCCTTCATGACATCAAGCCCCTCTAGGTGCTCTAGGGTTTCTTTTTTATTATAGAGATCGATTACGAATTGTTGATTTTCTATAGTTAGAAAATGCGCCTCTAAACGCTGCGTTTTAAAGGCGATTTTTTTTGAAGATTTCAGCATGCTTAATAAACCCGTTTCTTTGGTGGAAAGGCCTGAACATCGTTAGTCATTGGCTTCAAGACCACATCACGATAATCGATTTTGGTTTTACCATTATCATCGCACCAAATAATTGTATGCTTCATCCAATTTTCATCATCGCGATCTTTATAATCATCGCGAGCATGCGCCCCACGGCTTTCCTTGCGGTTTAGCGCCGCAGTGATTGTTACCAAAGCTTGCGCGCGTAGGTTGTCTAGCTCTAGGCTTTCAACCAAGTCGCTATTCCAAACCAGCCCACGATCAGTGATATGTAGATCTGAGAAGCTCTTGAAAACTTCCAGCATTCTATCATAACCCTTCTGCATAATTTCTTCGGTGCGAAAAACCGCCGCGTGATTTTGCATAGTTTTTTGCATTTCCATGCGAATTTTTGCTGAAGAAGATTTTCCATTAGCATTGCGAATACGCTCAAACCTAGCAATTGATTCGGCTCCCGCATTTTCTGCAAACTCAGTTTGCGGCGCATTTGGCTTGATTATTTCTGCGGCGCGAATAGCAGCAGCGCGGCCAAACACCACTAAATCGAGCAGCGAATTTGAGCCCAAGCGGTTAGCGCCATGCACCGATACACATGCTGCCTCACCAATAGCCATAAGGCCCGAAACCACTTCAGTTTTACCGTTTTTTACCGTCAAAACTTCGCCTTTCACGTTAGTTGGCACACCACCCATATTATAGTGAACCGTTGGTATTACTGGGATCGGCTCTTTCGTAACATCAACACCCGCGAAAATTTTTGCCGTTTCAGAAATTCCGGGTAAACGTTCATGCAAAATTTTTGGATCAAGGTGATTTAGGTGCAAATAAATATGATCTTTATTCGGCCCAACACCGCGCCCCGCAAGGATCTCCATAGTCATTGATCGCGAAACTACATCTCGGCTCGCAAGATCTTTTGCGCTGGGGGCATAACGCTCCATGAAGCGCTCGCCTTCTGAATTCACCAAATAACCGCCCTCGCCACGCGCGCCCTCTGTGATTAGACAGCCAGAACCATAAACTCCTGTAGGGTGAAATTGCACGAATTCCATATCTTGCAAAGGAAGCCCTGCGCGCAGCACCATCGCGTTGCCATCGCCTGTGCAAGTATGCGCCGAAGTTGCAGAAAAATAGGCGCGACCATAGCCGCCAGTAGCCAGAACCACGATTTGCGCCTTGAAGCGATGCATCGTTCCATCAACCAAAGAAAGTGCCGTGATACCACGACAGACGCCGTTTTCCATGATTAAATCGAGCGCGAAATATTCGATAAAAAATTGCGCGTCATGCTTGAGTGACTGCTGATAAAGCGTGTGCAAAATTGCGTGGCCCGTGCGATCAGCCGCGGCACAAGTGCGTTGCGCTGGCCCGCCTTCACCATATTCTTTGGTCATTCCGCCAAAAGGGCGTTGGTAAATTTTGCCTTCTTTAGTGCGCGAGAACGGCACGCCGTAATGCTCGAGCTCGATAATTGCGTCTGGCGCTTCGCGGCACATATATTCGATGGCGTCTTGGTCGCCCAGCCAGTCTGAGCCCTTCACAGTGTCAAACATGTGCCAGCGCCAATCATCTTCACCCATATTGCCAAGTGCAGCAGAAATTCCACCTTGCGCCGCCACAGTGTGTGAGCGGGTTGGAAAGACTTTTGTGACGCATGCGGTGGATAATCCCTTCGCCGCCATGCCAAGAGTTGCACGCAAACCAGCACCACCAGCGCCTACAACCACAACGTCAAACTCGTGATCAATGATATTATAATTTCCGATTTTTTTCTCTGCCATTTTTAGAAAGTTTATTTTTATTCAGCCACATTGCGCAGCTTATGTTAATTTCAGACAACTATTTTCTAATCGCCTCACTAATTTCAACTGGTCACATTTTGTAACCACTTCACTATCCAACCAAGTGCAACCTTACAATCGCAAGGATCGCTGCAATCGCGGTGGCAATTGAAAGAAAATGCACCGCCACAATTAAAAAACGACGAATCATTTTGTGCGAAACATAATCTTCAAGAATAACCTGCATGCCAAGACTGCCGTGATAGAGAGCCGCAACCACCAACAAAACACCCATCACCGCATTAAATGGATAAGCAAAAAACACCGCCATATTGCTCTCGGGGTCTTGAATTATCTTCACGAAAGACACTATCAGCCAAATAATTAGCGGCACAAGTGCTGCGGCAGAAACTCTTTGCATCAACCAGTGATGCGCTCCAGTATTGGTTGCGGGAGCGATTTTAATTTTTCTAATCATAAGTTACATAAATTTAAAATAAGCGGCGAAGCCAATGGTGAGACCAGTGAAAATAACAGCCATCAAGATAACCAAAAAGCCCGTAAAGCGCGCCAATCTAAGATCGTAGCCCTTGCCAATATCCCAAAATAAATGGCGAATTCCGTTGCATAAATGGTAATAAAGCGAAAAAACTACCGCCACTATTGCGGCATAAAAAACATATTCTAGCGTTTGCCTCCATGGGCAATCGCAATGCTCTGAAGATGTGCTGATGTTGGTTTGATAGGCATAGAAAACTACATACCACGAAATTGCGATGATTGAAAAATATAATAAAACTCCAGTTAATCTGTGAAAAATTGAGGTGAAGGAAGAGATGTTCCAAGCATAAATTTGCAGGTGTGGCGATGTTGGTCGCGGATCTTTTTTATGAGACATTTTTAAAAGTTTTGATAATCGATTTTTAGTAAAAATATAACCCCAAAAATAAGGATAATTAAATTCTTTACAATGAATTTCTGATTTTTACTTGAGTAAGCGAATTTACTAAATAGACTTTCTTCAAAAATTTTTCAGTATTTTTCAATTTAGAAAACCATCACAAATCGCATTCAATCCGCTAACAAGCTCAGTCACACATGATTCGCAATGGCTTTCTAAATTAAAAAATACTCCTCATTAAACATAAGTCTAAAAAATGAAAAAAGCTTTTATCACCGGAATCACGGGCCAAGATGGCTCTTACCTAACAGAATTTTTGCTAGAAAAAGGCTATGAAGTTCATGGCGTTATTAGGCGTTCGAGCAGCTTCAACACTGGTCGCATCAACCATCTTTATAATAACCTAGAAATTTACGGCAAAAAATTATTTTTGCATTATGGCGATTTAGCCGACGCTTCTTGCATCTCGCGCTTGCTCGAAAAAATTGTGCCCGACGAAATCTATAATCTTGCGGCACAAAGCCACGTGAAGGTAAGTTTTGAAATTCCTGAATATACCACAGATATAGACGCCACAGGCACTTGCCGCATTCTCGATGCCATAAAAGACACGCGCATCAAAACCAAATTTTATCAAGCTTCATCAAGCGAAATGTTTGGCAAAGTACAAGAAATTCCGCAGCGTGAAACCACGCCGTTCTACCCGCGCAGCCCTTATGCTTGCGCTAAACTTTATTCGCATTGGCTCACCGTAAATTATCGCGAAAGCTACGGTCTGTTTGCTTGCAGCGGCATTTTGTTCAACCACGAATCTCCGCGCCGTGGCGAAACTTTTGTTACACGTAAAATCACGCGCGGCCTTGCGGATATTATGGCGGGCAAGGCGGAAAAACTTTATCTTGGCAATATCGATGCTAAGAGAGATTGGGGTTTTGCTGGCGATTATGTCGAAGCGATGTGGCTAATGCTACAGCAGCCAGAAGCCGACGATTATGTTGTCGCCACGGGCACCACTTATTCCGTCAAAGAATTTTTAGACGAAGCCTTTGGTTATGCTGGCCTAGATTGGAAAAAATATGTTGAGATTAGCGAAAAATATTTTCGTCCTGCCGAAGTTGATTTGCTAATTGGAGATCCATCTAAAGCCAAGCAAAAACTGGGTTGGAAGCCAAAAGTTGACTTCAAAGAATTGGTAAAAATGATGGTCGATGCTGATTTAAAAATGCATAATATTTCACTTTAAATCAACGCAGCACTTCAAAATAAACCATATGTTGAATTTATTAAGAAAAGATCTTCAAAAAAGTAAAAATAGCGCGCCGACCATTGATAACGCTAATATTGCCAGCAAATCTCTCAAAGAAAATTATAACTCTGGATCAAAATCTGAAGAACAAAAAAACCGTCTTGAAGTGAGAATTATTGGCGGCACAGATCAATTTCAAGAGATTGAAATTTATTATGGCAATAAAAAAAGGCGTATAAAAATCACTAAATTTTTGCCCAGCAATCTTGCTAGCGATTATGTCTATAAACCAATGGCCAACGGCGTTGGAGCCACTCATCTTAAATCTTTGAAGCATGCGCAACCCAATTCAGATCTTCTTTTAAAAGAAAAATTATTAAACGTTTTAGCAAAAATTAATTTTCTTAATCAAGACAGCAAAACAGAAATTGATTATCAAAAAATTTGGGACGGACCACAAAGAATTGCAATCGATCAAAATTTTTTAGCTCTTTCTGACCAGCAAAAACAAGAAATGTTTGATAAAGAATTAACTAAAAGATCGCCTTATCTTTCTACGCCAGAAAAGGCTATTTTAGTTGCGGCTATAAATCATCTTCACCCTACGAACAACAAGGTTGATCGCGATATTATCTCTTGCACATTTGCCGAAATTCCTAATCAAGATTTGTTTCGAAATTTTATCAAAGAAGCTGTCGCATTAATTGCCGATAAAGAAAAATTATTGAAGAACTTTTTTGTTAATAAAATACAAGATATCACTCCAGAAAAAAATAATAATTTAGTGAAGCGGGTGTCAGATATTTTTGCCGAAGCAGATGAGAGTAAGCGCAAAAGCAAGATTAAATCTTTAAAAAAATTCACCGACCAAACAATAGCAAGCACATTTACAAAATAAACTGATGCAAAAGGCTCGACAAAGAATAATTTTTGGGCTTGGCTCTAATCTTGGAAATCGCGAAAATCATTTGCTGCGAGCCGTTGACGCTCTAAACTTCAGGCTCTCTCTTACCAATCTTAAAAAATCAAAAATTCTCGCTAATAAAGCTTTGTTAAAACCCAATGCTCCAAAAGAATGGGATTTAGATTTTTTTAATATCGCGCTTAGTGCCGATATTGATTTAACAGAATTTCCTCCAGAAAAAATTCTTGAAATAACGCAAGAAATTGAAAAACAAATTGGTCGCCAAAGCAATAAATCCGATATTGCATGGGCCCCTCGTGAAATTGATATTGATATTTTAGCAATCGATAATTTAGTAATTAACCTTGGCGCAAAGTTACAAATTCCTCATCATGCTTTGCTTGAGCGCGATTTTTTCTTAAAAACCGTTGCTGAGATTGAGCCAAATTGGCTACACCCCATCACCTTAACGCAAATTATACCCGAAAATAAAAGCACTTAAGCCATGTCTCGATCTACTATTTTTAAACAAGTTTTAGGAATTGCAAAATTATCGAAATCGCCCGCTTTCCAAGAAATTTCTCAAGCACGAAAATTCCACAATAGCGCAACGACTGCAGTGGTTCAGGTTGCAAGCGCCACGGTGCCTCAATCATTGATAGAATCGCGCTTAGAAAAATATTACTCCAAAGATTCAAGTGATAAAATATCGGACATGATAATGCCCAGAGACCAACTGCAAAAAAGCAGCCGAGAATTATTGGCATTTCTTACGCAAGAATCGAAATCGAGCCCAGAAGCGAAATCGATGCTAGAAATGATAGAGAAATTTAAGCGTCGCGAAGCAGAAGTTGCCATATTAAATAACCCGATGCCTTCAGTAGATGCAAGCCTTGGCGAAAAATATTTGAACCCAATAGATATTGCTCAAGACTCGCAAATTGATGAGCAAACAATATTAAAAATTATCCGCGAACAGGCGCTGAATATAAATTTAATACAGCAAATATATTATCTTTGTGGTTGGAGATTTTTTGACAGCGCCAAAACTGCCGCCGATTCAGCATCGGCCTATATCTTGCACGATGCGCATCATCAATCGCTCCATTGCGACGGCGTTACGGCGAATCAAACATTGCAGATAACTGCAAACTCGCTTTTTGCAACAAACTCAATCTCAGATCCTAAAATATCCACCACATTTGTTAGCGTGGCAGACATAATCGCAAAGCTGGATCCAGAAACAGTAAAAATATTGATGAAGCCAATTTTCTCTCAATTTGGCTCATCTGAAACTTTTGCCGTGATTCGCCCCGCATCTCATATCGCCTCAACCGCAGAATCTGGCACTAATATAGAAATATTTTATCCGGGAGGAGCAACTGTTACGAAGCAAGAAAGGGCTTTTGTAATTGAAGATGGCGAGAAAAAAAACTATTATGAAGAAGGCGTTAAGGCGCTGAAAGCCTTTGGATCGGCAATGAATAATGTCAAAAAAAATGAATCCCTGTCTCTGCTGCTAGAGGCAGAAAATCAGAGACCTAAGCAGATTGTTTCATTTAATAATACAAAATTATTGCATGCCCGAGAAAGTTATTTTCGCTATGGAACAAATGCCGCCAATCAATTTGTTACAACTAGATCGCGTCAACTTATTGCAGTAACGGCAACTATTGATAATGAGCCGAAAGGCGGGCGAAACGCGTAACTATTTTGTTTTGCGCGGATCAAGGTAGAGTAAGATCGGCGCTGAAATATAAATTGAAGAATAAGTTCCTACTAAAATCCCAAAAAATGCCGCTTGGCTAAAACTTTTTAAAGCTTCACCACCAAACAACACTAGAGCGAGTAGCGATAACAAAGTGGCTCCTGAAGTTAGCAAAGTTCTGCTCAAAGTTGAATTAACGCTAGAATTAATAAGTTCGGCCAAGCCCATCTTTTTATATTTGCGCAAATTCTCACGAATGCGATCATAAATTACTACCGAATCATTGATGGAATAGCCAATAACCGTAAGGATTGCGGCGATTGAAGTGAGGTTGAATTCTAAGCCAGTACCCGCATAAAATCCCACGGTTAAAACCGCATCATGAATGAGTGCGAAAATACCGCCAAGGCCAAATTGCCAATCGAAGCGCACCCAGATATAAATCATTATGAAAGCGAACGATAGCAACAAAGCCATAAAGCCTTTGCCAATAAGCTCTGAACCAACTTGCGGCCCAACGTAATCAATTTTGCGATATTCGATATCGGCAAAATTATGATTGAGAATTTCTTGGATTTTTTTGACTTCTTCCGCCTGCGAAGCTGCTTCATCACTGGGTTTAGCGATTCTGATGAGAAAATCTTTTTCGCCTATATTTTGAATTTGAACATCCTTTATTTTAGCAACAAGAATGCTGCGCATTTGCTCTGTTTCTGCTTTCTCGGCCCGCACTTCCATTAAAATTCCACCAGAAAAATCGATACCAAAATTAAGGCCTTTGGCAAAAATTATAGCCAAAGAAGCGATAATGCAAACTATTGACGCGATCAGCGCTAACTTGTGCAACCGCATAAAATCAACCTGAGTATCAGCAAGAAATGAGCGAAGGATTTTCATAGATTGAATAATGAATCTAGATATTTATAGCGCCCACGCTTAAGTGAAGCGCGATAAATATAAAATTTATAAGGCAAAAATAAATTTCGCCCCAAAATTATTTTGCAGAAATTTTACGAATTTGCGCTGACAAACGAGAAAGTTTGCGTGCTGCAGTGTTAAGCTTGATAACGCGCTTTGTAACGCCGCGCATGATTTCTGACTCAAGAACCTTAAAAGCTTCAAGAGCCTTTTTTTGATCAGCCGCCTTAATGGCATCTGCAACTTTTTTTACGAAAGTTCTGATGCGATTTTTTCTTGAATTGTTAACAAGTTTTTTTGCTGCGCTGCCGCGAAGAGCCTTCTGCGCTGATGTTGTATTAGCCATTTTTTAGTTTTTCGAAATTATTAAAAGTGTGTTGAGCGGCCTATTCTAGAGATGTAAAATGACTTTTCAAGCATAAATGACATGTCATTTTAATGTATAGGGGGATTACTTTCTGAATTCGCGCTCTTTATTGCCTCCACACCTACGCGAGAGATGGTCTGACGAGGCAATTCACTCCTTGTAATATTAGATAGCGACAAACTTGTAATATCTAGCCTTCTTTGGTAAATATCAAATAATCGATCTCGCTTTGCTTGAGATGGCAGATCTAGCAAAGGCAAGTCGTAGCGCAATTCTTCCACTTTTTTCATGGTTTTATCCCTTACATTTTCTAAGCAATTTTCAATCGCAAATGATAAAAATTTTGGAAAATTTCTAGTAGAAACTTTTAACAAAACAGCAATTTGCTCATCAATAAAATCATTCCTGAAGTCTTTATACAGAACCCTTCCTGCCCCAGAAAGCGCTTCATGATTAAACTCTAAAAACCCATTCGACTCTAAATCAGGCGACCACTCCCTTCCATCAACTAAATATTTCATAGAATGATCCAATGTTTCCGATATCACTCTCATTAAAAGCAGCGTTGATTTTAAGTGGCAATTATTTCTTTTCTGAATTTTTGTCGGAATATTTTTTGCAATTATTATTGGATTTTCATCATCGCATTTAACAAAATTAGAAAGAAGATGATTCATTTCTTCTTTTGATGGATAAGGCTTCCCATCAAATATTTTTAACATTTTCCGATCTAACTCCTCAATGCTAGAAATTTTATTTGTATCAACATCAAACCCCACTTCACCAAAAGAATAATTGTGAGAATTTTTGCCAAAAATTCCGCCCCAACCATCTATATAAGACATTTTTATCGGATGATTTTCAGCATCGCATTTAACCACAAAATATGCATTATGATCTGAGTGAGGAACCCTCAATATGTAGACGTTGCCCGCTTCGCCAGAAATCTTTCCCGAAATAATTGCGCCTATGGCCTTTAGAAATATTGCATATTTATGATTTTGAGCAGTCTTAGATTGTCTCAATATATTGTAGAGTAAATCTAAATCGCCCGTGGTATTTTGAGGAGAGCCGCTTAATTGCTGATAAATTCGCTCAAGCATATCAATAGCCACAGCGGCCTCAAAGATAGGATTGATATCGATAACTCTTGAACTAATTTCTTGAATGCTGGCGCCAGAATTATCTTGCGCCATTTTATTTAATATATCTTGCTGAATTTCTTTTAGCGGCCGCAATTCAAGGGCAGCTTTATGCTTTTGCGACCTATGTTTATAGAATATTTTAATCGCAGCAAATTCGCAGGGATTGCGTTCACTTTTGGTAAAAATCTTGAGCTTTAAATCATCACTCAAAACCTTTAAAATCTCGCTAATTTGATCTGGATAATTTAGTAATTCATCAAAAAACCTGTCGAAAAAAAGTTTCTCATCTTGATCTTTTTGGGTAAAAAGCATCACTTTCAGACCATCATTTAAGCCATTTAATACCTCGCCCGATAACTGCGGTTTTACTGTTAAAGATAATAATTCAGAGAAAAAGCTGCGCTTAGTTATGTGATTTACTTCGGTGAATAATTTCTGCTGTAGCTGGTCATCTAGGTTATTTAGTATCACGGCTATATCGTTGCTACTGCTATCTCCAAGAAGGATTCCTTTTCCATAATTGCCATGAATTATTTGTCTAAAAAACTTTGCTTTTAGTGATGGATTTAATCCATTTAATATGGCTGGAATTTTTTCTTTAATACTTAAAAACGCTTCTGAAAATTCAACAATTCGACGATCAAAAAACTGTCCGCCTAATCGATTTTCAAAATAATTTAGCGCAATAATAATTTTATCACTTGGAAGAGAAAATAATTTTCTTAGAAACAATTCTTTAGCGGCCCGAATTTCTTCCTTTTCTATTTCCGCCCTACTTAGATCTAGTTCGATCAAGGTTCTTACTTTTTCAATAATTTCATTAATCTCGATACTATCTTTATCTCTAATATCAGAAACGTCTCCAACCAAAACCTCAAAATCACGACTATTATACATATTTTAACAAATAGTTTTATCGAATTACTTTAACCCCATTCATATATCCAACCAAAGCCTCTGGAACATTAACCGAACCATCTTCATTTTGGTAATTCTCTAAAATTGCTACGATAGTGCGACCCACAGCCAGAGCGGATCCGTTAAGAGTGTGAACAAAATAATTCTTGCCATCTTTTTTATATTTCGTTTGCGTGCGTCTTGCTTGAAAATCGCCGCAATTAGAGCAACTAGAGATCTCGCGATATTTATTTTGCGCTGGCACCCACACTTCTAAATCATAAGTTTTTTGCGCGCAAAATCCCATGTCGCCCGTGCAAAGCAGCAGCTTACGAAAAGGCAATTGCAATAGCTTCAACACTTCGCACGCAACGTTGGTCATTTTCTCATGCTCAGCCGCAGACTGCTCGGCTGTAGTGACAGAGACCAACTCAACTTTCTTGAATTGATGCTGGCGAATCATGCCACGAGTATCTTTTCCTGCCGAGCCCGCCTCGCGACGAAAGCATGGCGTATAAGCGGTGAAGCGCATTGGCAATTCATTTTCTGCTAAAGTTTTCTTCGCCACAAAATTAACAAGAGACACCTCGGCCGTAGGAATCAACCAATAGCCATCTGTAGTTACAAACGCTTCTTCGCTAAATTTTGGCAACTGACCCGAGCCATACATAGCCTCGCTCTTCACGATATTTGGTGGAGAAATTTCGACATAGCCATTTCGCGCCGCAACATCAAGCATAAAATTTGAGAGAGCCCTTTCAAGCCGCGCCAGATCTCTGCTCAGGGTAGAAAATCGCGCGCCAGAAATTAGCGCAGATTGCTCAAAATCAAGCATTCCCAATTTCTCACCAATTTCAACATGATCCTTCGGCACAAAAGAAAACTGCCGCGGCGTGCCGAATTTTTCAACTTCAATATTATGCTCTTCATCTGCACCAACAGGCACTTCAGACGCTGGCACATTGGGAATTTGAATTAAAATTTCGTGCAGTTTTTCATCTTGCGTAAAATCGTTTTCAAGTTGCGCTAGTTCAATATTAGTTTTTTTAGATTCCTCCAAAAGCATATCAGCATTGCCTCCAGCCTTCTTCATCATCGCAATTTCCTTCGCAAAATTATTACGCTTCGCTTGCAATTCTTGAATCAAAAAAGTTTTCTTGCGCTTTTCTTCATCAATTTGCAACACATCTTCAGCCTTGATTTTCATGCCACGAAGCCCCATCGCCACATCAAATTTTTCAGGATTTTCACGAATCCATTTTATGTCTAACATTGGAAGTTTTAAATTAGAAATTTTAACTATAGAATAATTTTGTATTTTTCTTACTTGAAAAAGCTTTGGCCTGACGGACTAACTCCGCCCCTCAGACACCGGCGCGCCGAACTCGGTTCAGAGGTAGTCCGTCAGGCCAAAGCTTTTTCAAGTAAGAAAAATACAAAATTATTCTATAGTTAAAATTTCTAATTTAAAGTTTTTAAAAAATGCCAGATGCAATTAAATTATCCCAACAGTTAATCCAAATTCCCTCTTACTCTGGCAACAACCCCGAAGCAATTGACTTCCTAAAAAACTACCTAGAAAAACTAAATTTCACCTGCGATGTTTTAGAATATGACGGCAGCGGATCTTACAAAGTCAACAATCTCCACGCTTTATATAACCCACAAGATCACAAAAAAGTTTTATATTTCGCAGGGCACACAGATGTGGTTGCAACTGGTGATATCAAGGCATGGACACATGATCCATTTTCTGCAAAAATTATTGATGGCAAATTATTTGGCCGCGGTGCTGCGGATATGAAATGCGCTATCGCCTGCTTTCTAGCGGCTGTAGAGGCTTTTATCGAAGGTAATGCACTTGATGCTTCTGCAAAAAATAATATCGCTTCAAGCAAGCCAGCCCTCGGTTTTGGCATCGGATTTCTCATCACCAACGACGAAGAAAACGATTCTATCAACGGCACCGCAAAAGTTTTAGAATGGATGAAAGAGCACGGTAAGCCAATTAGCGCCTGCATTGTTGGCGAACCAACCAACCCCGAAAAACTGGGCGAAATGTTGAAAGTAGGACGTCGCGGCAGTATTGGTTTCACGCTAAAAATCATCGGCAAGCAAGGCCACGTAGCCTACCCCGACAACGCTCTAAACCCCATCACAACCTTAGTAAATATTCTTAAGGTTTTGAAGGAGCATAAATTTGACGATGGCAATGAATTCTTTGACCCCACTAACTTAGAAGTTACCAGCATCAGCAGTGATAATTTTGGCGGCAACGTAATCCCTGCGCAGGCTCAAGCCGCTTTCAATATTCGCTTTAACTCGCTGCATAATTCAAAATCAATTATTGACCTTATCGAATATGTCTGCAAAAAAAGTGTCGGGCTTGGCGCGAAATATGAGCTAATGCAACGTATCAGCGGCGAATCTTTTTTGAGTAAAGTTGGTAATTTTGCCGCAATCACACAAAATGCAGTAGAAAAAATCTGCGGCACAAAACCAGTTTTAGGAACTACTGGCGGCACTTCTGATGCGCGCTTCATCAAAGATTATTGCGACGAAATTGTCGAATGCGGCCTCATCAATAAAACCGCGCATCAGATTGATGAATTTGCTTATTTGGAAGAGATCACTAAATTGCAAGAAATCTATTTTGAAATTCTTAAAAATTATGCAAATATTTAATGATATTCTTGATTTTATCAGAGATAAAATAGCCACCAAAATCACCGAAACTGATAAAAAGAAAATGCATAATTTTCCGCAAGCTAGAGAGCGCCTGCTTAATTTAATGGTTAAAAGAAGCATGATCACCAAATCGAGAGTTAAAATATATAGTCTTTTAATCACATTTTTCGGCTGCGGCAAAGTGCGTTATGGCCCCGGAACCCTTACCAGCCTTATGACCGTAATATTATGGTTTGGCGCAAGTTACCTGTTTATTAGGTTCGACGTTTTCACGCCATTATCTGAAATGCTTTTCTGGATAATAATTTCAACGCTGCTTTTTATTTATGGCATAATTTTTATACCATTATATGAGAAAGATTTAAACAGCCACGATCACCCATCGGTCGTTATTGATGAAGTTGTTGGGCAGCTACTGGCTCTATGCTTAACCTATCCTTTTGTTAAGCAATATTATTTCGATAAAATCCTGTTTCTTAATCAACTAATCATGATGGGACATGTGATTTTATCCTTCACTTTGTTCAGATTTCTAGATATTACAAAGCCGCTTTTTATTGGCTGGATTGATCGCAATATCAAAAACTCTTTTGGCGTTATGTTTGATGACTTAGTTTGCGGCCTGATTACAGCGACGGTTAATATTGCGATATTCGAAGTTTATAGCAATACGATAGCAGAACTTCACACTTTGATATAGTTTACGAAATTGACATTGTCAAAATAGACGATATTTTAATTAGCTAAATTCAAACGAAATTTCAAAATTAATGGAACAGTTTTTTATCAAATTAACCGAAATCTTTTTTATTATTTTGCCGATTCTTGGCAAAATTTTGTTAGTCGCATTGCCTCTAATCGGCGCCGTTGCTTACTTAACCCTGATGGAGCGCAAAGTTATTGGCGCCATGCAGTTACGTCGCGGCCCTAATGTGGTTGGTCCTTTTGGCTTGCTACAGCCTTTAGCCGACGGCCTCAAGCTGATGTTCAAAGAAGTTATTATTCCTAGCAAAGCCAATAAAGCTTTATTTTTACTAGCGCCAATTATCACCTTCACCCTTGCCCTTATTGGCTGGGCCGTAATTCCATTTAGCGAAACTTTTGTTATTGCAAATATTAATGTTGGCGTAACTTACTTGCTTGCGGCCTCATCACTTGGAGTTTACGGTATCATCATTGCGGGCTGGGCCAGCAACTCAAAATATGCCTTTCTTGGCGCCATTCGCTCTTCGGCACAAATGATCTCTTACGAAGTCTCGATCGGCTTAATCATTATCACCGTCGTGCTTTGCGCTGGCTCACTCAATCTAACTGAAATTGTTTTAGCGCAAAAAAATCACTGGTTTGTGTTGCCATTATTTCCAATGTTTATCGTGTTTTTTATTTCTGCTTTAGCTGAAACAAATCGCCTGCCATTCGACCTTCCCGAAGCAGAATCTGAGCTTGTTGCCGGCTATAACGTTGAATATAGCTCAATGCCATTTTCGCTGTTTTTTTTAGGCGAATATGCTAACATGATTCTCATCTCATCTTTTGCAGCAATTTTATTTTTAGGCGGCTGGCTGCCTCCATTCGATAATACTTTCTGCAACGCCATTCCGGGCTTGATATGGTTCGTGCTTAAAATTTTCCTCTTACTTTTTACATTCATTTGGGTGCGCGCCACCTTGCCGCGCTACCGCTATGATCAACTTATGCGCTTAGGTTGGAAAGTTTTTTTACCATTGTCTCTCCTTTGGGTTGTAGGCACTGCAGCTTTTATAATTTATGTTTAAACCAATGCGATTAATTCGTTCTGCTTATCAATTTTTGCTAAAAGAAATTATTTTGGGCCATGCGCTCACGCTAAGATATTTCTTCAAGAAAAAAGTCACCATCAACTATCCTTACGAGAAAGGCCCGCTAAGCCCGCGCTTCAGAGGAGAGCACGCTTTGCGCCGCTATCCCAACGGCGAAGAACGCTGCATCGCCTGCAAATTATGTGAGGCAATTTGCCCCGCGCAAGCCATCACCATTGAAGCCGAAGAGCGCGAAGATGGATCTCGCCGCACCACTAAATATGATATCGACATGATCAAATGCATCTATTGCGGCCTATGCCAAGAAGCCTGCCCAGTCGATGCGATTGTCGAAGGCCCAAATTTTGAATATTCAACCGAAACGCGCGAAGAACTTTATTATAACAAAGAAAAGCTTTTAGCTAACGGCGAACGCTTTGAATACGCGCTTCGCAAGAATATTGAGCTCGATATAAATTATAGATAGTCACCATGCTCACACCAGAATATATTGACCAGCTAATTCTTGACAAAAAAACTGAAGGGAAAAATATCGAGTTTAAAAAATCAAAAATTGATTCTAAAGAAATAGTAGATTACTGCGCCTGCTTTGCCAATGCTGGTGGGGGAGATTTGCTATTTGGAGTAAATGATGATGGATCTATAGCTGGCACCAATATATACAGTGGCACAATACATCAATTGCCTAATAAATTTCATCAACAGTTTGATCCATTTTTGTGGATTGATGTTGAAGAAGTTTTTCACCCAAAAGGCCGCGTTGTAATCTTTAAAATACCATCTCGAACAACTGGACAAATAATTAGATCAAAAGGCAACTATACATATCCTGTTCGCAAAGGGTCTTCTTTGATCGAAATGAATAACGAAGATTTGCGACTAATCCTAAACGAGACAGAGCCCGACTACACTGCTGAAATCATGCCGAAAATAAACCACTCTCACTTGGATAAAACGGCAATAGAAATCTTTCGACAAAAATGGGCCGAACATAGCAAGAAGCTTGAATACAAAAACTTTTCTGATGAAGCGATTCTCAGAGCAGCAAACCTGTTAACCGACCAAGGCTTTACAGTCGCAGCACTTATTTTATTTGGCACAGAAGGCGCTCTAAGATCACACCTTCCAAGCTATGAAATAATTTTTGAATGGAGACAAATTCCCGAAAAAAACTCCCATGATTTTCGTAAAGAATGGCGCAACGCCTTTCTACTGATTTTTGATGATATTTGGAAAACAATCTCCGATCGCAACATTCGCTTTCCATTTCAAGATGGCTTTTTCCAGAAAGAAGTTTGGGCCTTTAATGAGAAAGTCCTGCGAGAAGCAATTCTTAACGCTACAGCGCACCGTGACTATCGAATGAATAGAAGTTCAATTTTTATAAAAGCTTCGCCAAAAAGCTTTCGCATAGAAAGTCCTGGCGGATTTGTTGCGGGAGTAAATGCTGAAAATGCAATTGATAAACAATCTTCAAGAAATCTTCTATTATGCGAAGCATTCCAGCGCATTCATTTTGTTGAACGAGCTGGTCAGGGCGTTGATGATATTTTTACACTTTGCATTAGAGAGGGCAAAGGTGAGCCAAATTTTGATGGTAGCGATAGCTATCAAGTTGCATTAAACATACCCGCAACTCTTGAGGATGCTGCATTTGTTCAATTTCTGGAAAAAATTTCAAACGAGAAACAATTTCTTCTCTCAACAAAAGAGATATTGGAATTAGAAAAGATTCGTATTCACGATGGGATAAAGGAAATTTCTAACAAAAGGAAACTAGTTGATGATCTTGGAATCGTTGAAAAAATTGGACATGGCCGGGGCACAAAATATATCATGTCTCACCTTTACTATAAAAATGAAAGCAAAACAGCAAAATATACAAAATTAGCTGGTATAGGTCGCGACCTAAAAAAAGAATTGATCATAAAATATATTACCAAGGACGGAAAGGGGTATTCCAAGCATATTCAGAATCAGCTAAATTTAAGCTCAATTGAATCACGAAATTTACTAGCAGAATTAAAGAGTGCTGGAAAAATTAAATGCCTTGGAAAAGGTAGTCAAGCTCATTGGATTTTAAATGATGCCTCATCTTAGAGCTTAAATTTGCGCCATAAATTATACCAAACTATACCAAAGCTATACTAAGAAATGCCTCAAGCCCTTTCAAATACTGGATCTGTTAATATTTAAATAATTTGCAAACTATACCAAAACCAACTTTACTTCAAAAAATTATCGCAATATTCTGAGGTATATCTATGAATTTCTAATAATATGGCATTTACAACAATTTTATTTTACCTTTTTTCGTTCGTCCTAATCTCGTCAGCCCTTGTGGTGATTAGCACGCGCAATACAGTGCATTCTGTGATGTTTCTGATTTTAACATTCTTTAATGCTGCTGCACTTTTCGTTTTGCTTGGCGCAGAATTTTTAGCAATGCTGCTAATCGTTGTCTATGTAGGTGCCATCGCGGTTTTATTTTTGTTCGTCGTGATGATGTTAAATGTTGATAGCAGCGCAATCAAAGCAAAAATTAGCCTGCACACGCCTTTACTTTTTTGCGTCGCCATCATTTTCTTCTTAGAAATTTTTCTCGTATTAAAAGTTTCTTCTGCAGGAAATTATCAGACAGCATCGCTCTTCCCTACTTCCGAAAGCGCTCACAACATTAATGCCTTGGGCGATGTTTTATACACCAAGTTTTTCTTACCATTCCAACTTGCTGGCGGCATACTTTTCGTAGCAATGATCGGTGCTATCGTTCTCACTTTGCGCGAAAGAAATCGCTTCATTAAAAAACAAAAAACCAGCGACCAAGTCTTGCGTAACAAGGCCAATTCACTCGAAATTGTAAAAGTAAAAATAGGAGAAGGTATCGAATTATGACTACAGAATTAACCATCAATCACTTTACCACATTGGCGCTTTTGCTTTTTGTGATTGGCCTGAGCGGCATTTTTATCAATCGCAAAAATATCATCTCGCTCCTTATGTCTATTGAGCTGATACTGCTTTCTGTTAACATAAATTTTGTTGCCTTCTCATCTTTTTTACAAGATTTAAACGGACAAGTTTTTGCGATTTTTGTTCTAACTGTTGCTGGCGCTGAAGCGGCGATTGGCTTGGCTATTTTGGTAATTTATTTCCATAATCGTAGAGATATTGAGGTTAGCAGCGTTTCTTCAATGAAGGGTTAGCGATCTACTGCAACAAGGGTTCACGCCATAAATTCAATTCGATTTTAATGCAAAACTTCCGATTTTTAATCGCAGTTTTTTTTATCACTTTTTTTACCTATAACGCTCACGCCTCTTTCAGCTCTATAGACGAAACCGCTTGCCTTGTCGATAAACAATCCGCTGATTACACATTAAGCGCCGTAAAAGAAAAAGATCCCGACGCCATAAAATCACTCGGAAATTGCCTAAAATATAATCACAAACTCCTCTTCCAAGCCTGTCTGATTGATCCCTCGCAACTTGCCAAAGCCGACAATATTTTTCGCAGCGACGAAAATTTCGTTTATCGCTTAGTTAAAGTTAATCCAGAAATCCTAAAATATATTGCGCCCGAATTAAAACGTGACCCGCATTTTATTGAAGAATCAACTTATCTAAGCCGCGACGCCTTAAAATACGCCGATCCAGCGCTGCTTGATAGTCGTCCGTTTATGGAAAGAATGATAAAATATGATTCAAAAAATTATATTTACGCCTCGACTCGCATCAAGGAAACGCCCGAAATTGCCGCTCAGGCTTTTTTGGATGATGGGCTGCTATTAATGTATGCGCCGCCGTCTATTCAAAATGATCGCAAGATGGTAGAAATTGCGGTAAAATCAAATATCTCAGCTTTAGAATATACATCTCGCGATTTGAAGAATGACATGACAATCCTTATGTTAGCTGGGCCCAAGCCAGTTGAATTTGATAAAGAAGCGGCGCGAAAATTTCTGCTAGCAAATTATATTACCGAAGAAAAACACCGTAATATTGGCGCAATTATTGATAAAAAAACAAAATTTTTTAAGAATCACCGACTTATCAATCGCAATTATATCACAAAATGGCAGCGCGGCTTTGAATTTAATGGTCGCAATCTACAAGAAAATTTGCATTTAATCACCGCAGAAAGCCGCAATAATCCTGCGCGCTGGGCCGATGATTTAAAAAAATATCCCGATTTAGTCAAAAAAATTAAAAATTTTCTTGCGCAGCGCCACACCGATCGCGACACAATCGAAAATCTCTCACTCACTTATCTGTGGAAAATTAAGGACAAATCTCCAACTCTGGCCTTCAATTTATACCTGCTGCGCGATAGCGATGATTCTGAATTAGGCCCCGAATATGTAAGCGTCACGTCGCTTACTGTCATTGCGCAAAAAGTTGATAAAGAATGGAGATTGTCAATTGTAGAAGTAATTTTTGACAATGAAATTAAGGCTGATGTTGCTTATGAAAATGGGCAAAAGAAATATATTTTGCAGGATCTCTATGTTGAAAATAAATTCGATAAAAATCCGAAACTACTCTTCCGAGTTGAAGATAAATTTAAGGAATATTTTGAGATTTTCAGCGAACAAAAAGGCGGAAAATATAAGATGATTTATCGTTTTGATCCACTCGAAATAACCTATTAAACCTTACGCAAACGATTGAAGTAAATCGTTGCCCCAACCGCATCAACGCCATTTATTTTATAGCGCCCACCGCGCGCAATTGGATAAGAAAAATCGCCGCAAAAAATATCAAAAGCAATATCGCGATGATAAGAAGTTCTATCATCACCAAACAAATCAAAACAAAGTTGTGCTTGTGGAAATTGCTTTTTAACGAAGGTCGAAATTTTTTCGGCGCGCTTTAACTCTGCCGCGATTTTTGTCGATTTTGTTTTAGTAGAAATTTTAGCGCTTAAAAATTTTAGATTGTCGTTAAAAAGCGCTATTTCACTGATTAGATCGCCATATTCTTTGCTTAAATTTTTAACTGCCGATAAATCTTTTTTTCTAATTGCTTCTAATAATTCTGCTTTATTTTTTATCTTCAATTCTGCAATAAATAGCTCAACAAAATTTGGCAAAGAAAATTCTATTACAAGATTTTTTACAGAAATTTTTGGCAGAATTTTCAAGATGGTTTCGATAATTTCAAAATTTGATTTTTCTTGATCGCAACCGATAATCTCGACTCCCACTTGGGTTGATTGCCTATCAGCATAAAGCTCGTTGCTTTTTGTAAGCAACACATCGCCAACATAACATAATTTTAGCGGCAGCTTTTGATTTTTAAGGCGACTATTGAAAAGCCTTGATATTTGTAGCGTGATATCGTTGCGCAACACTAAATTTTTGCCCGAAATTGGATCTGCAATTAGAAAAGAATTTGCATTTTCTTGGTGCGAAAAATTATCCGCAAATTCTATTAACGGAGTTTTAATTAAGCGATAACCAGCGGCGAGAAAAGCATCTAGAGTTAGGTTAATTTTGCGATGAGTTTTTTCTGCCTCATCAAATAATAGGTCGTAAAAACCAATTGGCAGTAGGTGTGCTGATGATTTGTTGGTCATGTTTAATATTTTGAAAATGGCTGGTAACAAACTCTATGATGCTGTTTTTTTTAGGAGTGTCAAATGAAACTTGGCCAAGCCCCGCAGTTGAGTTGCGCCCCATATCTTGGCTTGACATTCTCTAAGTGCGGCGAAGGTCTTAAATACGAATCGCCGCTTTCGCAATTTCATACCAAGAATCGGCCGCATTTGCACCAAAACCCGCCAGATATAATTCATCTTCAGCTCTCGTCATTGCTACATATAGCAAGCGAAAATATTCCTCGCGCGCCTCTTTAGTTTTTTGCGCTTTATACATTTTTACCAAATTATTTTCTTCACTTTTGCGCGCGCACCAAATTGGTAATTGTTGAATTTTACCATTTATTTCACCATCAATCCAAAAGAAATTTTCCTTCGCCGCCGACATTTGATTAAAATTAAAGCAACAGTCTGGAATCATTACAATCGGGGCTTGTAAGCCCTTTGCAGAGTGAATTGTGGTGATGGTTATTTTGTTATTTTCGGCGCGATCAATAGAAATTCTAGGATTTAATTTTTCTACAAAATCGAGAAACTTTTGTAAATTTGGCGAAGTATTTTTATAAAAATCAAAAAGCTGCGATATGAATTGGTCTAGGATTGGCGCGGCATCAGAAGCAAATTCATCGAGAAATTTTTGACGCATTTCGTGAGTTAGCAAAAACGAAAAGAACTCAAAACAATTTAATTCATGCGATTTTGCAATTAACTCTTCAAGCTGCAAAACGCTTGTAGCACTAGCTTCATCAAGCTTCATCGCAGCAAATAACTCAATTTTATTTTGATTTTTTATCAGCGAAATTCTAAACAATTTTTCTTCATTAAAAGAAAAAAACGGCGATTTTAGCAATGCTGCCAAATTTAAATCATCGCTCGGCAAAAGCACGAATCTAGCGGCCGCAAGCAGATCTTGAATTATTAATTCATCAGCGAAATTAGTTTTTTTTGTGCTGCTAAAAGGAATAGAATTTTCTTTAAATTTTTGTTGCAAAATTTTATCAAAACCGTTGGTACGATTGCGCATTAAAATCATAATATCGCCATAATTTATAGCACGATTTTTGCCTTCTAACCTGCGCCCTTGCTGAATCCACTCTTTAATTTTTGTTACAATATTTTCTGCCAAAAACTCTTTATCGCAAAATTCTTCATCATTAAAATTTGCAGAAATTTCCTTCCAATCAAAAGATTTTTCCTGCTCAATTTTTTCTTTCTTAATATGCGACCAAATTTCAACCTTGCCCTCGCCTTCACGAATGGCGCTATGCGCTTGATATTCAAGGCTTCCCAGATAATTTTGATTCAAGAAAATCGCATCAACCGCTTGCAAAATTTTTGGCAAAGAACGAAACGAATTTAACAAATCAATCTTGTGCAATTTAATAGAACTGCCACTTAATTTTTGCTGATAATAAGAAAAAATATCATGACTAATATTAGGCTCCGAGCCTTGAAAACTATAGATCGATTGCTTGTCGTCACCAATGATAAAAATTGTGCGATTTTTATTTTGCGCACTTTCTCCAGCAAAAAAATCTTCGGTCAAAGCCTTGATAATATTCCACTGACGATGATTGGTATCTTGCGATTCATCAATCAAAATATGATCAAAAAATCCGTCCATACGAAACTTGATCCAATCAGATGAATCATGGCTGCGCAGCATTTTATCGGTTTTGATAATCAGATCGTTATAATCGAGAAAAGAGTTTTTATTTTTCAATTCTTGATATTTTTCTAAAATGCGATCAATGAATCGAAGCAATAAAGACGTGCCTTGCGAGATTTTATAAGAATTAAGATGCTCAACAAAATCAGCGATTAAATCTTGCTGCGAGTCAATAAAATCAGCATTCTCCACAAATTCTTTCGTGACAATTGAAGAGGTTTTTTTTGGAGAATTATCTTTGGTAAAAAATATTTCTCGGTAAGAAGAAAAATTTTGTAATGACAAATTTTGCAAGAAAAACTTTAGCGCTATCGCAGTTTTTTGATCAGTCTTCATCTTACTACCCTCTAAGTCTTGCGCCAATTGTAAAATTTGCGCGTGAGGAATTTTTCCTATAAATTTCTGAAAAATTTCTTCCTCATTTTCGCTGCGATCAACCGCAAAAATTTTAAAAATTTCATCAATAATATTTTCAGCACTAAAAAGTTCATTCTTCAAAAAAATCAGCCGCTCTTTTTGCGCCAAAATTTTTCCTACTAATTCGATGAAATTATCCTCGTTTAACTTACTATTTATTTGCGTTATAACATCTCGCAAAGCCTTGTTATTCAAGCTTTCGGCAAATACTTCTTTTTTTGCTTTCTGCAAAAAAAGTTTCTCTAAGTTATCATCCATAACTTCAAAATTTGGCTTCACACCAATTTCAAAAGGAAAAATTTTAACGAGATTTTGGCAAAATGAGTGAATAGTTTGCACCTTTATTTGAGAGTCTGCATCGAGTATTTGCGCAAATAAAATTCGCGCTTTTTTTAGCAAAGTAGCTGAAGCAAAATTTCCCGTTAATTCTGTAACAGTTTTCGCTAAATCTGCATCGTCTAAAATTACCAATTCAGCCAATCTGGCATTGATTCTTTGCTGCATTTCTGCCGCAGCAGTTTTGGTGAAAGTGAGGCACAAAATTTTATGCGGGCGCACATCATCAAGCAAAAGCCGCAAAACGCGATCGGTAAGCACCTTGGTTTTACCCGAGCCAGCCGAGGCAAAAACCCAAGCCGAGTGACGCGGATCTGAGGCAATTTGCTGCAATTTCACTGTATGGGCAAGCGCTGCGGCCATTGGCGACGATAAAAAAGTTGAATTTATACCTCTGATGCTGTAGAAATCTGTTCTAGCGAGATTAAGCGTGAAATTTTGTCGATAAAAATTCACCTTTAATCTCACTAGAGCAATTCAACCATTTTCTAAAATTTATGCAATTCGAAGTTACAAAACCTATTCTCCTCAAAGCACTTGCCAACGTCAATGGCGCTGTTGAAAAAAAGAATACCATTCCCGTTTTACAAAATGTAAAAATTGAAGCGCAGAACGGAAAAGTGATCCTCTCCGCTACAGACATGGACATTCTCGTCACTTCAAGTTTTTCTACCGCGATGGAAAGTAACGGCGTCACAACGGTTCCGGCGCAGATGTTTTATGATATTATCCGCAAAATTCCCGATGTCGCAAAAATTACGGTCGCACAAGAAAATCCAAATATTTTGCAGATCAAATCTGGTAAATCGAAATATAATTTACCTTGCATCGACGCTACAGAATTCCCGTCTCTCGCCGAAGGTGAGCTTGGCGAAAAGGTTGAAATTGAAGCTGATAAATTGGCAAAAATGATCGACAAAACTCGCTTCGCAATTTCAAATGACGAAACGCGCTATTATTTAAATGGCTTGTTTTTGCAATCGGTTAAAACTGATGCTGGCTTTGAGCTACGCTCGGTTGCAACAGATGGTCACAGGCTTGCAGTAGCTCATCTTGTAACGCAAAATATTATGACTGAGTTTGGTGTAATTTTGCCAAAAAAATCGGTAAATGAAGTTAGAAGAATTATCGAAGGGGCGAAGGAGCTTACAGTCGCAGTATCTCGCGCCAAAATTAAAATTTCTGCCGATAATACAACTATCATCTCAAAATTAATTGATGGCGACTTCCCTGATTACACAAAAGTCTTGCCAAAAAACAACACGCAAATCGCCACAATCAACAAGAAGGCTTTGTTTGACTGCGTTGATCGCGTTTCTACAGTTGCCTCGGATAAACACCGCTCGGTGAAAATGGTGGTAGAAAAAGATAAAGTTACGCTGCAAATTAACGCTAATGACGGCAGTTTTGCGCATGAAGAGCTAGAATCCTCTTACGATGGAGAAAAGGTTGAAATTGGCTTTAATTCGCGCTATTTGCTTGATGTAATTGGGCAGATTGATAAGGAAGAATTGATGATTAAATTTAGAGATGGCAACTCTCCAGCATTGGTTGAAGCGAAAGATTTCAACGCGATGTTTGTGATTATGCCAGTTAGAATTTAGTTTTTCTTTAAGAAAGAATCTGGGGCGAAAATTAGGATAAATAAATCTTGGCCCTAGACCTTGCTAATTCTGCGGCCCAAACATTTCTTCTCCCTTGCAAAACATTAAAATAACCAAATTAAATCTCGAAAATTTCCGCAACTTTGCGCTTAAAAAGGTTGATTTTAATAGCGCGCCTCTTGTTTTTTTATGTGGCGAAAATGGTGCAGGAAAAACCAATATTCTTGAAGCCATCACATTACTTGGACGCAACCCTCCCTTGCGCGGAAGCGATTTTGAAGAAATGATTTTTGCCGATTATCACAACAGCAAACAAAGCGAGCAATTTTCTATTTATAGCGAAATTTCTGATCATGACTCAATCGAAAAAATTGGCATTGCCTTTGAAAGAGCGCGAAAGAAAAAAAATTTTCAAATTAATGGTGAAGTCTTGAATAGCAAGGGTTTCGGCGATTTCAAGCAAGATCTGATCAACTTTATTTGGCTAACTCCTCAATTAGAATTATTGCTAATTTCTGGCAAAGCCGAACGCCGCGATTATCTAGATAAAATTGTTGCGGATATAGATTCTAAGCACTCTGAGCGCGTTAATCTTTATCAAAAATCCTTGCGCGAGAGATTGTTAATTTTACAAAAATATCGCGGACAAAGTCAGGCGGATAAGTGGCTAGAAATTGTTGAAAATAAAATTGTTGAATTGGGTGTGGCGATAGCATTTGCAAGGCTTGACGCTATTGATTTTTTTAACAAAGCAATCAATTCTTTCGAATCGAAATTTCCTAAAACTCAATTGAAAGTTAGTGGCGATATCGAACAAATTGCTTATGAAAAAAGCGCACTGCAAATTGAAGAATTTTATTTAGAAAAATTGCAGCAAAATCGCGCCAATGATTTAGAAAATTTTAAGACAAATTTTGGCGTGCATCGCAGCGATTTTTCGGCGATTTTTTTGAATAAAAATGCGCCTTCTGGCAACTCTTCAACTGGCGAACAAAAATCTATTATGATTGGCATTACGCTCGCTCGTGCCAAGATCTCGGCTTCTTATAAGAATCAGCCAACAATTCTAATTTTTGATGAAATTATGTCGCATTTAGATGAGCAGAAAAAAACTGACTTATTGACAGAAATTGCACAGTCTAATCTGCAATGTTTTTTTAGTGCTACGACAAAAAATCTGCTGCCAAAAAATTTTTTACAGGAAGATTTGTTGCAAATTATTGATCTGTGAATCTAGCGAAAAACTTATGGTGAGTGTGGATAATATTTTTTAGTTATCGCGCACCCCTATATCCTTCTTAACTTCACTACCAGCAAGGCTCCAAACGGCATCTTCCATTTTTTAGCATCAATGATTTTTGACAAATGCCTCGCCAATTTATTTGAAATTGCTGCCAATAAAAATAATACAAAATGAGATGAGGTTTTAAATTCTACAGCAAAATTTTTATCAAAATCTGGATAAATTTCTCTGATTTTTTTAAGAAAATTGAAGTAAGTGAATTTTGTAATATGCTGTTCTTCGTATGAAGGTTTAATGCAATAAGTCATTATTTGTTCAAGAATAGGCCAAGAGCTGAGATAGTTGGGAGTAGTAACCACAAGCTCTCCGCCCGATTTTAAAATTTGCGCCACAATAGAAAAAATTGCATTTATTTCTGCGGAGTCAAGATGCTCTATAACTTCAATTAAAGTTATGGCATCAAAATATTGTGGAGTAAAATTTTTGGTAAGAAAATTTTTATCATCGATGAGTAGAAAATGGCGAAAATCGGTGGCGTATTTTTTGGCATATTCTATCTGATCGGGCGCAATATCAACGCCAAATTGAGCATTAAATTGCTCTTTTTCTATCATGCTTAAAAAAGATCCAGCAGAACATCCTATATCTAAAATTTTGCCTTCGCGCCTTGATTTAAGGGCCCTTAGCACCGCATCAAATTTTTGATAATGCCAAAAATTTCTGATGCCATTTTCTTCAAACAAGATTTTATCATAAAATCCGGCCGGAATCGCTCCATAATCAAACTGTGTTTTTTGCATATTTTTTCAAAGTTACCAAAAGAGCCGCATAAATAAATATCGCGAATAAAAAACTTAATAAGATGTATTTTAAATATTTTGAGCGATATTTTGCCGTAAATTCAACTGGCGATTTGTTGAATGTTACCGCCATTAAACCATTAATCGATTTAATTTCATAATCTTTTTCATTCTCGCCTTGCCAACCAAGTAAATAATTGGTATTAAAAATAAATGTCTCTCCAGCCCTGCCAGAGTAAATGGCAGAGATTTTATCGGCGGAATATTCTTGCAATTCTAAGCCTTTTGCGCCGCTCAAACTATAAAATTCACCTAAATAATTTTTATCTGAAATTGCAGCAATATTAGGACTGATATTTTGTGCCCTATCATAGCAAAGATGCGAAGATTTTCCTGCGCTAAAATAAATTTGCGGCTTCGGCAAAAAATGAACGGTTTCTGTAATATTATGTTTTTTTAAATCGCGCAATTCATTGTAATAATCGGCTTGTGGCATTTTTCTGAGCTCAATGAAAGCTGGATAAATTCTGACAAAAGTTAATTCTAGCAAAATTAAAGTGGCAAAAAAATAACGATTCTTTAATGCTGCCAAAGCCCTAACTAAAAGGATTGTAAAGAATATGAAGAAGAAAATTAAGAAGCGACTTTGAACATGTGAATTATTTAAAAATGGCGTGAACATAAAAATTGTCCATGGATTAAAAAGCTCACCAAATCCAATTCCGATCCATAAAGAAATTAGCAAAAATGCCAAAAGTGTTTTATCGCTGTTTAGCGCAAATGATTTCTGCGCGCGCCATTTCGACCATTGCCATTGATGCCATTTTTGTGATAGAAAAAATACTATTATAGAAAAAATTCCGACATAACAGACATATTCATGCATGCGCCAATTCTTTTCAAATCCATCGGTGATTTTTTGATCTTGCAATAAATTAAGCGGATAAAGAAATGCCAGAAAAACATCGTTAAAAGAATAGGCGTAAAAATGCAACTCTGGTAATCTTTTATTATGCAAAAGCAGCAACGGCAGCGCCTTAGGAATGATTAGCATTGTAAATGCCAACAATATTAGCAGGGTTATTTTAGGATTTTGGCAAGCAATTCTTATGAGTTTTTTTAGCGAAGGATTTCTTAAAATAAGCGCTATTATCAGAAATAGAAGACAAAAATTAAAAGAATAAATCCCGCCATCAAGCAAGAAAAAAGCCATTAAAAGTGAGAAATAAATCCAATATTTAATATTTTTTTCTAAACAGAAAATTAGATAAATTGCCCACGGAATTAATTGCATTGAACGAAATGCAATATGACCTTCTAAAAAGTGCATACCAAACCAGTTGCAGCTTAGAAATATAAGGGCTCCGATTATCGATAACTTTCTTTCTACTGCGAATAAATTGAGCAATTTTATCATGCCAAAGCCGCCCAAAATAGCGCAAAACATCAAGGAAAAAACATTGCCCCAATATGGGCTAAAAATAAAATTGAATAATATTAGTGGCGAAAAAATATAACTTTGAGGATTTGCCAAAATGTCTACACCGCCACAGGTGTAGGGATCGTGAAGTGGAAAAGTGTGATATTTAAAAATCGCAAGATCGATAATATAAGAAAGGCCATTAAAATAATCCCAATCGCTAGATGGCAGTTTTTCGTAGAAAATTAGATATGGCGAGAAATTTATTGCAGTAAAAAGCGATAAAATTAAAAACACACTAAGGTGCGAAGCGAAGCCCTGTTCTTGATTACAGGCCTTAAATAATTTTTTGTTCACGATGCTTTAAATGAAAAATGTTTATGAGCAAAATAGACGATAACCACCAAAATTATTGCGCAAATAAACTGTGCAACAAAAATATTGATATGCATTCTATCCTTTAATATGTAGAGCAAAATGATGTTGAAAATTAAATGCCACAGATAAACGAAATTCACTTTTAAATATTCGCGCCAAAAATGTCCGCGCGAACGAAAAACAAAAAACCTGAAATTAATGAATGAATTAGAAA
>CAMCAW010000009.1 GCA_945872855.1 Rickettsia typhi | reverse complement strand
GTTCTTTTTCTTCAGGAGCTGCGTCGATTTGATCGTAGCCGCGCTTTTCTGCCATGCCCGATTTTGACAAGTAGCTAGTTATTGCCGCTGTTAGGGTTGTTTTACCGTGGTCAACGTGGCCGATGGTGCCGATGTTGACGTGGGGTTTGGTGCGTTGGAAGGTTGCTTTGGTCATAAAATATTATTCTTAAATTCTTACCAATTTATTAACGATGTTAAAAATGATTCCAAAAAACTTATATTTCGGAAGTGCATTTTTGAAAAAATACTCGAATCTTTTTAGATATCAATGAAACCAATGAAATCAATGCTTCAAGGAGTGATTGTTCTACCCATTTTCTTGTGCGACTTCTGTCTGCAGATAAATAAAGGGACGATGATTATTGTAATCAGAAAATAAAATGCAAGTAGAAAAGTGAAAAAAGTTATTGTTATTTTTTATTGGTTTAAAAAATTGATGTTAAGAAAATTTAAACTCTCTTAAAGACTTACTAATTAAGGCTTTATAACAATTAATTTCATTCAAAAAAAGCCTCAAAATGTTGCGCTTCTAAGTTTTTTTCAAACAAAATAAAATCAAATCTAACATCATGATTTTGATATTTTATATTTTTTGCGAGAAAAAATCTTGCGGCATTTCTTATGCGATTTATTTGGTTTTTGCGTAACATTGCCTCAATTAGCTCTTGGCTTTTTCTGGCCTTAACCTCAATAAATACAAGGGTTTGCTCAATTTCTGCAACAATATCCACTTCACCTAATTTTGTTTTATAGCGTTGAGCAATAATTTTATAATCCTTTTTTTGAAGGAAGTTTATGGCGGCCAGCTCTGCTTCTACGCCATATTGATAGGTTTGTTTTTTCATGATATTTATTCTAAAAGTTACCGACGATCTTATTGGTTTCTCCCTTGAAAAAGAAGGTGTCGAGAGCGCATTGTTCAAAATTTTTTGGTAAGGATTTTTTGGTAATTTTTTTAAATCCATATTTTAAATAAAAACTTTGCGCCGCTTTTAAAACATTAACTGTTCCTAAATATAAATGCTGAAATTTGTGAGATTTGGCAGCGTCTAAAAGTTTTATCATCAAGGCCTGCGAGACCTTTTGACCGCGATATTCTCTTACTACGAAAAACTTTTTTATCTCCCCATTATTCTTATCGATTTTTTTGAGAGCGATGCTTCCAATTATTGAGCCCGCCTCATCAACTGCATACCAAAAATTATAAGAATTGTTGTAATAAAAATTATCTTCAGCCCTTAAAATACAAGCATTGGTCTCTTCTGTGACGGGAATAGAAAATTCATTTTTCTGAATATTGACAATCATGCTTTTGATCTGCTTTCGCAAGGGTCTTGAGGTTGAAATGGTAAGGATTTTTATTTTTTTCAACTGATTACTAAGCCTGCTTTTTTCAAGAGCATCGCTATATTTTTTTATTGCCTCAACAATTTTCTCTTGGTCTTTTACGCCTAGGAATTTGAAGGCATTGAGGATTTTATGGTTAGAAAAATCCTCAATTTTTTTTAACTCTAAGAGACCTTTTTTTGTTATTTTTAGTGATTTTTCACGACGATCTAGATTTGAATCATATCGCACTAACTTGTCTTCAATCAATGAATTAGCGATGCGCGAGATGGTTGAGATATGCAAAACTAAATTTTGAGAAAGCTTAGAAATTGTAATTTTTGGAGTTTGCGCAATTTCGATTAAGGTTTGCCAACGCTGAGGAGTGGATTTTTCGTTATCTTTCTCGATTTCTAGGATTCCTAATTCACGAATCATCTTCCGTGAATAGTGTCGCAGACTGTTTATATTAGCTTGAGACATGGTAATTAATTTAATTGATATATGCAACTATGTTAATTAATATGCTTGATATTTGCAACTATTCTTCTTATTTTGTACGAACGCAAATGTGATGAACAATTTTCTGCACAAGCGGAGAAACTATGTAGGCTGTAGGGAAGGCAATTGTAAATGCCATTAAAAATGAGCGCATCCATATTGCAAAAAAATGCTCAACAAATCCGATTAGAATTAATGACATAAAGCATGACATTACAAAAGCCATGATTAGTGCCATAAAAAATGGGAAGAGAATTCGTGGCGTTTTTAATTTATTGAGCATTTTCATTTAGAGTAATTTAGGTTAGAGATTGTAGGTTAAAAAGATGTTTTGATTAAATAAACTGCCCAGCCGCATGGCCACATGACCATGCAAATTGAAAATTAAAACCACCGAGATGGCCCGTAACATCAAGCACCTCGCCAATGAAATAGAGGTTTGGAACCGACTTGCACTCAAAAGTTTTGGAAGAAATTTCATTAGTATCAATTCCACCTGCAGTAACTTCGGCTTTGACATAGCCTTCGGTTCCTTCTGGTTGTAGTTTCCACGCATTTACGTGATTAGCGATTTCTTTTAGTTTGTGGCTAGGCATGTCAGCTATCCAGCCTTGAGCCAAGTGGGTTTGCACTATATAAGCAGCGAGACTTTTTGGTATATATTTATTGAGAATTGTTGCAATTTCTTGTTTTGGTTTTAGCTTTTTTTCGGCCAGAAAAATATCATAAATATTATGGTCTGGAGCCATGTTAATAGTGAGTTCTTGGCCTCTTTGTAAATAAGAAGAAATTTGTAAAATTGCAGGGCCCGAAAGGCCGCGATGAGTGAAGAGAATCGCTTCGCGAAAACTTATATTTTGTAGCGTAGAATGTTTGTTGGCGCTGGCTGCAAGTGGTTTGTCGAAAATTGCAGCATTTGCTAAAGACGCTGCAGAGCTTGATATTGCTGGCCTAACAGCACAACTTACTATCGCTTCAACAGAAACTCCTGCTAAATTTCTAGTGTCGTCAAGCATTGATTTCTCTAGTGTTAGCGGGACTAATGCTGGATATGGTTCGATAATTTTTATGCCGAATTTTCTTGCCATATCATAGCCGAAGCTGCTTGCGCCCATTTTTGGAATTGATAATCCACCTGTTGCAATTATCAAAGATTCACAAAAAACCTGCTCCGACAGGTTGTCATCAGTATTTTTATTTTCGATTTTTAGAGTGAAATTTATTTTAGAATCTGCGGAAATATTATCCCGACTTTCTTCTGCTAAAATTCTTTTCGACCTTACTCTCATCTGCGGTTCCATCTCTAGATCTTCTATTTTTTTAATGCTCTTTGCTATATGTTCTAACAAAATTTCAACACTTCCTTCTTCGCATTCTTTGAGCAACATATCGATTATTTGTTGCGAAGAAAAATCACAAAATAATTGCCCTAAAGTTTTTTCGTGAAAGGCTATTTTATGCTTTTTCACTAGCTCGATGAAATCTTGTGGAGTAAAGCGCTGTAGGGCTGAAACGCAAAAATAAGGATTTTGTGAAATGAAATTTTTTGGCGAGGTGTGAATATTGGTAAAGTTACATCTTCCTCCACCAGAGATGCGGATTTTTTCGCCAACTTTTTTAGCGTGATCAATTAGTAGAACTTTGCGTTGACGCTTACCAGCTATAGCTGCACACATTAGACCTGCGGCTCCTGCGCCAATTATTATTGCGTCGTAATGTTTCATGAATTTTGCTCAAAATCTATGTAGGCCACTATTTTTTATTTCGCGATAAAAAATAAAAAGGGAGCGCAGTGTTAATCTGCACTCCCTTTTTATATGTAAACAATTCAGAAACTTAAGCTTTTTTCGCTTTAATTTCATCTGCAACTGCATTAGGAACTTGCTCATAGCAATCAAATTCCATTGCGTAGTTGGCGCGTCCTTGAGAAAGAGAGCGCAATGAATTAACATAGCCAAACATTGCTGCAAGAGGAACTTTCGCAGTGATAACTTGCACCACATCACGTGGCTCTAGGTTCATGATTTGTCCGCGTCTTGAGTTAATGTCTCCGATTACGTCGCCCATATATTCTTCAGGCGTAACAACTTCAACTTTCATGATTGGCTCTAGAATTACTGGACCAGCCTTTTCCATAGCCTCACGGAAAGCGGTGCGCGAAGCGATTTCGAATGCTAGCGCAGAAGAATCGACATCGTGATAAGCGCCATCGGTTAGTGTTGTTTTAAGGCGAACCACTGGATATCCAGCTAGGAAGCCGTTATCTTTAGCAGATTCAAGACCTTTTTCAACGCCGGGGATATATTCTTTTGGAACGCGTCCGCCGACAACTTTGCTTTCGAAGATGAAATTTTCTTTAACTTCTGGGTCTAGGATTGGCTCGAACGTGATTTTAACGCGCGCGAATTGCCCAGAACCGCCAGATTGTTTTTTGTGCGTATAATCGATTTCGACTTTTTTAGTTATAGTTTCGCGGTAAGCCACTTTTGGTTGACCGATATTTGCTTCAACTTTAAATTCACGTCTCATGCGGTCTACGATGATCTCTAAGTGCAACTCACCCATGCCTTTAAGGATAGTTTGGCCACTTTCTTGATCTGATTCGATGCGCAGAGAAGGATCTTCTGAAGCCAAGCGGCCCAAGGCCATGCCCATTCTTTCTTGGTCAGCTTGAGATTTTGGCTCAACCGAAACTTCGATTACCGGATCTGGGAAAATCATGCGCTCAAGCACGATATCATTGCCTTGCTCAACTAGCGTATCACCAGTTGTAGTATTCTTCAAACCAGCAAGTGCCACGATATCGCCGGCGAAAGCCTCTTTGATGTCTTCACGATTATTTGCATGCATCAACAAAATACGGCCAACGCGCTCTTTCGAACTTTTGGTGGTGTTGATTAATCCAGAACCGCCTGCAAGCACACCAGAGTAAATACGAACGAAGGTTAATGAACCAACGAAAGGATCTGTCATGATTTTGAAAGCAAGCCCTGCGAATTTTTTATCGCCACAAGTGATGTTGATTGGAGCATCATCTTCTAATCTGATTGCAGGGATTTCTTTGATGTCAACTGGACTTGGAAGGTAATCAACTACTGCGTCTAGCAATGTTTGCACACCTTTATTTTTGAAGGCAGTTCCGTTTAAAACTGGCACGAAAGCACCGTTAATTGTGGCTGCGCGAATACAACGCTTAAGATCTACTTCAGAGATTTCGGCACCGTTAAGATAGGCGTCCATCAAGGCGTCGTCTTGCTCAACTGCTGCCTCTACTAGCTGCGCGCGATATTCATCGGCTCTAGCTTGATGATCTGCAGGAATTTCTTCGTAGGTGAAATCGGCGCCCATAGTTTCATCTTTCCAAACTACGGCTTTCATTTTTACTAAATCGATCAAGCCACCGTAATCTTCGGCTTCGTTGATTGGCAATTGAATAGGGATTGGTTTAGCCCCCAAGCGAGTTTTCATCATATCTACGCAACGGTAGAAATTTGCGCCAGTGCGATCCATTTTATTAACGAAACACATGCGTGGAACGCGATATTTATTAGCTTGACGCCATACTGTTTCTGATTGAGGCTCAACACCAGCAACCGCATCGAAAACGCAAATCGCGCCATCAAGCACGCGAAGTGAGCGCTCAACTTCAATGGTGAAATCTACGTGGCCCGGAGTATCGATAATATTGACGCGATGCTCTTTCCAGAAGCAAGTTGTAGCCGCAGAAGTGATAGTGATGCCGCGCTCTTGTTCTTGCTCCATCCAATCCATTGTAGCTGCACCGTCATGCACTTCGCCAATTTTGTGTGATTTTCCTGTGTAGAAAAGAATACGCTCAGTGGTGGTAGTTTTACCAGCGTCGATATGCGCCATGATACCAATGTTACGATATTTTTCGATTTCAATTAAGCGTGCCATAAATAAATTTCTGATGAATTAAGTATTTTAAAAAATGAAAGGCGCGACATTCTAGGGATCCTTGGCTAGTTTACAAGAAGTTTTTGCTGATTTTTAGAGTCGTTCGCAAGTTAGTTAAAGCACTTCCTAACATCAAAAATAGTTCGAACTAGGAATTTAAGTTGGCCTTTCAGTTTTTTCTTGAGACGTTTTCGCCACAGTTTATACTGCTGCCTAAATAGAACAGAAATTTGCGCCAAAGTTTTTGCACTTGGCAAAAAAGGCTGTTGCGGCTTATCGCGATTCTTCTTGAAATGCTTTAAGATGCCCTGATAAATATAAATTGGCGTCCAACTAAGATTGAGCGCACACGTCTCCACCGCCTTACCGCTCAACTCTTCTTTGCAAAAAAATCTTCCATCAGAATTCATAAACACAACTTTTGAATCTTCGCCGTGCTTATAAGCATCAAATTCTTTAGTCCCGATGAGTTCGTAAACTTGATCGAAAGTTTTTAAATCATCGCCAAAATCATAATCTTTAAGCTGAAAATACGTAACGTCATTTCCTAAATTTATTTTTACAGATTTATTAGTTTCAAGCTGCTTTCTAAAAGCCCACAAATGAGCATTGGCAAGGTCTGTAACATGAATATAATCTCTGACGTAAATACCATCTTTTGTGTTATAATCATCGCCAAAAATTACAAATTCATCTTGTTTTTTATCGATCACACGCAGCAATAATGGAAAAATATTTGCAACATACGGAGACATCTTGCCCAGCTCTACTTCTGGGTCGGCGCCACTTACATAAAATATCGTAGCGCAGTATATGGTTTGTTGTTTTGGTAATCAGAAATTTTTTAAAAATTTTTTCGCTTTAAAAATTAGATAAATAAAAATTTTATGCGGCACAAAAAATCTTTTTTTACCATCAATAATTGTTAGATTTTCTCCCAAAGATGCAATATTGTGAAGGCCAAGCGGATATTGCCCCAATTGATTTGGCGTGATTTCCATCTCTTCAACCTCAGCAAATTCTTCTGTGGTTAATTGCGTAATTTTATTAACCATAATTGCAGCGCCATAACTCCTAGCGCAATTTTGCGATGGCCTGTATAAAATTCCATTATGCGCAAAAATTTCACCAGCTGAACGTGACGAAGAAATATCGTCTTTCACTGGATTTTTTTGATGCATCTTCCATTCGCCTTGCAAGTTGTTGGCATAGGCTAGGTAAAGCTTGGCATCGCCTTCATTGGCCAAAGAAAAGAAGAGCCAGAATTTATTTTCATAAAAAATTATTGACGGGTCAACCACCTCTAAATTATCAAAAATAACTTTGATTTTTTTGAGCTGCAAGTTTTCTGAAACCTCGTAAAGCGCTAATTCTTTAGCGCGGTGGCTCTCAACTAAAGCATAATTTTTTTCTGCATGAGAAAAAATATAAGGATATGAAAGATGGTAATTTTCTTCTAAAGCATCTCTCTCACTTAGAATCTCAAGGTTTTTGCTAAGCTCTAAAACAGAAATTTTCCCCTTTCTTTTAACGCGATCATATTTTTCAAAGAAAATAAATTTCTTCTCATCTTGCACCAAACCAAAAGAATCAGCCCTAAATTCGCTAAGAGAAGGATTTTTCAACCATTTAATTTTTTGATTTGGCATAGTTAAAAACTGCGCGATATTGCAAGTTGCAATACCAATATTCCATTGCTCAACTTCAAATAATTTTTGCCAAATTTTCTTGAAAAAATTCTCCATTTGCACACGCGTAGAATTGCCTCGCCCACTACGCAAATAAGAGTGAAACGAACAATAACTATATTTTAAGCGCTTACGATATTTTTTGATATTAAGATCGGCGGTGTTTTTATATTTTAATTTTCTGATAGCAATTTTGTTGCTATGAAAAATTAGTAAAAAATTGAAATAAATTTGATATTCCGAAGCGCAATGATGATGATTGGAATGCTTTAAAAATATTTTAAAAAACTTATCGCCACTGCCATCATGTTTTTCGACTTTTTCAAAAAGCTCAGAAATTATTTCACGATTGAACATCATGCTGTGACAAACTCCTGAAATCTCTTTAAATTGCGCTGGAAGATTTTCACGAGAAATTGCAGGCCATAATTTATTAATATGCTCTGCGACCGCAATATCAAAGGGTTTGCGGCATATTTTGGTATCCTTGCTTGTGTTGTAAAATGGCCTGCCACATTTATCGAACATTTTAGTTTGGCGAAAAAAAACCGTGTCACTATCGAGAATCAAAACATTTTCGGCGATATCAGGAATAACCAATGGGGCGTAGAGCTTGAGGAGTTGCTGAAAATACCAGCCACAAGATCCGCCTGTATATTGGCGCGCAAGATCCATGCTGAAAGGAAATTTTGACTCAGGAAACCACTCGGCGCTATCGGTATATTTTTCTACTGAAACGGTGATGATTCTTCTAGCTCCAACAATTTTTTTACGTGCGGCATCGATGCAATATTCTAGAACTGCCAAATCTTTTTTGTGGACAGGAATTACGATGTCGAATTGAGGAAATTTTAACATTTATGATAAATTCTTTCAAAAATTACTTCTCGCCAAATCTTTTCTATCTGTTGCGGAAGAGGGTCCAAGGTTTTGATGCGCAAAGTAAACTCTGCTCTCAAAAGTAGTTGGAATATAATCAAACCACAGCTTAAAAAGCTAAACAATTTTGCATAAAAAAAAGGTGGCTACAAATGTAGACACCTTTCTTAAAAAATATTTCTATTCTACTACCAACGATAGTGAGCGAAAGCTTTATTTGCTTCAGCCATTTTGAAAACTTCTTCGCGTTTTTTAACTGCCCAACCTTTATTTTCTAGAGATTCCATGATAACAAATTGAACCTTGTTAGCCAAACCTTTTCCTTTAATGTTATTGATAGCAATCTTTAACCATTTCAAAGCTAGAGCTGAGCCACGTCTAGGAGAAACTTCAACTGGAATTTGGTAAGTTGCGCCACCAATTCTACGAGATCTAACTTCGATTTTTGGCGTAACGTTTTCTAGAGCTTCTTTAAAAACTTCAATTGGGCTTCTTTTAAATTTATTTTCAATTTCATCGAAAGCTTGATAAACAGCTTTTTCAACAACTGATTTTTTGCCATCATCCATTAAACGATTGACAAAACGAGAAACGATAATTTCGCCATATTTGGCGTCTGGAATGATTTTTCTTACTTGTGCGGCTCTTCTACGCATGATTTACTTCTTAAAAATTATAATTATTGAATGCAATGCGAGCTAGGCCCGCACTGAGAAAACTATTTTGGTTTTGTGCGCCGTATTTTGAACGAGATTGCTTGCGATTTTTCACACCTTGAGTATCTAAGTAGCCTCTGATCAAGTGATAACGCACACCCGGCAAATCTTTTACACGACCGCCGCGAAGCGCAACAACAGAGTGTTCTTGTAGGTTATGACCTTCGCCCGGAATGTAAGCGATAACTTCATGTCCGTTAGTAAGTTTAACGCGCGCAACTTTACGAAGAGCCGAGTTTGGCTTCTTTGGAGTTGTTGTATAAACACGAGTACAAACACCTCTTTTTTGAGGACATCCTTGCATAGCTGGAACCTTGTTCTTCTTGCTTTGCTTCACTCTTGGCTTTCTGATAAGCTGATTAACTGTTGGCATCGAAAAAAATGTTAATTATTAAATTTTTGGTATATCGGGAGTGCTCGCTTAAAAGCGCGGCGCAACTTTTACGTAAAAATTTTATTTAAGGGGCGAGTAATTTAGTGGATTTGTTTTTCAAGTCAAGCAAAGTTTTTAGCTTGAGCGAAACAAAGGCGTGAAGGCCTAGATTCACGCCTTTGACATAGAATTACAAATCTTCTGCATTGCCAGCAAGATATTCGGCAACGCCTGCAGCGTTTGGCTTCATACCTTTTTTGCCTTTATTCCAACCGGCAGGGCAAACTTCGCCGTGAGCTTGGAAAAATTTTAGCGCTTCAACCATACGAATTGCTTCATCGATGTTGCGACCCAACGGCAAATCGTTAATAACTTGGTGACGCACAACGCCATCTTGATCGATTAAGAAAGTGCCACGCAGAGCCACAGCTTCATTGATTAGAACATCGTAGTCGCGCGCAATATTTTTGGTTAAATCTGCAACTAATGGATATTGAACTTGGCCAATTCCACCATTGTTAACAGGGGTATTTTTCCACGCGATATGCGAGAAATGCGAATCTACTGAAACGCCAATAACTTCAGCGCCAAGATCTTTGAATTCTTTGAGGCGATGATTGAAGGCGATGATTTCTGAAGGGCAAACAAAAGTGAAATCTAGTGGGTAGAAAAATAATACACCGATTTTGCCTTTTAAGAATGTATGAAGATTGAATTTATCGTTAACTTCATTATTACCCATAACCGCTGCCGCAGTGAAATCTGGGGCTTTTTTTCCGACAAGAACTGACATAGTTTTTTAATAATTATTGTTTGTAAATGTAAAAATTTGGAAGCCCGAATACTATCTATAAATTTTTCAAATTACAATTTTTCTTTTTTGATAAAACTCTTGTTTATTTTCTTCAAAAAAAACTAGAATATCGCCCTTCTTAATTTCTTAATTTAAAGTTTTACTTTCCATGTCTTTACTCGATGCGAAACCGATTTATAAACCTTTTTATTACCCTTGGGCATATGATGCATGGCTTAAGCAGCAGCAGATTCATTGGCTTCCAGAGGAAGTTCCTTTAGCCGATGACGTGCGAGATTGGAAACATAATTTAACCGCTTCCGAGAAAAATCTTCTCACGCAAATTTTTCGCTTTTTTACGCAGGCCGATATTGAGGTGAATAACTGTTACATGCAGCATTATTCGCAAGTTTTTAAACCGACTGAAGTTAAAATGATGTTGGCGGCGTTTTCTAACATGGAAACGGTTCATATCGCGGCCTACTCACACTTGCTCGACACAATCGGCATGCCTGAACAAGAATATTCGGCCTTCATGAAATATAAAGAAATGAAGGATAAATATGATTATATGCACAAGTTTGGCGTTGCTACAAAAAAGGATATTGCAACTACTCTCGCGGTGTTTGGTGGCTTTACTGAAGGCTTGCAACTTTTTGCTTCTTTCGCAATTTTGTTGAATTTTCAGCGCTTTGGAAAGATGAAAGGAATGGGACAAATCGTGGCTTGGTCGGTGCGCGATGAAAGTTTACACACCGCTTCAATCATCAAATTATTTCGTACTTTTGTACAAGAAAATCCTGAGGTTTGGGACGAAGACCTTAAAGGCCGCTTGTATGAAGCTTGTGCGACGATTGTTCATTTTGAAGATGCCTTCATCGATTTGGCGTTTGAAATGGGAAATATTGAAGGATTAACTTCGCGCGAAGTAAAAAGATACATTCGTTATATTGCCGATAGACGCTTGAGCCAGTTGGGCTTGAAGGATATTTATATGATCGATGACAATCCTTTGCCGTGGCTTGACGAAATTTTAAACGGCGTTGAGCATACAAATTTCTTTGAAAATCGCGTTACAGAATATAGCAAGGCTTCTACTACGGGAACGTGGGAAGAGGTGTTTGATGAAATTGATGATCAACGTAAATCTATGTTATCGGTTTAGTTTTTGCTATAAAATACGTTATCGTACAAATGGCCTGAACTAGCTCGTGGTCTTGCTTGAGAAGATTCGTAGAATACATTAACGGAATATGTTTATAGAATATAATTACAGAACATTGCGAAATATTTTAGCTAAAACGGCGCTGTGTTGTTTTTTATTTGCAGCGCCATCTTACGCCCATCAAATCAAGAGCTTAACCGTTCTTGCTGAACCAAATTTAGTAGCCGCTCTCACTAAAATTTCACGCACTTATTCGCAAAAAAATGCCGTAATTGTTTCGGTAGGATTTGCTTCTGCCAACGATTTAATTAACGATATTGATGCTGGCGAACCCTCAGATGTATTCATCTCGGCACATCAAGATTGGCTATCTAATTTGAAACAAAAAGGCTTGATTGATATTTACAATGTTAATCACATTGCCAGCGACGACCTTGTGTTAGTAACCTCGCGCGATAATTTATCCGCACCAAATTCTCTGCTAGAAAATAATCCTGATTTTGAAGAATCGTTGCAAATTCTTAATCGCAATCGCTTAAATTTAATTGTTGATAATGAAGAATCTTCGCTAGGAAAATATAGCAAAAATACGGTTGAAACCCTACAGCTGCATGACGTAAAGCTTTTTACAAAACTTAGTGAGGATAAATCGTCAATCGTAAAATTATTGCAAGAAAACAGTGATAGCTATGCAATTTTATTGGCGAGTCAGGTGAGTAATCATAGCGATTTAAGAATTTTATCGCGCAAAAAAACCCAGCATATTTTTTATCAAGCCCTCGTAATTGCTGGCGATAACATGGATATTGCCAGAGAATTTTTGAAGTTTTTAAAGACCCCACAAGCAAAAGTGATTTTCAAAGAAAATGGATTTATCATAGAATAAACCCCTCATCAAATTTAAGTTTTAAATTCCCCAAGAACATAACAAGCAAGGTAAAGCCCCTTCCCGACATACTTCAAACCGAGTTCGGCGCGCCGCTGTCTGAGGGGCGAAGTATGTCGGGAAGGGGCTTTACCGAGGACGAGATCTAGCAGTTTAGCGCGCGATCAAAAACTTACATCGATTTTTTCTTCGGCAATTTAGAAAAGATAGCATCTGTCATGCAAGGTGGCAGTAGCGCCGCAAGCCATACTGCAAAATAAAGCGGCAACGGAAAAGCAATCCGCGATTTATTTTTACGAATCCCATTCTTTATTATTTTCGCCGCCTTTTCAGCCGACATCAAAAATGGCATAAAAAAATCATTAACATCAGTCATCGGCGTTTTCACATATCCTGGGCAAACAGCATTTACCTTGATTCCAAACTCGGCCAAATTGCCACGCAAAGCCTCTGCATAAACCCTTACCGCCGCCTTGCTTGCAGAATATGCTGGCGCAGATGGAAGGCCGCGAAAGCCCGCCAGAGAAGAGATTAACACAATTTGCCCCGATTTTCTTTGCTTCATTTTTTCAATCGCAGGATTAATGATGTTTAAAATTCCATCAATATTGGTTGTTAAAATATTTTTTATTTGCTCAACGCTTTCAGTGCTGTCGCTGGTTCCAGCTGAAATTCCTGCGCTAGCAATTATTAAATCGAGCGGATAATTTTCTTCTATTTTTTGTATCCAAATTCTCGATTCATCTTCGTTTTTAACATCGAGCGATTTGATAAAAACATTTGCTTTTAATTCGCGGCAAATTTCTTTTACTTCTTGCAACTTTTGCAAATTTCTGGCGCATAAAAATAGATTTACATCGGGCTTAGAATATGCAATTGCAAGGGCGCGACCTATGCCGCTATTAGCTCCACTGATTAGGATATTCATATTTTAATTTATAAAAGAATGATATAGTTTGTATGAGTAAGAATTTAAGAGAAGAAATTTAGTGTGAAAAAAGAATTTGAGTGGAGTAAGGCCTCTGCTCCTCGGGCAGCGAGGCCACGGGCTATCTCGATTAAACTTGAGAATTATCAGGGTGACCTCGAACTCGGCTCAGAGACCTTACTCCACTCAAATTCTTTTTTCACACTAAATTTCTTCTCTTAAATTCTTACTCATACAAACTATATCATTCTTTTATAAATTAACCACAAAATGAAACATAAATTTATTACTTTTGAAGGTATTGAAGGTAGCGGAAAATCTACACAATCTAAAATGTTGCATGAATTTTTGCTGGCAAAAAATTATGATGCACTAATTACTAGAGAACCCGGTGGAGTGCCTTCAGGGGAGCTTATTCGCGGCATTTTGCTTGATGAAAATATTGCAAAACTTGAAGCGAAAAGTGAAATTTTTTTGAATTTTGCCGCAAGAATTGAGCATGTTGAAAAGTTAATTAAACCCGCCCTTAACGCAGGCAAAATTGTAATTTCTGATCGCTTTTTTGATTCAACTTTTTCTTATCAGGGCTATGGTTTTGGTGTTGATTTGAAATTGATTGAGGAAGTAAAAAATTTAGCCATCGAAAATTTTGCACCCGATATAACTTTCTTGATTGATGTACCTGTAGATACAGCATTTGCAAGGATTGCTGGGCGAGACACAAATAATCGCTATGAGAAATTTGGCAAAGATTTTCACCAAAAAACTCGCGATGGATTCCTACAATTAGCACAAAATAATCCAAGAATTGCGATAATCGACGGCACAAAAAACATCAAAGAAATCGCACAAGAAATTTTGAATAAAATCCAAATAGACTTGATGTAATAAATCTAAAAAGAAATCGAACAAGAAATTTTTAAAAAACCCCTATTATTTTCAACACATTAACCATAATCTTCCCCCAGATTCTCAACATTACCAACTAACAAATTTTATGGCAAAAAGAAACAAAATCGCCTTAATCGGCGCAGGCAATATTGGCGGCACTCTAGCCCATTTAGCAGGATTAAAAAATCTAGGTGATATAGTTTTGTTCGACGTAGCTGCAGGCGTGGCGAAAGGCAAGGCGCTTGACCTCGAACAATCTTCAGTTGTTGAAGGCTATGACGCAAACATAATCGGCACCGATTCTTACGCCGATATTGAGGGCGCAGATGTTGTGATTGTAACCGCTGGCATTGCTCGCAAACCTGGAATGAGCCGCGATGATTTAATGGCAACCAATGTCGGAATCATCAAAACCGTGGCCGAAGGAATCAAAAAACACGCTCCAAACGCATTCGTAATTGTGATCACCAACCCACTAGACGCAATGGTCTACGTGATGCAAAAAGTTTCTGGATTGCCTGCAAATAAAGTTGTAGGAATGGCCGGAGTACTTGATTCTGCTCGCTTCGGGCTATTTCTAGCGCGCGAATTTAACGTTTCAGTTGAAGATGTTCGCACCTTTGTTTTGGGCGGACATGGTGACACAATGGTGCCTTCAGTGCGCTATTCTTCAGTAGCTGGAATCCCTTTGCCAGACTTGATCGAGATGGGTTTAACCACTAAAACAAAAATCGAAGAAATCGTACAAAGAACTCGTGATGGTGGCGCAGAAATTGTTAAACTTTTAGGCAATGGCTCGGCATTTTATGCACCCGCAACATCAGCAATTGCAATGGCCGAAAGTTATTTGTTCGATAAAAGAAAAATCCTTCCTGTTGCAGCAAATCTTAATGGTGAATATGGCGTAAAAGGCCTATATATAGGCGTTCCTGCGGTTATTGGCAAAAATGGTGTTGAGAAAATTGTTGAAATAAAACTTAACGTGCAAGAACTCACAATGTTCAATGCTTCTGTTAATGCAGTGAAAAAATTAATTGCTGAAACTGGTGTTTAGGAATATCAAGATTCACTTGGCGCCAACTCAACACTGGCGCTGCTTTGCATTACAATCGACTCATCTTTAAATGGCAATTGCAGAACTTAAAAAAAGTCGCCTAGTTTTTGTTTATTTTTTTATTCTCGCAATTTTTGTCGCCATTATTTTGCGCCTGTTTTTTTTGGCGACTTTTGGCGATAAAGTAAAAATCAGGTTCATCTACGACCTCAATAAAATCAACAAGCGCGGCGATATTATTGATCGCAATGAAGTGCTGGTTGCGACCGATTTAAAAACAAAATCACTTTATGTTAGCAATATTTTAGTGAAGGACGCGAGCTTGATTGCCAAGGGTCTATCCACTATTTTCCTCGATTTAACTTATCAAGAAGTCATCAAAAAAATCTCTGATCGCAAGTCTAATCGCAGCAATAAAGGCTGGGTATTAATTCGCCGCAACGTTACTCCGGCGCAGGAAGAGCGCGTACAAAATTTAAAAATGGCAGGGCTGCTTTTTGAAGATGATCGCATTCGAGTTTATCCGCAGCGCTCAATTTTATCGCATCTTGTTGGCTATGTAGACCTAGACAGGCACGGGCTTGCGGGCATGGAGATGCAATACGATCGCCAACTTTTGCGCGACGAAGAAAGGCTGCAACTCGCTGCCGACGTGCGTGTGCAAGATATTCTCAATAATGAGCTGATAAACGGCATGGAAGAATTTAGGGCTAAAGCCGCATCTGGCGTGGTTATGGACGTTACTAATGGCGAAATTCTCGCACTTTCTTCACTGCCAAGTTTTGATCCGAATTTGCAACAAGATGCTTCCCCTGATGAGCGCTTCAACCGTGTCACTAACGGCGTCTACGAGCTTGGCTCGATCTTCAAAATTTTCACTAATGCCATCGCGTTTGAAGAAAATTTGGTGAAAATGGACGATGTTTATAACGTCTCCGACCCAATCAAATACGGGCGCTTCACCATTAAAGACGATCACCCATTTAAAGGCGAAATGACGGTGGAAGAAATTTTCTCACACTCCTCCAACATAGGAACGGTGCAGATCGCGCAGAAAATTGGCATCGATAAACAGCGTAATTTTTTGAAGGATATTAATTTCTTGAAGAAGTTGGAGGTTGATTTTCCGGGGCTGGGGCGGCCGATTTATCCGAAAGTTTGGCGCGATATTAGTTTATATACAATCTCTTACGGGCACGGTATTGCTGTGACGCCGCTCCATATTGCATCTGCGACGGCGGCGATTATTAATGGCGGAATTTTTTACAATCCGTCATTTTTGAAGCTGGAAAAACAGCCTAGCGGGCGGCGCGTTCTCAAAGAATCTACTTCGGCGATTATGCGATTGATGCTGCGGAAGGTTGCTACTGATGGCACGGGGCGGTTTGCGAATATTGAAGGTTATGAAGTTGGCGGAAAAACTGGGACGGCGAATAAGGTTGAGGGCAACGGGTATAACGAGCGGCAGACTATTGCGTCTTTCATTGCGGTGTTTCCGATTTCGCAGCCAAAATATTTGGTTTATGTGGTTTTGGATCATCCGAATTATTCGTTTAATACTGGGGGAATGGTTGCGGCGCCTGTCGCTGGGAGGGTTGTTAAGAATATTGCGCCGATTTTGGATGTGATGCCGCGGAATTAAAGCGGCACGCCGAACTCGGTTCGAAGTATATCTCAGAAAGAAGCTTCGTCTTTCTGATCCTAAGATGATATGCGCCTGATCTTTCTTTGTTTTTTTGATGGCGTTGCATCTAGAATTGGCGCGATATTTTTAGTACGATTTATACCATAATTTCCTTGAGAATTAGCCATAAAATCCCTGCGGCGGTTAGTGTGACTCCTGCAAATTCGATTCTGTTTGGGGCTTCTTTTAAAATAAAATGGGAGGCGATGAGGGCTAGAACCAGCTCTAATTGGCCTATGGCTTTAATATATATTACGCCGCCGAAAGCGAAGGCTGTGAACCAGCAAATTGATCCTGCGAAACTTAGGATTGAGGTTCTTAAAAAAGCGAATTTATTTTCTGATGAGGAGAGGATTTTTAAATCTTGTATTAGGCGATTTTGATAAAGCTTTATGCTGATAAATAATATATTTTGGAAGCAAATTACCCACATCAAAACTATTAGCGGAGCCTGCATTCCCATGTATCCGCGTGCAAAAAGTTCTTCTGCGGCAAATTTTAAATTGAAGGATGAGATTGAGAAACATAATCCGCATAATAGCCCGTAAAATGCTGCTTTGTTTTTTAATGAGCGCAAAAATTCCTTGATTCCGCCATTAAAAACTAGACCCGACATAAGCACTACGCCAGCAGTTGTGACAAGGATTGCGGCGATTCCTGATGGTGAAATGCTGGCATTGAAAAATAACAATCCTAAAATTAAAGTTTGCAAAACTTCTGTTTTGTAAAAAGCGATTCCGATGCTAAAATTTTTTGATTTAAATGTTTGTAACAAGCAAATATTTCCGCCAACTTGCGCGATTGCGGTAATGAGGCAATAATAAATAAATTGATGGTTTATTGATTGCGCAGTATAGAAAGAAACGGCGATCGCTAACGGTAAGGGTAAAATGAAGCGCGACCATGATACTGTAAGAGAATCTAGTTTTTTGGAGAGCGCTTTTTGCTCTAGATTGCGGAAGGTTTGTAAAGTTGCGGCAGCGATTGTGTAAAAAATCCAAGACATTTTATTTTAGCTTCATTTCACCGCTCGCGCTAAAATAATTCCGCAAGAAATTGCAATATTTAGCGAGCGCATTTGATTTTGCATTGGGATAAAAATTTTTGCATGGGCCGATGAAGCCACGTTTTCAGGTACTCCGGCGCTTTCTTTGCCGAAAAGAATTACGTCACTTTCTTCAAATTTGAATTTTCGATAATCGACAGAGCCTTTGGTTGTTGCCAAAATTAAACGCCGATTTTTCTCAATAATTTCTGTTTGCAAAAATGCTGCGAATGACACATGGCGAATGATTTGCGCATGCTCAATATAATCGAGGGCGGATTTTTTTATGCGCTGCATATCGAAGGGGAAGCCACATGGCTCTATGATGTGCAAGGGCGCATCAAAGCAAGCGATGGTGCGAATTATGGTGCCGACATTGCCAGCGATTTCTGGCTCGAATAACGCGATTGCTGGCATAAATTTATGGTTGGGAAATTTAATTTCTATCTTATTAACTAGAAAAACTTTGCAAAGTTATTGACTAGAAAATTTAATTTTGCACAAAATATTTTTTAAAATCAAAATTCACTGCGCGTTTTAAACGCAATATTTATTGTCCCCTCATCTAAATAATCAAGCTCGCTTCCAAGCGGTATTCCGTAGGTTAGATGGGTTATTTTAGCACCATATTCTTTGAGGTCTTCCGTTAAAAAATGCGCCGTAGTTTGGCCATCAATCGTGGCGCTAGTGGCAATAATTATTTCTTTTACCTCGCCGCCTTGCAGCCTTGCGTGAAGCGAATCTAGATTCAAATCCTCAATCGCCATTCCGCTAATTGCCGATAATTTTCCGCCCAAAACGTGATATTTTCCTTGGTAAGTTTCGGCGCGCTCAACCGCCCATAAATCTGCCACCTCTTCAACAATGCAGAGCAGGCTTGAATCGCGGCGCTGATTCTTGCAAATATTACAAATTTCGCCCTCATCTAAATTGCCACAAATTTTGCATTTATGAACCCTATCATTCAAAGCTTGCAAACCCTCAATTAGCGGCAGCAGAAGTTTTGATTTATTGCTAGCGAGCTGCAACACAATACGCTTAGCAATGCGCGGCCCTAAGCCCGGAAGCTTTGAAATTGTTCTACTTAATTGATCGATAAAATTTTTTTCCATGTTTTTTTATAAAAATATCTCGAATAATTTTAGACTCTCCCTCTGATTTCTGCAAACCACATTCTGTGCTCTATTTATAAAAAAACTGAATTATCGGCAATATAAATATTGCAATAGCAGTAACCAACGCGCTTAGCATAAGGCTTGCGGCCGAATCAATTTTTGCTGCAAGTTTTTTATCATGCTCTAATTTTGGCGCTGTTTCTGTTTTTAAAAATAATGGAAAAAATAATTTTATCGTGAATAAAAATAAACTTACGGAATTTGCAACGAAAAAAATTTGCGCCCCAAATAAATGATTTTGTGATGCGATTTTTAGTAAAGAATATTTCTCTATAATGCCTAGGGCTGGAACGATTCCGCATAAATTTAAAAAACCAAATAGCATTAACGAAACCGTAATTTTCATATTATAAAATAGACCAGACAAATCTTTATTTTCGGCCTTTTTTAGATATAAAATTAAGTTGGAGAAAGTTAAAAAAATTAAAGTTATCGAAAGTATAAAATTTGGTAGAACGTTATAAATAGAGGATTCGTCATAAAGCGCATAAATAATAATTGTAAAAAATGCCGCGACCAATTGGCTGAAAAATAGGTGAAAGAAAATTGCTTTAAAATCTCGACTAAAAAGCAACAAAGCCAATGAAGAAGCGAGATTGACAAGGAAAATAATTGTTACAATTTCAAGATGAATTTTGCCTATAATAACAGAAAATATACCAATTCCGAAAACTGCGCTGATAATTTTTATAAAAATATAAAGCTTGGCGATGCCGAAGAATAGAGGCAGGAGAAGATATGCAAGCGGAGAATCTATATCGCAATTTTTATAATAAAGTAAATGCGACGAACTCAAAACCGTAAGCAAAATTCCGCCAAAATAAAGCAGCGCTAAGCAATAAGTTTGAAGCGAACTAATATCGTTTAAAATGCCGTCTTTATTGAACACGGCATGATTGCTGAATTTTGCCGTGAGGATAATTGCGAATAACAATAAAATAACTTCGCTAAACATTAAAAATGTAAAGATTCGTGAAAAATTATTTGTGACTTTAAAAAGAAATTTTGTGGTTAAAAAATAGCAGGATAAAATAAGACAATTATAGGCGAATAGCATCGCCAATAGGCTGTTTGCAAGGATAATTAAATTTATGAATGCGATGAAAAATGCAAAAAATAATTTGAATTGCAGCACATCTTTATTGGCGCTAATTGTTAAAAAACGTTGGGCATAAAAACCATAAATCAGCCATAGCGAAAATAGCAAAAACAGGCATAAGATATTCTCGCTATTAATTAAAAAACCTAAAGACACATCTGGCGTGAGAGCAATGATTTCAAGGGAATTCTGACTTTCTAATTTATTGTAAATTGCAATTAAAACAGCGAAAGAAAAAATCATTGAAAATTTTTCGACAAAATTTTTGATTTTATTATTTGCAATTGCAATGCCCGCGAAGCAGTTAAATAAAGGAAGTGCAACGATTGCCAGAAGTAGTGAATTCATGTTACATTATGAATTTAAGGGACAGTTTATTAAGAAAATCTGAATAAAAAACTAAAGCGTAAATTATAAAAATTAGCGACCAAAACGAAGTGCTGTATAGCCAGTATTTATAAGGCTCCATCACTATTCCTTCTGGCGATAAATTATGTGGCGAAAAGAAAATTTTCGCAGAGATTTTTATCGCAATAATTAATAATGCAAAGTTCATTATTGCCAAAACACAAACTATCGGCGCATTAACAAATCTCGCACCAAATTGCAGGCTTTCTAAAGCTAAATACCAATTGCCATAAAACAAAAAAGTAAAAGGAAAAGCGGCTATAAAAATGATAAGCATTTTTAACGGCAAAACCAATGATTTATTGGCCGCAACCAAAAACATTTTATCAAGCGACGAGGTATTAAATTTGCGCTTTAAGAAGGTTGCGAAAATAAAAATAAAAAGATTTACCAAGTTAAAATTTAGCCAATAAAAAAATGCCGCCTGCCCAGATTTTTCAGAATGAAGCGCGAGGCAAACCAAAATTAAACCGAGATTTATTATGCATAAATAAATTGCGATAAGCTTAAAATGCTTGGTTTGGCATAGTCTGTAGAGGCTATAAACAATGAGCGTTAGTGCGATAAAAATTACGATTGCCGAAACAATTTGGTTCACAAAAAAAAGATAAGAAAATTTTATCACGAAAAAAATTCCTAAATTTGCTTTGATAAAAAGTGAATCGATAGCAAAAAAATTGGCGAGCAGACTATTGTTTTTGAGATTTTCAAAATAAAGCCAGAACGGAAAAAATTTTATTATAAACCCAATAAACACAAGGCTTGCTAGGATTACAAAAAATCTTATATCTTTACTATCGATCAAATTTTGCTTGATTATATCAAGATTTAAACTGCCAAAAATTAAATAAATGATGAGAAAGGAAAATAAAATTAACAGAGAGGCGGCGCTGTTGAAGGTAAAATAACGAAAAGACAATTTGGAAATTTTTATATCTTTAGAAATTGAAAAAATTGCAAAAAAACTGCAGGCATAAACCTCTAGAAATAGAAATAAATTCAACAAGTTATTAGTGGTGAGAATGCCTATGGCTGTAAAGACGCGCAATAAATATACTGAATAAAAAATCTTACTGTTTTTATTGTCTAAAAAGTTTTTTATATCGAGCTGGTAATAAAATAAAATTATTAAATTTAATAAAATTATCGCAGTTAGAAATATTACTGAACTCACATTCAGCTTGAATTCGAGGGCCATAGAAAGCGGCAGCAATCCAAAATCGCTGTCAATTTTTTGCAGCGAAAAAACTTCTGGAAAAATTTTTATCACCAAAAATAAAATTGTGAAAAGGCAAGCGGCCGTAAGCGCAAATGAAATAGTTTTTTTAGTAAAAATTTGACAAAGTAAAGAGGTGAGCAGAGGCAGAAAAATGATCGAATAGACTGCGCTGATAAGAGACATTTACGCCATAATTGAAAATATATGCGGAAGAAATACCAAAAAAATCGATAAATAATTGCTAGAAAATTGTGGAGCAGAGGCCCGTCTTTACTAGATATTCTCACCTAAATACAATTTTCTAACAATTATTTACTCAACACCCTTCATCATCTCAACAAAATCATGAAATAGATAAAAACTATCCGACGGCCCCGGCGAACTCTCTGGATGATATTGCACCGAAAAAGCCTTCTTATCCTTCAGCCTAAAGCCTTCAACCGTGTGGTCAAAAAGCGAAACATGAGTAATTTCAGCATTTGCTGGCAAAGATTTTTCATCAACACAAAAACCATGATTTTGGCTAGTAATTTCAACCTTTTTGGTTTTTAAATTCTGCACCGGATGGTTAGCGCCGCGATGTCCCTGATGCATTTTGGCAGTCTTCGCACCAATAGCCAAAGCCAAAAGTTGATGCCCCAAGCAAATTCCGAATAACGGAATATTGTTTTTTAGAATCTCTTGAATCACAGGAATAGCGTATTCGCCTGTTGCTGCAGGATCTCCCGGCCCATTTGACAAAAACACGCCATCAGGATTATGTGCCATAATTTCTTGGAAACTAGCTCTTGCACCAACAACCTCAACATCACAGCCTAGCTCGGTTAAACAGCGTAAAATATTGAGTTTTGCACCATAATCAATCGCAACAACTTTGAATTTTTTTTGCGCAATTGCATTATAAGAATTATTAACTTGACGCCATGCACCCTCGTTGCCCCATTGATATTGCTTGTTCACGCTTGCAACTTCTGCAAGTTCAACTCCGTTTAAATCGGTAGCTTTTTGCAATTCTGCAACAGTTACAGCAATTAATTTTTCATCAATTTCATCTTGATAAATTATCGCGACAGTCTTAGCGCCGCCAGCTCGCACCAGCTTTGTGATTTTGCGCGTGTCAACCCCAGAAATGCCAGTTAAATTATTTTTTTGCAGCCAAGAATTAAAGTGATCTTGCGAACGATAACTTGACGGATTAGTGATAGACTCACGAATTATAAGGCCGCAAGCCTTAGGGGTTTTAGATTCGATATCAGATAAATTACAGCCAATATTGCCAATATGCGGAAAGGTAAAAGTGATAATTTGGCCGCAATAAGATGGATCGGTTAAAATTTCTTGATAGCCTGTTATAGCAGTGTTGAAGCAGATTTCGCCTTTGGTTATGGCCTTTTTTCCCACTCCATATCCATAAAAATGTGAGCCATCAGGAAAAACTAGAATTGCGTTTTTTTTTGCAGAAGACATGATTTGAGAAATTGAAAATTGCTTGTTATTTTATCTCGATGAATTTCTAAAAAATTAACCGAGATAAAATAACGAACCAATTCTAACTCCATAGAAATTAAAAATGAATAATGAAATTGCGCTCAATTTAGCTGAGAAAAGTTATAAAATTAGAATTGGCAATGGCGAAATTAAATATTTGCACGATTTTTTAGAGCAAAAAAACTATAGCAAAATTTTTATTATTACTGATGAAAATGTTGCTAAGTTGCATTTGGCGAAGCTAGAAAACAACTTGCGCGGCCTTAATATTGCAACCACAATAGTTGCGAGCGGCGAACAAAGTAAAAGCTTTGCTGCGCTCGAAAAAACTTGCGAAGAAATTTTGCAAAAAAATATCGATCGCAAATCTTTAATTGTTGCTTTTGGTGGCGGCGTTGTTGGCGATTTAGCTGGTTTTATCGCCAGCATTTTATTGCGCGGAATCGATTTTGTGCAAGTTCCAACCACACTGCTGGCTTGCGTGGATAGCTCTGTCGGCGGCAAAACAGCAATTAATAGCAAGTTTGGCAAAAATCTTGTCGGCAGTTTTTACCAACCAAAATTAGTGATTTGCGATCTTGATTTTTTAGCAACTTTGCCTGCGCGAGAATTTCGTTCTGGATATGCCGAGATCTTGAAATATGGGCTTATAGAAGATAGAGAATTCTTCGATTTTCTCGATCAAAACCTAGAGAAAATTTTTGCGAATGATGCAAAAACTCTGCAACAAATTATCACAAAATCATGCGAAATTAAAGCAAGAATTGTGTCGCAAGATGAGAAGGAAAACGGCGTGCGTGCGCTGTTAAATTTTGGCCATACTTTTGCTCATAGCTTTGAAAATGAGCTTAATTATTCGAATGATTTATTGCATGGCGAGGCAGTTGGAATTGGAATGTTGATGGCAGCAAAAATGTCGCAAAACCTTGGTATGATTGACTTAGAAGCATTCAACATAATCAAAAATCACATCGAAAAATCGGGCTTAAATTTTGATTTGAAAAAAATTCGCAATAGCTGGAATAAAGAAAATTTAACGAATCATCTTTATAAAGATAAAAAAACCGAGCATCAAAATTTAACTTTTATTTTGCTCGAAAAAATTGGCCAAGCAGTTGTTAAAAAATCGGTGAATGTTGAGGAATTTAAGAAAGTGATTGAGGAAATGGTTAAATTTTAGGAATATCACAATTAACACCTTGCAATAAACCGAAATACCTCTAAATTTTGCTTTCCAAAACCTAGTTGCCTGCGTGATGGAATGGTAGACATAACGGACTTAAAATCCGTGGAGCCTAAAGCTCTTGCCGGTTCAAGTCCGGCCGCAGGTACCAGCTTAAACAAATCAACAAATTAGCCTCTGATGAAATTTTTAGCAGGAAAAGCTAAGTTATTTGGTGCGATTTTTTTGGCTTTAGCTACCGTGTCAGTTTTTTTGATTATTCTGGCTTTAGCTATCGCATCTTCTACTGCAGATTATTGCGTTGAAGCTGAAGAATTCGATAATGATTACGTTCAAGTTAATTCCAATCCCGTTGCAGATGGCGTTTTTGGCACCGTCTATGATAACCTTGAAGGCGGCCAAGTAGCAACATGGCATGAAACTGGCCTACGCGCCAATGGTAAACCCTTTCTAATACAAATTTCTGGCTCTTGGATTCCTTGGTATGGCAGTGCCATGAGTGATACAAAACTCCAAGAAACTAAGCGCTGCGATTTTTGCGCCAAAAAAACCAATAGCCCTACTGAAAATTGCATCTGCTTCAACTCACAAACCCCAACGCGTGAAAAGGGAATAGATGGATTACCTCTAGATGTTGATTGCAAAGTTGCAAATAACCAAAAGGATCCCACCAAATGCTCTTGCACCAAGCAAAATGGCAAGGTTACCGATGAAGGTGTGCGCTTTTTTCCACTTGCTTATTACAACAAAGACAAGTCAGTTAAAACCGCCGACAATCAAAGTAGCGCCTGCAAATATGATGCGGGAGCTGGCTTGTATCTTGGGCTCTTCGGCACTAATAGCAACATGATGCCTACTCGGGTTTACCATTTATTTTCTGAAGCGACAACCTGCCCCATCAACAAAAATAGCGATGGAGAATGCAAAGACGAAGACGGCGTTGATCAAACAAAATATATTTTTAGAAGCGCCAATAACAAAATTTTTGTTAAAGATGATTTATCAGGAAATAATGGAACTAACGCAAACCTAGATGATGACTTATTGCACAAGCCTAACGAATTTGTAAAACTAATTATTTACGATCGTTATTATGCTGATAATTATGGCAAATATAGCGTTACTTTTCTTGAGGGAATCAGCCGCGATGGAGATACTGGCTTGCTCGAATTTTTAGTATCAATACTTGAAGATGCCATGCTTGGCAAGGCTGATGAAAGTGGCGTCAAGAAAGGAGGCATTCTAGAATTTATGTATAAAGCCATCGTGCAAGACAGCTATTTTGGCGCGGTGCTGCAAACTTCTCTTGTGCTCTATATCGCATTTTTTGGCTTCGCCACTTTAGTTGGAATTGTTGAAATCACCAGAAAAGAACTATTGAGTCGCTTAATAAAATTATCCTTGGTGATATTTTTTACCACGCCAAGCAGCTGGTATTGGTATAACCAGATCGTTGTCGGCTTTTTTAAAGACGGTATGGATGTTTTAATTCAGATGTTCTCCGACTATGCTAGCGGCAACCTAAGCAAAGACAATCCGATCTTAGTTGCAAAATCAATAAGCACCAGTCCTGATGGCGGCGCCTCGCGCTTCTCCTACATTGATACCATGATCAAAACCTTATTCTCAGAAAATGTCACAAAAAAGATCTGGGGCTTATTTTTCGAAAGCTTTTTTGGCTTTATTTATATTACAGCACTTTATGCGCTAATATTCTTCTTCCTCTACGTAATGCTGCTTGCGGCAATGGTTTATATGGTAACTTTGATGAAGCTGATTTTTGTGTTGGCGCTAGGGCCAATTTTTATCGCTTTTTCGCTTTTTGGACAAACCAACGCCATGTTCAAAAACTGGCTCGGCTTCATTGGCGCAAGGTCTTTAGAGATGGTGATTCTATTCTTAATTCTCTACACTTTTGTAATGTTAATTGACGAGAAATTTGTTGAGATGCTGCATTATCGCGTCTGTACGCATTCTGTAAATTTTGGGCTTTTCTCTTTCGGAATCTTAATCGCAGAAACAGGTCGAACCTTCGCAAATTGGATGCGACTACTCCTAGCATTTGGCGGCCTAACTTTTATCCTGATGCAAATCTTGAACAAAATTCCATATTTGGCGGGCAATTTAATTAGCATTGACGGCGTTGGAAATAAAGACAGCGATTCTGGTGTGGGCAATAACCAATCGGCAGTATCAATGGCTAGCAGCATGCTTGGCGCGGCTAGTGGCCTTGCTACAAGTGCCCTCAAAACAGGATTAACTGAAGGTGGTGGGCGAGTTTTTCGCGCCTTACGCTTTGCTTCGCGGCATAGCGGCGTTTCTGGCGTAATAGATAAAATTAGCAGCGTAATCCCTATACGCGGCGTTAGAACGAGACTGCGCGACAACATTATTGATAATGCAGTTGCGCTTGGAAAGAAATCCGCAACGCAAAAAGGCCTCACACCGGGCACCAAAGCCTTTGATAACGAGGTGCGAAACTTTGCGATGAATGACAAAAAATCTGGCATATTGGCCTTTCAACATAGCAACAAAAAGAAAGCCGCTTTATACGATTTCGATAGAAAATCTATAGATAAAAGATTGGATACAAAACTGGTGGAAGAGCCTTTGAAACAATTCATAAAAGATGAGGCAAAGAGAATAAAAGAAGGTAATCCAAGCAAAATTCCACTTGGGCGCGACATGCAAGAACATCTAAAATCTAAAGCTAGAGATTGGGCGGATAAAAACTTGTCTGGCGGCGCAAATTCTATCAGCGATCACTTGACAGATTTAAAAGGCTTCATGAAAAGCAAAGGCAAATTATCTGACGACGAAGCAGCGAAAAAATTTGCTGGCAACGACGATTTGAAAAATAGATACCTACAATATAAGCAGGAAAGAGCTTTTGAGAAAGGCAAAAAACCAACCAGCAACACTGGCAAAAACTTCATACGCAAAGCTGGCTATGAAGAAAAAAGAGGCGGCAATTGGCGCGATGCGATTGGGCTTCACACAGGCAAAGGCTGGAATCCGCTAAAGAGAATTGGCTGGGCCGACAAGCTTTTAAATCGCGACAGTTTTAACGAACAAACCCGCGCTGCGATGGAAAAAATGGCGGCCAATTATCTAAAAAATGGCGGCAGCGAGGATGAAAAATCTCGCCTTCACGCTGAATATAGAGAAAAAGCAAAAGGCGTTGAAAATACTTTTTATGGTCGCCAATTGCTTGGCCAAGAAATTGATCAAAAAGATAAAAACGGCAACCTCATTAGAGATAGAGATGGCAACCCTATTAAAATTCATAAAGACGGTAAACTTGATAAAGAGCTTAAGGCAATAGATGCAAAACGAGAATTTTTCAGGCAGGCCTTGTTGGATAAGCTACTAAAAGATGTTACTAACTCTAAAGAAGGAAAAACTGAAGACGAGTTAGATAAAATGCGCGCAGACGCGTTAACAGAAGTTGCAGAAATGAGGGAAAAACAGCTATCCGCAATTGCTAATGCCGATTGGTCTTATCTGCAAGCCAATGGCGGCGTAGATGCCGCTCGCGATGGCTTAACTAATTTCGATGGCAATAGCCTTCTTGAAGCGCAAGCGCGAGCCAAACTTTTGGGCGCTACAGATACCGAAATTGCTGAAACTAGCAGCGCAACAACCTCTGCGATTAGCGCCACCGATCCAATTGGCACAATTGGCTTACAGCCGTCTGATCTTGGCTTACAAGCTGGCAATATACTTTTAGCGGATAATCATAAGAAGAATGTTAACGATGCTTTAATTAGCATGCGCGAATCTATGAAAATAAACGCTTCTAGAGACGTTCGGGCAAAAAAACAAGGGTTAGCTGTCAAAGAGCAAGAAATTGCAGACTTTGAAAAAAAAGCCAGCGATGCTAAAAATTCTGGAGACTTTGCGGCTCAAGCAGAATTTGAAGCAAAAGCCCGCGCTGCCAAAAGCGAAGCGGCTGATTTAGACAAAGAGTTAAGGCAAGCCGAAAGACAGGTTGAGAATTTTGAAAAAGATATCGAGTCAATCAGAAAATCGTAACTTGCAAAATCACATGGCAATAATTATTTAGATTCAAATCTTCCAAATTTTAACAATATAATGAACAAAAGAGACTATTACGAAATTTTAGGCGTTAACAAAAAAGCTTCTGACGACGAAATTAAAAAAGCCTATCGCAAGCTGGCGATGCAACATCACCCTGATCGCAACCCCGGCAATGCTGAAGCTGAAAAAAAATTCAAAGAAGCAACAGAAGCCTACGAAACACTGAAAGACGCACAAAAACGTGCGGGCTACGACACTTACGGCCACGAGGCTTCGCAGCAAGGTTTTGGTGGTGGACGTGGCGGGCAACAAGGCCAAGGCGATTTTTCTGGATTCGATTTTAACGATATTTTCAGCAATTTCAGCGATATTTTTGGCGAAATGGGCGGCTCTAGGCAAGGCAAGAAAAAGAGTTCGGCCATTAGAGGCTCAGACGTTCGCTATAACGTAGAAATCACGCTTGGCGAAGCTTTTTTAGGCACCACCAAAAATGTTTCTTTCACCATTCCTACGCAATGCAGCACTTGCAACGGCATGGGCAGCGAAGGAAATGAAAAACCTGCAGATTGCACAACTTGCCAAGGCAGCGGAAAAGTTCGTATGCAACAAGGATTCTTCATCGTCGAGCGCACTTGCGGCGCTTGCCATGGCAGCGGGCAAATCATCAAAAATCCGTGCAAAACTTGTCGCGGCGAAGGCAGAATTAACAAGGAGAAAAAGCTTGCGGTAAAAATTCCTGCTGGCGTTGACGAGGGCAATAAAATCAGGCTTTCTGGTGAGGGCGAAGCTGGCTCGCGTGGCGGCCCAGCTGGCGATCTTTATGTTTTTATCGCCATCAAAAAGCACGGGTTTTTTAATCGCGATGGTGACGATATTTATTGCGAATGCCCAATCAAATTCACTACGGCGGCACTGGGTGGCAGCATTGAAGTGCCAATTATTGACGATAGCAAGGCTAAGCTGCAAATTCCTGAAGGCACACAAACGGGGCAGCAATTTCGCCTTAAAGGCAAAGGCATGAGCGTGCTGAATTCTGGTGGGCGTAGGGGTGATATGTTTGTAAAAGTTTTTATTGCTGTGCCAAAAAAATTAAGTGCTGAGGAAAAAACTTTGCTCACGAAGCTAGATGAATTGATGGTTGAGAGGTCAGATGAATCTAAGGCGGATGGCTTTTTTAAGAAGTTTTTTTAATTGGCGTAATTCTAGATCCAGTCTTTAAGAGCGTGTAATTCTAGATCACGTCCTCGAAAAATCAGCCACCCCGATATACTTCGCCCCTCAGACAGCGGCGCGCCGAACTCGGTTCGAAGCATATCGGGATAGGGTTTTGCCGCCCACGAGAGGAAATATCGGCAAGGCTTTTGTCGAGGACTAGATCTAGAAAAAGCAGAAATCAAGAAATTTCCTTCAAGCGATTAGCCTTAGAAGCACGCTGCGATTCAGACTTCAACTGCCCGCAAGCTGCCATCACATCTTCGCCGCGTGTTTTGCGAATTGGCGCTACTAAGCCACCGTTTTTTAGGATTTTCTGAAATTGTAGAATGCGCTCGTCGCTAGATCTTTCATAGCCGCACGACATCCATGGGTTGAATGGAATTAAATTTATCTTCGCATTTAAATTATATTTTTTGATCAATGCAATCAACTCGCGCGCATGCTCGTCGTGGTCGTTGACATCGCGCAACATCACATATTCAAACGTAACTTTTTGCCCCGTATTTTCATTATTATAAATTTTGCAGGCCTTCATTAATTCATCTAGCGGGTATTTTTTATTGATAGCCATGATGCTGGTTCGAAGCTCGTCATTTGTGGCGTGAAGCGATATTGCCAGCGCGGTTTTTAGCTCTTTCGACATGCGCAAAATTTCTGGCACCAAGCCAGAAGTAGAAATTGTGATGCGTCGCGCCGATAAATTTAAACCATCGGCATCGTTTAAAATTTTGGCCGTGACTGCCACATTTTCATAATTATAGAAAGGCTCACCCATGCCCATGAATACTACGTTGGTAACCTTTTGACGCGTGGGCGAAACTGCCGTTTCACCAACACCAACTTTTTTCCAATCATCTAAAAAATCTTTCGCGATCATCACTTGCGACACAATTTCGCTTGCATCGAGGTTGCGCACCAGCGTTTGCGTGCCAGTATGGCAAAACTTGCAAGCCAAAGTGCAGCCCACTTGCGACGAGATGCAGAGCGTGCCGCGCGTTTCTTCGGGAATAAAAACTGCCTCAACTTGATTGCCATCAGCAAATTTTACCAGCCACTTTCTAGTGCCGTCAGAAGCCAACAAATCCTTGTCGATCGCGGGCCGCGCTAGAGTAAAATTTTGCGCTAAAACTTCGCGCGTTAACTTAGAAACATTGCTCATCTCCGAAAAATCACGCACGCCGCGCACATAAATCCAGTTCCAAATTTGCGCCGCACGAAATGACTTTTCGCCAATGTTTACAAGCTCTTGCACTAGTTGTTCTTTGGTTAAACCGATGAGATTTTTCATCATTTATATATTCATTGTTATAGATGCAGTATGGCTCGCGACGATTTTTAAATCAATGAAGTAAAAACTAAAACCGCACAAAATTAATCCGCGGATCCACGATTTTATAGGTTAAATCGCTAATAATATTTACCACCAAACCAATCAACGTGAAGCAATAAAGCGTGCCAAACATCACAGGATAATCACGCGACAAGGCCGCCTCGTAGCCCATTAGGCCTAGTCCGTTGAGGGAAAAAATAATTTCAATCAGCATCGAGCCGGTGAATAAAATGCCGATAAAAGCAGCAGGAATTCCTGCAATCACAATCATCATCGCGTTGCGAAAAACGTGATTATATAAAACTTGCTTCTGGCTCAAACCCTTGGCGTAAGCGGTTAGAACATATTGCTTGTTGATTTCTTCGAGGAAAGAGTTTTTGCAGAAAAATGTTAGCGAGGCGAATCCGCCAATAACCATCGCGATGATTGGCAAAACTAAATGCCAGAAATAATCGAGAATTTTATGCCACCACGAAAATTGCGCAAAGCCTTCAGAGACAAGGCCGCGCAGTGGGAAAATATTCCAGAAATTTCCGCCCGCAAAAAGCACAATCAGCAAAATTGCGAATAAAAATGATGGAATCGCATGACCCACACTTACAACCACGCTGCTCCAAAAATCAAATTTCGAACCATCTTGCACTGCTTTTTTTATTCCCAGTGGAATTGAGATAAAATAAACTAACAATGTTGTCCACAGCCCTAGAGAGATCGAGACTGGCAGCTTTTCTAAAACCAAATCTATAACTTTTTTATCTTGATAAAAACTGTCGCCAAAATCGAAAAATAAGAACTTTTTTATCATAATCCAAAAGCGCTGCCACAGCGGCAAATCAAAGCCGTAGAGCTGTTCGATTTTTTTTACAATTTCAGGATCAACGCCTTCGGCGCCGCGATATTTTGCATCAGAAACTATAGTGGTTGAAATATTATGGTTCACCACATCAACGCTGGCGCTCTCTGAGCTCGCATGGTTAGCATTATTTAACTTCGCCAAAAATTGCTCTACTGGCCCGCCGGGCGCGGTTTGAATGATTAAAAAATTTATCAACATTATCAAAAATAATGTTGGAAAAATTAATAAAATGCGCTTTGTTAGATAGAGTGGCATTTGAATTGAGTTGTGTTAAATTTATCGCCAAGAAATATATCTTAACTTAAAAAAACTTCTATGAAAAAACACCTACTTGTAATTGATGACGACACGCGTTTGCGTAATTTGCTTGGAAAATTTTTAGATGAAAATGGCTTTCAAGTTTCGCTAGCAAAAGATACTGCTGAGGCGCGCCAATTGCTGGCTCACACTAGTTTTAATTTATTGATTGTTGATGTTATGATGCCCGAAGAAAATGGCATCGATTTCACTAATTCTTTTCGCACCACTTCATCAACGCCAGTTTTAATTCTCACCGCTAGAGGCGAGCCATCTGACCGCATTAAAGGGCTAGAAGTTGGCGCCGATGATTATCTCGCGAAACCTTTCGAGCCGAAAGAATTATTGCTGCGTATCAATAATATTTTGAAACGCCATGTTACAGCGCCAAAGCTTATAGAAAGCGCAACTGCAAGCTCACAAAATTTTTGCCAATTCGGCAATTTCACTTTTACTTTTACAGAATCGCGCCTAAAAAAAGATGAAGAATTTATTCATCTAACCGAAAGTGAAGCAAAAATTTTAGCAATTTTGTGCAAACAAAAAGGCGTTGCAGTCATGCGCGACAAGCTTTCTGAGCTTTGCGGGAATATTGATGCAAGAAGTATTGATGTGCAAATTACACGCTTGCGCAAGAAAATTGAGGTGAATCCGAAGCAGCCGCAATTCTTACAGACTGTAAGGAATCAGGGCTATGTGCTTTATGGATAATTTCCCTTGTGCGCGACACAATTTCTCCTCTTAATTTAATTTACGCGCCTCATCAACCAGCAAATTCGGCACGCCATCACGAATTTTGTAAGCTAGTTGCGACTCATAACAAATCAACTCGCTATTTTCGCGATCATAGACCAAATCGCCCTTGCACAAAGGACAAGCAAGGATTTGCAACAATTCTGGCGCTAATTCTTTGGTCATAAAAATCTTGAAATAAGATTGCTTAGTGAATATCGTGGCAGGCTTAATAATTACGCCACTTTAGCGATTCTAAAAACATTTTTAACAAATGCAAAAGCAGATTAAACCCTTAACCATCGGCATCATCGGCGGCGGACAACTTGGCCGCATGACTGCCCACGCGGCGCAAAGCCTCGGCTATAAAACCGTAATCTTCGCCGACAAAAATGATTCACCCGCAATCTATGCTACAAACTCTAGCATCATCGCCAATTATGAAGATAAAGATGCACTGAAAAAATTCGCCGCGCTAATTGATGTTGCAACTTTTGAGTTCGAAAATATTCCCGCCGCAAGCGTTGATTTTCTAAGCAGCATGAAGCCCGTTCACCCCAGCGCGCAAGTTTTAAAAATCACGCAACATCGCATTTTGGAGAAATCTTTTTTGAATGAGATTGGCGTTGCTACGGCAGAGTTTTTGGCGATTGAAAGCTTGGAAGATTTGCTTGCAGGGTTGAAGAAATTTGGCAAGGCAATTCTCAAAACTGCGACGATGGGTTATGATGGCAAGGGTCAGTTTGTGCTAGAGAGTGAAGCTTTGGCGCGTGATGCTTGGAGGAAGATTTGCGATTCATCTGCAATAAAATCTTCCGAAAATTTTTCTGCATTTTCATCTGATAAAGCAGAAAAATCTTCGGATATTTCTGCTGCATCTTCACCTAATTCAACACCACTAATTCTCGAAAAATTCTGCCCTTTTTCAAGCGAAATTTCTGTGATCGTGGCGCGCTCTACAAATGGCGAGATCGCTTGCTACGAGCCGCTCACCAACGTTCACAAGAATAGCATTTTAGACACCAGCACTTATCCCGCAAAAATTTCTGCAGCCCTAAAAAACGAGGCGCAAGAAATCGCCACCAAAATCGTGCAAAGCCTTGATTTAAAAGGCGTGCTAGCCATCGAGTTTTTTGTAATGCCTGATGAAAAATTATTGGTAAACGAGCTAGCCCCACGCCCACACAACTCGGGCCACTTCTCGATGAATGCCGCAATCACTTCGCAATTCGAGCAACTCGCTAGAGCCATAACTGGCCTGCCTCTAGGCTCTCCAAATTTTCACTCGCAAGGTTTTATGAAGAATTTAATTGGCGATGAAGTGAATAATTTGGGAGAGTTTTTGAGCGATAAAAATGCCAAGATTCATCTTTATGGAAAGGCCGAGGCGAAAGCTGGCCGTAAGATGGGGCATGTGAATATTATCTCGTAACGTCACTCATCTGCAAATAGCTCAACTGGATAGCCAGATAAAGATTTACGCTGATCCTAAAATTTTCTTTTTTGCACCCCTCTTTTTACAAATCAAAACTTTAGTCGCTTACAAAAACATAGATGCCCCCGATTCTGGTTTGATTCCGATAATAATTTGCAAAACCATAAACGCGATATTTGTGGAGTTTGTTTTGTGGAGGAGTTTGCGGAGTGTATTTTAATAAAGAAGGAGAGGATTTTCCAAAAAATTAAACTATCCCAAAAACGATGGTTTTGTGGGCAACAAGACTTATACGATACTAGTTATTTTTTCTTCTCAATATAAATAAAAGGTTGACATTGCCTTATTGTCCTATATAAAGTTTATGCAATTATATGTAATTCTCTATATATCTTAATAAACTTTATATAACCTATGGATCCTTTAAATAACCCTTTCTCCCCCGGAGCTGGCTCTCCTCCACCAGAATTAGCCGGTCGTCAAAATATTCTCGATAGATCAAAAATAGTTCTGGGAAGATTAAAAGCTGGAAAGTCTGAAAAGAGTTTTTTACTAGTTGGTCTTCGAGGTGTGGGAAAAACGGTGTTACTAAATGAGATAAATAAATACGCGCAACATGAAGGATTTAAGTCAATTTTGGTAGAGGCGCATGAAGGCAAAAGTTTGGCTGCTCTTTTGTTGCCGCAGCTACGACAAGTTCTATTTGGCCTCGATCAAATGGAAAATATAAATCAAAAAGTAAAAAGAGGATTTAGGGTTCTAAAAAGCTTTCTTAACGTAATGAAGGTTAAAATAGGAGATGTTGAAATTAGCTTAGATGTTGATCCAGAGCTAGGCTCGGCAGATAGTGGAGACCTAGAATCTGACTTACCTGTTTTATTGGAAGTAATTGCTGAAGCAGCTCAAGCCAGAGGAACTGCAGTTTCGATTATTATTGACGAAATTCAATACCTATCTGAAAAAGAATTTAGCGCCTTAATTATGGCAATTCACAGAATTTCTCAAAAACAACTTCCTCTTCTATTGATTGGAGCAGGACTTCCTCAGCTTGTGGGGCTTGCTGGAAGATCAAAATCTTATGCCGAAAGATTATTTGACTATCCTAGAATTGGGCCTCTCAATAACTCTGATGCAATTATCGCTCTTCAAGAGCCAGTTAAAGAACAAAAAGCAAGTTTCACTACAGAAGCGTTAAATGAAATCATAGCAAAAACAGAGGGATATCCCTATTTTATTCAAGAATGGGGCTATAATGCTTGGAATTTAGCAAAAAATAATATTATTGATTTAAATGTTGTTAAAGAAGCAACCAAAACTTCATTACAAAGTCTTGATGAAAGTTTTTTTCGGGTAAGATTTGATCGATTGACCCCATATGAAAAGAAATATCTGCGAGCGTTGGCAGAGTTTGGAAGTGGCCCTCATAGGTCGGGTGATATTGCTGAAAAACTAAATGTTAGATCGCAAAGCGTTTCTCTTACTCGAAATAATTTAATAAAAAAAGGGATGATTCATAGCCCCTCCTACGGTGACACGGAATTTACTGTGCCTCTTTTTGATGATTTTATGCGGCGAGAAATGCCAAAAAAACTTTAACTGGTAGTTGATGTAATAGCTCAAACCTCATCTGACACTCTGCATTTTCCGACAGTAAAAATTCTAACAATTCAAACTATCAGAAATTTCTTTTTCATCATCGTTTATTTTACTATTTTCGTCAATAGTTTTTTCAATCGCAATATGCTTGCTTTCCA
>CAMCAW010000008.1 GCA_945872855.1 Rickettsia typhi | reverse complement strand
TTTGCCACCCTTGCCGCCCCTGTTATTGTAAGGATCTACGTTAAATGGCGATGATGGTTTTTTAGCAATGAATGGCTTTTTCTCTTCTGTTTTAGTTGTCATATTTTTGTTGTTGATTATGGCAAATTCAAACTAAGAACCCGCCGATTAAAATGATAATAGCCGCAATAACTAAATTACCAAATAAATTATTGTAAAAACGGTTTTATGATTTTGGAGTTGGCTATGCGCAGGAAAATTGTAGCGCCAGCTTAACTTGCTTCACTTCTAATTATGCGGCGAATCAGGTTTTTACTACAGCTTTCGCTGGATAAATCTTTTATAAAAACAGAATCGATCGGCATGAAAGTTTATGTTGAAACTGGTTATGCCGATATTAAGCGTAGCAATTTTTATGAGGGCGCGAATGTAGTTGCGAGTAAAAAGAAAGCAGAAATTATTTTCTCTATTTAATGCCAGCAGCCAAATCCATAAAACGAACCACCCTAAGAATTCTTTTTATGTGCGCTTCGCCTTGGCCGCTTGCTGCTGAAACTTCATCAATAAAACCTCATTATTCCTTTCCTTCGCCTCGCCAACGCCAATTGACAAAGCGACAGAGTCTAACCTCCACTTAATTACTCATTCTCCCATTTTTTAATTTGCTCGAATATTGGCACTGCTTCATGATCGAATAATGTCTTCATCTGCATAATATCGGCGCTGCTTGTCATGGTTTTTGCGACATCATCAATGGCCCGAAATATTTCTAGAATTATTTTACCTTCCATGAATTTATTTCTTCTAACGCGCTTGTAATTATTTTCAATTTTAGTGTGCCAAATTTTGAGCCGCTCATAGTTTGTTAGCTTTAAAATTTGTTCATTATGGCATCAAAATCTTTGCTTAAATCTAGGGCTCCAGAGTCTACGGAACAATCTCCTCACTCCGCACAAGCTCTAGTAATTTTTCTATATCGGAATGGACCCTACGAAAAGTGGTGGACTTGGGCGGATTCGAACCGCCGACCTACTGATTAAGAGTCAGCTGCTCTACCAACTGAGCTACAAGTCCAATGTGAAAATTTAATCGCAGCAACAAAATCAACCGAAGAAAACAACTCTACAAACTTCTGCCAGCTTTACAACCCCAATTGCGAACCAACTTTCACCGCCTTCCCTTCCTTTAAATCTTCCAAAATCTTGAAGAAACTTTCTTTCGTTAAATCCTCAAAATAATCATCATTAATTTGAATCACGGGAGCGTTAACGCAGGCGCCCAAACACTCAACTTCCTTCAAAGTAAACATGCCATCTGCGGTGGTTTCTTCAAGCGCAATTCCTAATTTTTCTTTCGTAACCTTCATCAATTCATCAATGCCGCGAAGCATGCAGGGCGTGGTTTTACAGAATTGAATGAGATATTTTCCGACGGGCTTCAAATTATACATAGAATAAAAACTCGCCACTTCATAAACACGAATTTCTGGAATATCTAAAGTTGCGGCAATCGTTTCAATCGCATCGCGCGAAATGTAATTTGCATTTTGTCTTTGCGCCAAATCAAGCAGCGGCATCACCGCAGATTTTTGCTTTCCATTAGGATATTTTGCGATTATTTCTGCGACTTTTTTTTGATTTTCTGCGCTAAATTCGAATGTCATTTCTTTCTAAAAATTTAAATATGTTTGCAATTTTAAGAGCAATCTCCTGAGGATTTTTGCAAAAACCCAAAAATTACTTCACGTTTTTCCAAACTAATTTCTTTGCCACCAATAATATAACGAGCAACAAGCCCAAGAAAATCATGGTGCGAATGCCCATTTTGTTGCGATGCTCAGTTTCTGGTTCTGCCGCCCATTGCAAGAAATTCACTACATCGATCGCCATTTGCTCTTTGGTGGCATAAGTTCCGTCTTTATATTCAACTTGGCCATCGTCAGAAATTGGCGCTGGCATTGAGATTTGGCGACCTTCAAAATATGGATTATAGCTTTTGCCTTCAGCCATCGTAAAGCCCTCTGGCGCTGCAACGAAGCCAGTTATTAGTGAATAAACATAGTTGGCGCCATCGTGGCGAGCCTTGATAATCAAGGATAAATCAGGTGGAAGCGCGCCACCGTTAGAAGCACGAGCCGCGTTATCATTGGCATAAGGGCCAACGAAGCGATCTGATGGAAGCGCTGGGCGATCAAACATCTCGCCATCGTCATTTGGGCCGTCGCTCACATTATATTCTGCGGCAATTTGTTTTACTTCGGCTTCAGAAAATCCAATTTCTTGAAGGTTGCGGTAAGCTACGAGTTTCAAGCCATGGCAACTAGCGCAAATTTCTTTATAAACCTGAAAGCCGCGCTGTGCCGAAGCGCGATCTAGTGAGCCAAAAATGCCGTCAAAATTCCACTTCATTTGCTTAGGGTGAAGAGCCGTAGTGCTTAGGGCCGACTCGCTTCCATGCTCACTCGCGAAGGAAAATGTTGGGATTAGAAGTGCGATTAGAACTAAAAATTTTTTCATTTTTTTAACAATTTTTTATCTGGAATTTTATATTTTCAGTAAGGATTTAGAAAATATAAAATCACTCTTAATTTAAAGGGTAAAACTTTTTGGCAAAATCAACGATCTTGCCATTTTCTACATTTACGCCTTCGCTTTTCAGCAAAGCAATTTTTTTATCAACACCAAAAGCATAACCGCTAATTCCACCATCGGCGCGAACCACGCGGTGACAGGGCGTAGCAGGTATATCGCGATTTTGCCCGACAATTTTTCCTACAGCTCGAAAGGCCTTGCTTTCAAGTTTTTTTGCAATCTCGCCATAAGTTGTTACGCGCCCTTTAGGAATTTTACGCAACAATTCATAAATTTTTTCAGCATCCATAAAATAAAATTTCTATTCAATAATGCATTAATGAAAATACTGCACGCCTAATGCTTCGATTTATAAGCGGCATCAATAGATTCAGGCTCTGGCAAGGTTTTTTCATGTCTTCCTAACCATGGCAAAATCACCAAGAAATACGCATAATAAAATAATGTAGTAAAGCGCGAAGCCCAGATATACCAACCTTCTGCAGGAGATTTTCCTAACCAACCAAGGAATAAAAAGTTGGCGATGAAGAGCCAGAAAATTTTCTTAAACCACGGGCGATAGGCGCCAGACTTAACTTTAGAGGTATCGAGGAAAGGTAGAGCGAATAATAATGCGATCGCGCCGAACATCATTAACACGCCGCCAAGCTTGTCTGGCACTGCGCGCAAGATTGCATAGAATGGCAAGAAATACCATTCAGGAACAATGTGAGCTGGCGTTACCATTGGATTGGCAGGAATATAATTATCTGGATGTCCTAATGAATTTGGGTGGAAAAATAGGAAATATCCAAAGACCAAGAAAAACGCCGTAAAGCCCACCATGTCTTTGATGGTGAAGTATGGATGGAAGGGAATTATATCTTTTTTGCTTTTAATTTCAACGCCAGTTGGGTTGTTCGAGCCTACAGTATGAAGGGCCACCAAGTGCAAAAACACAATTGCAACAATCACAAAAGGCATTAAAAAGTGCAGCGCAAAAAAGCGGTTGAGCGTAGGATTATCAACGGAGAAACCACCCCACAACCATACTACAATTTTTGGCCCCACAATAGGAATTGCCGAAAATAAGTTAGTGATAACAGTGGCGCCCCAAAAACTCATCTGACCCCATGGAAGCACATAGCCCATGAACGCAGTGGCCATTGTGAGCAAGAAAATAATCACGCCAACCCACCATAAAATTTCGCGCGGAGATTTATACGAACCATAATAAAGCCCGCGAGCCATGTGGGCGTAAAGCGCAACAAAAAACATCGAAGCACCAACAGCGTGAATATAGCGAATCAACCAACCATAATTAACATCGCGCATGATATGTTCTACCGAATTGAAAGCCTGCGCCGTGTTAGGCACATAGTGCATCGCGAGAAATAACCCCGTGATAATTTGCACCAATAAAGCAATGCCCGCGATAGATCCAAAGCTCCACCAATAGCTTAAATTTTTTGGATAAGGATGTTTCAACAAAGTGCCTTCCATCATTGTAATTAAAGGCATGCGGTCGTTGATCCACTTCGCAATTTTTGATTTTTCGGTGATACTTTGCGGTAAATCGTTTTCGATGTGATTGCTCATAATTTATATTTTTTGTTCTTGCAAGATCGATATTTACAAAATGCTGCCGAAGCATGAATAGTAAGGCTTTAGCCAATTTTAATTTTGTTATCGCTAACAAATTCATAAGGCGGAACTTCTAAATTTTTTGGCGCTGGGCCTTTGCGAATGCGGGCCGAAGTATCATATTGCGAACCATGACACGGGCAGAACCAGCCTTTATATTCGCCCTCTCCCATAATTGGAATGCAGCCCAAATGCGTGCAAATTCCGATGGTAATAAGCCATTCTTCCTTCCCTGCTTTAACGCGCTCAGAATCTTGTTGTGGGTCGCGCAACTCAGACAGCTCAACGGTTTGCGCCGCTGCAATTTCTGCTGCGCTGCGACGTTTGATAAAAATTGGCTTGCCGCGCCACATCACTTTTTTCTCTTCGCCAACTTTAATGTTAGAAAGATCAACCTCAACCGAAGCTAGAGCCGCAACGTCTTGCGCGGGGTTCATGCTATCAATTAATGGCAATACAGCGCAGGCTAAGCCAATGCCTGCAGCGGTGTAAGCCGTGCCAGTTAAAATTTTACGACGCTTTTCATCTTGAACTGTTTCTTGTGACATTTTGATGTTACAATTTTTAGGGATTTTTAAAAAAGAAAATAATAGGCTATTTTTACTTACTCAAACGCAAATTTTCAACTTATAATTTCGCAATTATTAATTACATTCCTTCCAAATCATGACAATTCTAAAAATTAAAAAACTCGATAACGGAAAAGATTTACCATTGCCAAAATACGAAACCGCTGGCAGCGCAGGAATGGACTTGCTCGCCGCGATCGATGAGCCAATCATAATCAAATCTGGAGAAATAAAATTGATAAAAACCGGCATTGCTTTTGCACTAGAAAAAGGCTTCGAAGCCCAAGTGCGCCCACGTTCGGGCTTGGCACTAAAAAATGGAATTACAGTTTTGAACACACCGGGAACCATTGATTCAGACTATCGCGGCGAGGTTTGTGCTATCCTAATCAATCATTCTGCCGCTGATTTTACTGTAACGCGCGGCATGCGGATTGCGCAGGTTGTAATTGCGCGCCATGAGCAAGCTGCTGTCGTTGAAGTTACAGATTTAGATGAGACATTGCGCGGCGCTGGTGGGTTTGGGTCTACGGGACATTAATTCTATTTTATGCTTTCAAAACAGCAAAAACAGCGCTACTTACGCAACACACTTTTGCCCGAAATAACCGAAGCTGGGCAAGAAAAACTTCTGCGCGCGCGCGTTCTGGTTGTTGGCGCGGGCGGACTTGGCTCGCCAGTGTTATTTTATTTGGCAGCAGCTGGAGTTGGCAATATTGGCGTAATTGACGATGATGCCGTAGAGCTTTCTAACCTACAGCGACAAGTGATTCACAATGTTTCGAATTTAGGCCAGAAAAAAGTTTTATCGGCGCAAGAAAAAATTGCCGCACTAAATGAAGATGTGAATTTAAAAATTTATGATTGCCGCGCAAACCACGATTCTCTGAAACGCATTGCCGTTGATTATGATTTTATTTTAGATGCAACGGACAATTTTCCAACGCGTTTTATAATAAATGAGATTTGTCACAAACTGCATAAACCCTTGATTTTCGCTGCTGTAAAAGGTTTTCTAGGACAAGTTTCCACTTTTAAATCTTACGGCAAAAACCCTTGCTACGCCTGCTTCAACACCAATATTTTCGATGATAATTTCTCGCTCCCTCTATCTGAAAAAGGAATTCTTGGCAGCGTTGCAGGCACAGTTGGCGCGCTTCAAGCCACCACAACTATTCGCGAAATTCTTGGCCTCGGCGAAAGTTTAGTTGGCAAAATTCTTATTTTTGATTTTTTAAAAAACGAATTTCGCAAAGTTGCGTTAAAGAAAAATCCCGTTTGCAAAATTTGCAATTAAGTGCAATTGACTCTTAAGTTTTTTTACAATAGATTACTCGGCTCTGTTTTTTATCGCAGATAAATGGGGATAGGTGGCCGAGTGGTCAATGGCAACAGACTGTAAATCTGTCCGCGCAAGCGTTCGCAGGTTCAAATCCTGCCCTATCCACCACTTTTTCGAACAGCGTGCTTACGCAACCTATGCGGGTGTAGCTCAATGGTAGAGCTCCAGCCTTCCAAGCTGGCCATGAGGGTTCGATTCCCTTCACCCGCTCCACTTTATTTCACCCCCAAACCCCCTTTTAGGTGGTGGCGCGCTTTCGCTGCACTTACGCAAGCTCTATCGTGCATTTTGAAAAACCACTTATTCTTTGCGAACTTCGCCCAGATCAACTTCTACAATCTTCAAGCGCGCAGTTTCGCCAGATAAAATTTTCACCGCACCTCTTTTTACCTTAAAATATTCTGAGACAATTTTTATCACCGCCTCGTTTGCCTTGCCATCTTGCGGTGTAGCGATAGTTTTTATTTTTAACACCCGATTGCCAAAAGCATTCACCCCGCCTTCTTTAACGTGATCTTGCATGGAATTAGTAGTGACCTTAATTGCTAGTTTCATTTTATTTTATAAATAGTTATTGAGATTAAACTTTAATTGAATATCTATGTTGCGCAATGATATTTATGAGCTAAAATGCTGCAAGCTAGCTAATTTAGCTTGAAGGATATCATGTTTTATAATATTATGAATTCGGGTTTTATTAATTTTTTATTCTAAATATATTTATGGCTAACATTTTTCAAAGAGCGGCTACGTCAATTTTCAATGGCGCAAAGAGAATTAGTAATGCTTTTTTTGGCGGGAATAAATCTGCACCAAAAGCAGATAGTAATGTTGCGATGGAGACCAAGCCTGCAACAGTTGTTACATCGAATGATAGCCCTTCTATATCAAGAGCAGATCAAATTGCAAAATTAAAATTTGCTGGCGCTCAACTTGAAAATTTGAGTAGAGAAACCTTACCACAAGGGGTTTTCAGAACTAGCATGAGCTCGGTCGATCTTAAAAACATTATATCTCAAGATTTAAATGGGGCTACTGCAAATATAAGAGGATTAGAAAAAGATGCGGCAGCTACAGCTGCAGTGATAAAAGGCATATCGGCCAACTTAGGTATTTTATCTGAAAAAACTCAGGTAGAACTAGGAAATTTGATAAAAGCCAAAGAATTGTCTCTAAAGCAAGCTGCAACGCCAGAAGAAAAAAGCGCTATCAAGGATCAATTCAAAGCTGATTCTATAGCGGTGATCAATGCAATGCCCTCAGATAATCAAGAGGTTTTGCGAATAGTATCTAATAGCATGCTGCATGCATTAGAAGGATCTGACGGTAAGGGTATTGTAGCAAATACCAGTATGACCATGTCCAACTTAGGTATAGTGTTAGGACCAAATCTTAACAAAAAAATACCTATAGAAGATACGCTGACTTACGCAACTCAATGGAACGAATTAGCTACAATATTACTCGAAACGCGGCAGCAAGATTTATTAATTGAGCAATCTGTAGAGCGAGCTAAATTTTCGCCAAATGCGATGGATAAGCAAGGTCGCGATTTTTATGATGATGATTTCATGAAAGAAGAATTACCTTCCGCAGAAGAATCTATTGCCGGCGAAAAAGATGAATTATCCGCAGAATTTAATAAATATATAGCAGGACGAACATCTGCGAAACTTAGCGAGCTTAATCCTTTTAGGGATGGCTATGATGATCTAGATGATGATGAAAGATCAAATATCCAATTTGCTAAAGAGGCGGCAAATCAAGCGCCTCCAACAAGTGCTTTCGCTGCACTGCAAGTGCAAGTGCAACTAGCGGAAATGAGGCTTAGAGATTCAGGTTACAAAATGCCAGAGAAAGAAGAAGATGCTGCAAAAGGAAACGCTGGGAATAAAAAAGAAGAAGAAAAACCAAGCGCCAGCCCTAAAACACCAGAATCTTCATCACTATCTCCTAATACAAAAAACGCACATATTATAGGCTAAAAGAAATTATCGATCGCTTTGCGCACGCCAATTTGAATGATATTGGTTCTTCTATATTGGCTGCCACCATCTTCGCTATAACCCGCGAATGTTGGTTGGCTGCCATATAGAATATTAAAAGCCAGCTTATCTGATTTCATCCATTTGAAGCCAGCTTGATAAGAGCGAAACAAACCCGGAGAGTCGCGCGGCGAGTTTGGTGTGCCATTATAGCTTTCTATAAATAAGCGAAAATCTTTGCGCATCAAGGCTATATCTAGCGCTACGCCCAATTGCATACGATATAAATTTTTGCCAGTTGGCAAATTGTAAGAGGCTTTGGGGCCAGTGTTTACGTGTATTATCAGGCCATCTTCAAAAAAATGGCTAGTGAAAATTCCGATTAAATATGTGTTATTGGCGTTATCGTAATATTGTCCTCGCCCAGTTTTGGCGGCGTATCCTGCCGATATTGCGAAGGCGGGAATCGCGACATTTTTTGGCCTGATTATTGTTGATTTTAGCTGGATAATTGGATTCATAAAAGCTAGAGAACCCTCATTAAAATCATGGCCCGCAAGGCCTCCTACCGTAGCCTCTAAATTATTTGCAAGGCCGTAAGATAGACCAAGATATTGGCCCAATAATTTTCCCGATTCGCTGTGGGATTTTTTTGGCAAGTGCCAAACTTCGGTGAATTCTTCTATTAATAATTGATTGCGATTTGCAACTCCAGCATCGTCGGTAACAAAGGGCAAGGCTGCAAAAGCAGCGGTAGAGACGCTTAGCAAGATTAACAGGATTACTAAATGGCGCATATGTTGAGCTATAAAAAGTTGAGAAATTTACCCGCAAATTCTTTAGAATTTTTGCCTTAAGTTCGCGCCATTGTGTAAATTAATTTTTCTCTGCGTCAAAAAAACCGCGGGCGAATTCTGCGAATCTTTTTTCCTCGATTGCACTTCTAATGTCACGCATTAAATCTTGGTAGTAGAAAATATTATGTTCGGTGAGCAACATTGAAGCGAGAATTTCTTCTGCTTTGTGTAGGTGATGCAAATAGGCGCGGCTGTGGTGTTTGCAGGCGTAGCAGCCGCATTTTTCGTCGAGCGGTTTTGGGTCGTTGCGATATTTTGCGTTGCGAATATTTATTACGCCATCATGCGTGAAAGCTTGTCCTGTGCGGCCTGAACGCGTTGGCAGCACGCAATCAAACATATCAATTCCGCGCGCTACTGCGCCAACGATATCGCTTGGCTTGCCTACTCCCATCAGGTAGCGTGGCTTCTCTTGCGGGAGAAAATCTGGTGCATAATCTAGAACTCTTAGCATCACCTCTTGCCCCTCGCCTACAGCCAAGCCGCCAATTGCATATCCATCGAATTCAATTTTTACCAATTCTTCCGCAGAAATTTTACGCAAATCTTCGTAAACTCCGCCTTGCACAATGCCAAAAAGCCCATAGCCATCGCGTTTTATGAAGGCATTGCGAGATCTTTGTGCCCAAGCGATTGAACGCTCCATGGCCTTTTTTGTTTCTTCGTAAGTTGCGGGATATTTTATGCATTCATCAAAAATCATCGTGATGTCGCTGTTTAATTTATGTTGAATTTCGATGGATTTTTCGGGGGTTAAAAAATATTTTGTGCCATCGATATGCGAGGAAAATTCTACACCTTCGTCGGAAATTTTGCACAGGCCTTGATGCGCGCCACCCACAGATGAAGCCGCGCGCGAAGTTGCAACGCCGTGTCCGCCAAGCGACATCACTTGAAACCCACCCGAATCGGTTAAAATCGGGCCATTCCAGCCGATAAAGTTATGCAAGCCACCAAACTCGGCCACTAAATCTGCACCGGGGCGCAACATTAAATGATAAGTGTTGCCCAAAATAATTTCGGCACCCGAGTTTTTTACGTCAGAAATTTTCATCGCCTTCACCGTGCCTTGCGTGCCCACAGGCATGAAGGCGGGCGTTTGAATCGATCCATGCGCGGTAAAAATTTCACCTCTTCTTGCTTTATTATCGATAGTTTTTAAGGTGAAGGAAAATTTTTTTTGCTCTGTCATTTTTTTAAATTTATATAAAAAACTTGCGCTCTTTTTGGTTAAAAATTAACTTAATTTGTGCAAATTAATTGCGTTTTATTTATGAAAAAATTGTATCGTTTTTTACCATTTGTAATTCTGTTGGGCTTTGTGGCCCTAACTTCTGTAGCAATTATCAAAAGCACTTCAAAACAAACTCTCGATGAGAATCAAGCATCGAATGAATTTGAAGCGCGAATATTAAAGCAAAAAATAAAGCTGCCAGAATTTTCCTTGCCAGATCTTTTCGATGAAAATAAAAACTTCTCAACCAAAGATTTAATTAACGGCGAAAAAAGATATTCTATAATAAATTTTTTTGCTTCTTGGTGCACCACTTGCCTTGCAGAACACGAAGCTTTGCTGCATTTACAAAGCGAAAATATCGCCAATATTTATGGTGTAGCTTGGCGCGATTTTGAGAAAAATACTATAAAATTTCTAGATAAAAACGGCAATCCATTTAAAAAAGTGGCGCTCGATTCACAAGGATTATTCACTAGAATATTGGATATTAAAGCAGTTCCAGAGACTGTGGTTGTTGATTCTGAGGGCAATGTTATTTTGCGTTATCAGGGAAATATTTCGCACGAAACTGTGCTCGAAATTAAAAACTTTTTAGGTAGAAGGTGAAGGAAAATTTTAGAAAATTTACGATTATGAGATTCTGCGACGCGAAGGTGATTATGCCTTGGAAAGAAGCTGCTCATATGACGTCGCTTAAAATAGCGATGTTTTTTTCTTACCTAATTCTCTCTGCGATGTTTTTTTCTACTGCGCAGGCAGCTAGACTCGCTGTAATTGCCGCTCCACAAACCCCTGCAATCCATTCTAACGACAGCGTTTCTACTAACGATATTATGCGCGAAGTTGAAAAAACTTTGCTTTTTACCGATGACGAAAAATCGAAAATGGAGTTGATGAAAGAGCAACTCAATCAAAAAAGCGATTACACAATAGTTACTGGCGACAAAGACGAGAGTAAGAACGAAGCCCTTGAAATAAAAGCCAATGACACAAAAAAAACCACCAATATAGATACGCGCATCAAAGAAAAAATGGCTTATAACGCCACGCTAAATGGCCAATATGAAGTGGCGCTTGAGCTTTATAAGCAAGTGGCTGTAGACGAGCCATATAATAATTATGCCCTATTTTCTCTTGCCACTATTTACCAAAAGATTGGCCAATTGCGTCAGGCGAAGGCCACTTATTATCAATTGTTGCAAAATAATCCTGAAAATAAGGAAGAAGTTATTAGTAATATTTTATCTACATTGGCGGAAGAATCGCCGCGAGATGCGCTTTATCTACTGTCGCGACTTGCTTCAGCGCACCCGCAATCGCCTTATATTTTAGTGCAAACAGCTTTAGCTTATGGCAATGTTAAAAATTATGACAAAGCCTCAGAACTACTGCGCCAAGCGATTGCGCTAGATCCAGATCGCCTCGATTACAAATATAATCTCGCCATAAATTATGATAAAGCTGGCAATTATGAAAAAGCTTTTTCGGCTTACCAAGAAGTTATACGAAATTATCGCGATAATAAATGGGCCAATGCAATTCCTCTGCAAGCAGTGCAGTTGCGACTTGAAACCATCAAAAATAAATTATAATTATGCTGAATCAAATTCTTACTAGCGCCATTAGTAACGGTGCGTCAGACATTCATATTCGCAGCGGAGAAATTCCGATGTTACGCATTAATGGTCGTTTATTTGCAATTGCTGAAATGAAGGCTTTGAGCGCGCAAGAGGCTCTGGCAGTAGTGGAGTCGACGATGAATGAAAAGCAAATTTCCGCTTATCAAAAAAGAATGGAGATAGATTTTGCGCTGCAATTTCAAGATACGCGTTTTCGTATTAATGCTTTTAATGCCCTTAATGGCACTGCAGCATCTATGCGCTTGGTTCCGAACGAGATTAAAAGCCTGTCGGCCTTGCATATGCCTCATTCAATTCGCGAATTAACTAAGCTAAAACAAGGGCTGATTTTATTCACTGGGCCAACTGGCAGCGGCAAATCTACTTCACTGGCTTCAATAATTGACGAGATCAACAGTAACAATTCTTACAATATTATAACGATTGAAGATCCGATTGAGTTTATTCATAAATCGAAAAAATCTTTGATAACGCAGCGCCAAGTTGGCGACAATACTTTATCTTTTGCCAGCGCCTTGCGTAGCGCGCTTCGTGAAGATCCTGATGTTATTTTAGTTGGCGAAATGCGCGATCTTGAAACTATTCAATTGGCGCTAACTGCCGCTGAAACTGGGCATTTGGTTTTCGGAACTTTGCACACCAATTCTGCTTCGCAAACAATTCATCGTATTATCGATGTATTTCCAACAGAAAGCAAAGCGTCTATTCGCTCAATGTTGGCAAGCTCGCTGCGCGCTGTGGTTGCACAAAGATTAATCCGCACAGGAAATACTCGCTGCGCTGCTTTTGAGGTTATGTTGGCCAATCCTTCGATTCGAAATTTGATTCGCGAAGATCAAATCCCGCAAATTCAATCGATTATGGAAATCAATAAAAAACAAGGAATGATCACCCTTAAAGATTCAATTGCTGAGTTGATTGACAAAGGATTGATTGCGCCAGAAGATGTTGCAAGTGCGATACAAGCTTATGATTAGCTGCTTTTGAGGCACATCAACCCCCTTCAAGAAAATAAAAAATTGCAAATTAAGAATAATCTATTTAGACAGTATTTCTTCATTTTTTTAGAAACAAAATCATCATTTTCAAATGAAATTTCGCATTAAAACAATAGAAAATCTTGTTGCTGGCGCGAGAGCCAAGCCTCTTAAAAAAACCCTCGGAGCGCTAGATTTAGTGCTTCTTGGCATTGGCTGCACAATTGGCACAGGAATTTTTGTATTAACCGGCATTGCCGCCGCTCAATATGCGGGCCCTGCGATCGCGATTTCATATTTAATTTCGGGCATTGCCTGCATTTTTGCTGGATTGGCTTATTCTGAATTGGCTGCAGCCATACCAGTAGCGGGTGGAACTTATACTTACACTTATGCAATTCTTGGCGAATTTATGGCTTGGATGGTCGCTTGCGGAATTTCGCTTTGCTACACTATTGGTGGCGCAACCGTTGCAGCGGGCTGGTCGGGCTACTTTGTTGGCATTTTGAATGCGGGCGGATATCACATTCCTGAGGCGCTCACAAAAATTCCTGCTGAGGGCGGCATTGTTAATCTGCCTGCAGTTTGCATCACCATTTTTATCGGGTTTATTTTAATGCGTGGAACCAAAGAAAGCGTGGCTCTAAACCGCATTCTGGTTGTGATTAAATTGGTGGCGATCTCTCTTTTTATCTTCATCGCCGTTCCTCATATTAAAGTTGAAAATTGGACTAACGATTTCATGCCATTTGGCATTAGTGGCGTATTTACTGGCGCGGCAGCAATATTTTTCGCCTATACTGGCTTTGATGCCGTGGCCACTGCTGCAGAAGAAACTAAAAATCCCAATCGCGATTTGCCAATCGGAATTATCGGATCTTTGCTGGTTTGCATCGTGCTTTATATCGCCGCGTCCCTTGCGCTAACTGGCATCACCAATTATAGCGAACTCGGCAATGCTGAGCCGATGGCCTTCGCTCTTCGCCAAAATGGCAGCAACATTGGTGGCGCTATCGTTGGAGCTGGCGCGCTTGCTGGCATGGTAGCGGTTTTGTTGGTGTTTATGTATGGCCAATCACGCATCTTTTTTGTGATGTCGCGCGATGGATTATTGCCAAAATTTTTCGGTAAATTGCATCGCAAATTTGAAACACCTTATATTAGCTGCATCATCGTAACCGTTGCCGTTGCTTTGTTTACAGGTTTTGTGCCCATGAAGACAATCGCTAGCATTACTAGCCTTGGCGCGTTATTCGCTTTCATCATCACCTCATTTGGCGTGATGGTTTTGCGCGTAAAAAGGCCAAAACTCGAAAGACCTTTCCGTTGCCCTGCAGTGTTTGTTTTAGCGCCAATGGCAATTTTGATTTGCGGATACTTAATTTACTCATTATTCATAGCAACCATTAACGCCTCTTTAATTTGGCTGGTTTGTAGCTTAGTTGGATATTTTGTTTATGCTTATTGGAAGAGTCCATTAGGGCACAAATAGAAGCTCACTTGAAGCTTTAAAATAACTAAACTAAACTTCCTCTTTTTAAATTCTAAACTAAGCATGAAATTTCGCATAAAAACAATCGAGAATCTTATCTCGGGCGCAAGAGCCAAACCACTTAAAAAAACCCTTGGAGCATTAGATTTAGTGCTTCTTGGCATTGGCTGCACTGTTGGAACTGGCATTTTTGTGTTAACAGGAATCACCGCCGCACATTATGCTGGGCCCGCAATCGCAATCTCATTTTTAATTTCAGGCATTGCCTGCATTTTTGCCAGCCTCGCTTATTCTGAATTAGCCGCAGCCATACCAGTTGCGGGCGGAGCCTATACCTACACTTACGCAATTCTTGGCGAATTTGCCGCATGGATGGTCGCTTGCGGAGTTTCGCTTTGCTATACCATTGGCGGCGCAACCGTTGCGGCGGGCTGGGCGGGCTATTTTGTTGGCATTTTAAACGCGGCAGGATATCGCATTCCCGAAGCGCTCACAAAAATTCCTGCTGAAGGTGGCATTATCAACCTTCCCGCAGTTTGCATCGTGCTATTTGTGGGCTTCTTTTTAATTCGCGGCACCAAAGAAAGTATCGTACTTAACCGCATTCTTGTTGCCTTGAAGCTGGCGATCATTTTTCTTTTCATCTTCATCGCGGCTCCACATATTAAAGTTGAAAATTGGACTGGCAATTTTATGCCATTCGGTATCAGCGGTGTATTTACTGGTGCGGCGGCAATTTTTATCGCCTATATTGGCTTTGAAGCGGTGGCAACTGCAGCAGAAGAAACTAAAAATCCTAATCGCGATTTGCCGATCGGAATTATCGGATCTTTGCTGGTTTGCATTATACTTTACATCACCGTAGCCCTTGCCCTTACTGGCATCACCAATTATACCGAACTCAACAATGCCGAGCCAATGGCCTTCGCTCTAAGGCAAAATGGCAGCAACATTGGCAGCGCCTTAATCGGAACTGGCGCGCTTACTGGCATGGTGGCGGTTTTGTTGGTACTAATGTATAGCCAATCACGCATCTTTTTTGTGATGTCGCGCGATGGATTATTACCAAAATTTTTCGGTAAATTGCATCGCAAATTTGAAACGCCTTACATTAGCTGCATCATCGTAACCCTTGCCGTTGCTTTATTCACGGGCTTTGTTCCCATTCAAACAATTGCCAGCATAACTAGTTTAGGCATTTTATTCGCCTTCATGGTCACCTCGTTTGGCGTGATGGTTTTGCGCGTAAAAAGGCCAAAACTCGAAAGACCTTTCCGTTGCCCTATCGTGTTTGTTTTGGCACCAATGGCAATTTTAGTTTGCGGCTATTTACTCTATTCGCTACTCATCGTAACCCTTGCCGAATCCTTGATTTGGTTGGTTTGCAGCGTGGCTGGATATTTTTTATACGCCTATAAAAAAAGCCCATTAGGACATAAATAATTCTTCAACATTTATTTTAGATCATCATGAAATTGCGCATTAAAACAATCGAACATCTAATCAGCGATTCAAAAGCTAAGCCTCTTAAAAGAACCCTCGGCGCCATAGATTTAATCTTACTTGGAATTGGCTGCACTGTTGGCACAGGAATTTTTGTATTAACGGGCATCGCCGCCGCTCAATATGCAGGCCCTGCGATCGCGCTTTCATATTTAATTTCGGGCATTGCCTGCATTCTTGCGGGCCTCGCTTATTCTGAATTAGCTGCGGCAATTCCTGTTGCTGGAGGCTCTTACACCTACAACTACGCCATTCTCGGCGAATTTGCCGCTTGGATGGTTTCATGCGGATTGTTACTCGGATATGCAATCGCCGCCGCAACCGTTGCCGCTGGCTGGTCGGGCTATTTTGTTGGCATCGTAAATTCTGCTGGATATCACATTCCTGAAATGCTCACAAAAATTCCTTCTGAAGGCGGAATCATCAACCTTCCCGCAGTTTTAATCGCGCTAATTATTGGGCTAATTTTAATGCGCGGAACCAGAGAAAGCGTGGTGCTAAACCGTGTTCTAGTTGCCATAAAACTTGTCGCGATTTTTCTTTTTATCTTTATCGCCGTGCCTCACATTAAAGTTGAAAACTGGACTGACAACTTCATGCCATTTGGCGTTGGCGGCGTATTTACTGGCGCGGCGGCAATATTTTTTGCCTATAACGGCTTTGATGCTGTGGCCACTGCTGCTGAAGAAACCAAAAATCCCAATCGCGATTTGCCAATTGGCATCATCGGGTCTTTGCTAGTCTGCATCCTGCTCTACACCGCCGTGGCTCTAGCACTAACTGGCATCACCAATTATAGCGAACTCAACAACGCCGAACCAATGGCCTTCGCCCTTCGCCAAAATGGCAGCAACATTGGCAGTGCCCTCATAGGAACTGGCGCACTTACTGGCATGATGGCGGTTTTGTTAGTGCTAATGTATGGCCAATCACGTATCTTCTTCGTGATGTCGCGCGATGGATTATTGCCGAAATTTTTCAACAAGCTGCACAAAAAATATGAAACACCGTTTTTAAGCTGCTTGGTTGTAACAATTTTAGTCTGTGCTTTTGGTGGTCTAGCGCCAATTCACACCATTGCAAGCATGACCAGCCTCGGAATCTTATTCGCCCTTATCATGTGCTCATTTGCTGTGATGGTATTGCGCATTAAAAGGCCAAAACTCGAAAGACCATTCCGCTGCCCAGCACTTTTCGTAATCGCGCCACTGGCAATTTTTGTTTGCGGATATTTATTTTATGCCTTATTCCTCGCGGTTCTTAAGCCTTTCTTAATTTGGCTTGTTTGCAGCGTGGCGGGATATTTTTTATACGCCTACAGAAAAAGCCCTTTGAATCGCAAATAACATGAGCAAACGCGGTCTTGTGTTACTAACATTGCCAAAATGTTACAAAGTCACTTTGATTACGCATTGCTACGCGTGCGCCGCTTTCACCACCAGCACTAGAATTTCAACAGAAGTTGAGCGAAGAAATATCCAACCGTAATCGCGAAATGCTTGCTTCAGCTCAACAGCAAAATACTAAATATCGCTACAGCGAAAGAATTTCAACTGCCAACATTAGAAGCTTCTGTGGCTTTGCACTGCGCCTTTAAACGCCTCAAATAAATCCACTAGGGCGTCGCGAATTTTTGCATCAAAACCGATATTTTTCTTTGCCCATTCTTTTACCCACGGGCGAGCAAGTTCCCAGATATTGAGGTTTTCATCGAGCATTACGCCAACGCCTTCTACCAAAAGTAAAGTCTTTTGCAGCAGCAGCAGATCTGGTCGCGTGTCCATTTTATATTCGCGCGTCATCTCGATTAAATGCGTTAATAATGTCGCGAGAGAAATTTCTTTTATTGAAGAGCCGACGATTGTTTCGCCAATTTTTTGGCAAGAAAGCGCAAGATCGTAAACGCTGGTATTGCGCGGCACGAGGCCTGCATCGATGTGAAGTTGCGCCACTCTTTTATAATCTTCATGCAAGAATCCGATAAAAATTTCCGCGACAGCGAGACGCGTTTTTTTGTCGATCTCGCCCATAATGCCAAAATCTACAACGGCGATAGAGCCAGCATGGGCGCCACTTTCCATCAAAAATAAATTTCCCGGATGCATATCGGCGTGAAAAAATCCATCCGAATAAACCTGCGTGAAATAGCTGATGACAAGGTTTTTTGCCACAATAGTTTTATCGAAATGCGTGTTGCAAATGTCGCGCTTGCTGGAGAAAGGCACGCCGTCAATCCACTCACTCACCAAAATATTTGGCGTTGAATATTTAAGAAAAATTTTCGGCACATAAAAACCTTTCAAGCCCTGTAAATTCTCTTTTAGGCGCAGAGCGTTCGCCGCCTCTTTCAATAAATTTAATTCGCTTTTTGTCGATTCTTTGAGAACAGAATTTATATCGCGTAAAGTTTTAGCAGTGAATTTTGAAAATGGGCGCACAAGGCTGGCGATTAGCTTGAGAGTAGCAATGTCGCGCACAACAATTTTTTTTATATTAGGGCGAAGAATTTTTACGGCAACAATTTGTTCGCCACTAATTTTTGCCTGATGAACCTGCGCAATTGATGCCGAGGCATGCGCATTAAAATCAAACTCTATAAATTTCTGCGCAAAATTTTCGCCGAATTCTTTGGTAAGGATTTTTTTTACTTTGCCACTAGAAAATGGCGAAAGGCGATCTTGAAAATGCGCCAATGTTTCTGCTAAAGACTCTCCAACCAGATCTGGCCTAGTTGAAAGCGTCTGCCCTAATTTTACAAAAGAAGGCCCCGCAAGTTTTAAAAATAAATAAATTGAGCGTTTTTTTAAGAAGGGATAAAGCAGCAAAAGCGCAGAAAAAAGCAGCGCCAACCTAAAAAGATTGAGAATCGAGATAATAAAAATAAGCATAAGTTATTTTTTGACAGCGCCTGCCTTAGCAGAGCCAGAAGCGGCATCACCGTGCTCTGCGCCACTACCCATAGCATGATTTGGATCGACTTTAATTTTGTTAAGATCAATATCGACTCCAGCCCAACCTAATAATTTATTAAGAAGCTGCGAAATGATGTCTAAAATATTTCCTGTAAGCTCTTGCACCCTAGAAACCACGAGCTTAAACGCACTTGCCGCCTCGGGAGATAAATTAAGAATGGTCACCGTTTCATCTACAGTAATTATATTTAAAACCAACATCACAAATAACAGCGAGAAAGCTGTAGAAGCAAACACCAGAAAGGTTCGTATGGTAAAGAAAGATAACAAATCACTCATAAAACTAAATTTAATTGACTTTTTTTCTAGCGTCACCTTAGAGTTAGGCGCTTTATTTTCAAGAAATTTCCGCTAGCTGACAAAATTGCTGTATTGTTAAATTTTCGGCGCGCAAATTTTCGGCAATATTGCATTTTTTTAGCGCCTCCGCAGTATCGCAATTTGTAAAAGTAAAATTTTTCAGCGAAGATTTTATCATTTTACGACGCTGGCTAAAAGCAGCAGCAACAAGCTTCTCCAGCTTTTGAAACTCAATATTATGCGGTGGATTTTCATAAGGAATAACTTCAACAATCGCCGAAGTAACCTTGGGTGGCGGCACAAAAACCGTGCGACTAACGGTGAACAGCATTTTACTCTGCGCCAAATGATTCACCATCACCGCCAGCCTACCATAATGCTCGCCGCTTGGCTTGGCGACAATTCTATCGACCACTTCTTTTTGCAACATTAAAGTCATCGAAGCAATTTTTGGCGCGATTTTTAACCATTTTATTAATAGCACCGTGCCGATATTATATGGCAAATTGGCGATAATTTTAATTTTTCTTGTGTGCGAAAATAATTTTTTCTCATCAATTTCAAGAGCATCAGCGTTGATTATTTCTAGCCTGTCGCCATAAGTTTCTTTGAGTTCGGCAAGTGCCGCCAAACATCTTTCGTCTTTTTCAATTACTGTAAGTTTTTTTGCACCAGCATCAAGTATTGAACGCGTAAGCCCACCGGGACCGGGGCCAATTTCTAGCACTTCAAATTCACTTAAATTTCCAGCAGATTTTGCGATTTTATCGGTAACGTTTTTATCGAGAATAAAATTTTGTCCTAGCGATCTTTTGGCGTCTAAGCCATATTTTTTTATTAATTGCGATGTTGTTAAGAGCATTTTGATTTGTTTAAGTAAAATAATTCACGATTTTATCTTGCAAATACATGCTATGTGGAAAAATAACGACGTGAAAAAATAGCCATATAGCTGAAAAAACTGAAGAAAATATTCTGAATTGCGCAAATTTTTTGATGAAGAAAAAACCTGCCATTGTGATGATTGGATCAGATATAGCGCGGTTTGCATAACATTCTACGCCCTGAAACCAATATTGAAAAGATGGAATTAATGTGCCCGCTTCAAAATAATGCTCGGTGATTTCCCAAAATAATTCGAGGGCTAAAACAAAAAAGAATTCTAACATTAATTTAGTACGCGGATCATCGCCAAGATTGAATCGAGAGCGCATCAACAGAAAAAAAACACCCAGATTAGCGCCAGAAAAAAAATGCTCAATCGTCCAAATATCGAACAAGGCAACAGATTTGTGACCAAATAATTGAAGCATAATTTTATAAAATAATTCTACAGGCCAAACGTTTGGCATATAAAAGTGCATCAGCGCAAAAATATTTTGATTCCATTAAAAAAGGCGAGGCCCAAAAGCACCTCGCCTTCCCTAATAAAAACATAAAAAACTTATTACGCCAACAATTTTTCTGGCTCTGCAAATTGATGACCAAGAGCATCAGCAACTGCTTTATAAACAACTTTTCCATCGATAACGTTCAAACCATTACGCAAGTGCTTATCATCAAGCAATGCCTTCTTAAAGCCTTTATTCGCAAGGGCTAAAGAGAATGGCAATGTAGAATTTTCAAGCGCTTGAGTTGAAGTGCGAGCAACTGCACCCGGCATGTTTGTAACGCAATAATGCACCACACCATCAACCACATAAGTTGGGTTACTATGTGAAGTTGGTTTACTGGTTTCGAAGCAGCCACCTTGGTCGATTGCAATATCAACCATCACAGTGCCTTTTTTCATTTTTTTCACCATTGCTGATGTAACCAATTTTGGTGCTGCTGCACCCGGAATTAGAACTGCGCCAACAACAACATCGGCTTCAATAACGCAACGTTCGATATTAGCAGATGAAGCATAAAGAACTTCTGCAGAATTGCCGAAAATATCGCACAAATAGCGAATTCTTCCTAGCGATTTATCAAGAATGATAACTTCTGCGCCCATACCGATAGCCACTTTCGCAGCATTGGTGCCCGAAACACCGCCACCAAGAATAACAACTTTACCGCGAGCAACTCCCGGAACGCCGCCAAGCAATATGCCACGGCCGCCTTGAGCTTTTTCTAGTGCGCGCGCACCAGCTTGAATTGAAAGTTTGCCTGCAACTTCGCTCATCGGCGCAAGCAATGGTAGAGAGCGATCTTCGGCGCTAACAGTTTCAAATGCGATTGCAACGCAACCAGATTTGATAAGCTCTTCAGTAAGCTCTGGCTCTGCTGCCAAGTGCAAATAAGAGAAAATAATTTGGCCTTTACGAATGATTGCACATTCTGAATGTTGAGGCTCTTTAACTTTAAGAATCATCTCAGCTTGGCCATAAACATCAGTGGCTGAAGACACGATTTTAGCGCCTGCAGCAACATATTGTTCATCTGTAAAATCGATTGCGGTGCCCGCATCTTTTTGCACAATAACTTGATGACCAGCATTTACCAATTCGCGCACGCCCGCAGGAGTAGCGCCAACACGATATTCATGATCTTTAATTTCTTTAGGAATTCCGATTAGCATAGTGAATTATTTTATGTTATAAAGCTTGATAATTTGACTCTCAGACGCCGTTAAACTAGGAAAAAGATCGTAAGAAAAAGAGAATTGAGTTTTGGCAATTTCTAATTCTTGATCGAGATTTTTTCCTTTGAGAAACAAAGCGAAGCCGTCATTTTTAAGAAATTTTTTGCTATAAGCAAGTAATTTATCGAGGCTGGCTAAAGCGCGTGACGTTATGATGTCAAACTTACGGTCTGCAAGCTCTTCTAACTTTGCTTGATGAATAAAAACACGCTCGGGCGAGATCATTTTTGCCTTGCGCAAAAACTCGCATTTACGGAAGGATTTTTCGACTAGATGCATTTCTTTGACACCAAGCAAAGATAACACGATGCCCGGAAAACCAGCGCCAGAGCCAAAATCTGCCACCTTAACATTTTTATCTGGAATATATTGCATCAGCTGCGCCGAATCAAGAATATGGCGGTTCCACATGTCGTCTATCGTTGATTTTCCGATTAAATTATATTCATTTGTTTCTTGCAAAAGCAAAAGCACGAAGTCTTCTAAAGTCTTAATTTGCGGCGCACTTAGATCGTGAAATTTTTTGATTTGAGCGACAGCGGTTTGTTTTTTTTGTTCAAAAGCGTTCATTTGTAAAATTTATTTTAATTTATTAAAAATCGGTTTCTTCATAGCTCACTGATGACCCTCTAGAATCGCCACCTCTACTACTGCCACGACTTATTGTGATACTAACAGCTGCTGCACTTGGCTGCTCTGGCTTTGAGCTTGGCTGCGCTGGCAAGATCGTCGCATATATTGGCTCTGCTGGCGCATCTACACTAGATTCCCTTGCAAGAGCCAGCAGCATTAGCTTTCTTGATTGTATATCCGACAACGGTGGACCTATGGCAACCGAACTAGATCCAGCAGGAGAATATTGCACTATCGCTTCATATCTAGGATCTTGATCCGAACTTTGCACATCCTCATCAAGAACATCTTCAACTTGCTCGTTAATTGCATTTCGGTGTCTCTGCTCACCTAGCCCTCTATTTTTATATATACAATAGGCTCCGACACCAATGGCAGCAACAGCTCCAATAGCGAGCGGCACTACTATTGCGGCAATGTTTAGTTTCTCACCCCCCTGTTCACTTGCATCAATGTTGAAAGGCGCTGTAAAATCTGTAGGATATTGAGCACTTGAAGCGGCAAAATCAGTGCCAATTGGGCTTAGAGTAGTGGCATCTCGTCTATAGTTGCTGCTAGAATAATTTGTAACCGCAGAAAATGTTGCCGCAGAAGAAACTGCTGACGCAGTAGGATTCGCCTTGGTTACTGTCATTAATTTTTTAACGATATTTTCTTCGATATAAGCAGCACTTTCACCAATAAACGTCACAACAACATTATCCGAAAAATGCGCCTCGGTTGACTTCGCCCCATCAGCAGAAAATTCTTTAAGGGTTGCCGTTTGGCCTTCTAGAAATGGCGGAAAAGTAAATGAGGAATGAGATCCTTGATTAATCAATGTATACTTATTGTTTGCAGAAAAATTCACTGTTGCGCCAAAGGCATCGGCAGGGATAAATACAAGCTGCGAAACGTTGGCGTCGTAATCTTCTCCGCTGCTAACGACATGCGTTATCATATCCGTTGCATGCTTCATTTCGCTAGCAAAACTCGCCCCTAAATTATCGCCACTATTTTGAGCCAAAGCCTCTTTGGTATTTGGATAAAGCCCCAACATTTTTTGAATAGAATTTTTTGCAGATGCGTTATTGGTAACAATGTTCAGAAATTCGATAGCGCCTTCACCCTCATGCGCGTCGCCCATATTTGAAATCGCTGCCCGATTGGCTCCGCTAGTGCTTAATTTTAAATTTGCTCCGCCAATTCCGATTAGATTGAAAGAGTTCGAATCTGCAATATCTTGATAAGCAATACCCTCAACATTAATTTTTCCTACGCTAGAGCCTTCTTTATAGGCGATGTCGTCTAAATCTCTATGCAGAGATAAGGCAATTTGCATATTGCCATTTGGACAAGTTATCGTTGATTTGCCATTAAGTTTTAGCGGCTTATCAAAATCAAGATAATCATGCGCATCGACCGAAACATAACCCTGAATAAAAATTCTATTAATTTTAGCGTGATCAATTTTTGCATCTGATAGAATGCGCGCAATATCAACTTCAAACGGCACTCGCGCTTTAATATGAACCTCGCCTGAAGCGCTTATGTTTGGCACAACCTCGCCGACATCTCTTTTTCCTAATACTCTTCCAGTTTCTTTGAAGAATCTTTGTAAACTATCCATATTTTTTGATTTATTTGTAAAATCTTGTTTAATTTAACGAAACTGGAACTAATCTAGGTTCAAACAACTTCTAAACTAATCAAACTTTTTTTCAAATGAAAATCTCAACAAAAGTTAAAAAAATTCTTTCTTACTATGAAAGCGACAATGCTGGCACCAAAACTAATTTGGCGCGCATTTTGATGCATGGAAAATTAGGCGGCACAGGAAAATTGGTTATTCTGCCTGTCGATCAAGGCTTTGAACACGGGCCTGTACGCAGTTTTGCGGTTAACCCAGATGCTTACGATCCTCATTATCATTTTCAACTAGCGGTTGATGCTGGACTCAGTGCTTACGCGGCTCCGCTTGGCATGCTTGAAGCTGGAGCGGATAGTTTTGCTGGTGCAATTCCGCTAATCTTGAAGGCCAATAGTTCGAATTCTTTGCATAATGGCGGCACGGCTCCACACCAAGCTACTACTGCTTCGGTAAAAGATGCTTTGCGTCTTGGTTGCTCGGCAATTGGCTTCACAATTTATCCCGGTTCTGATGCCGCTTTCGACATGATGGAAGAGTTTCGTGAAATGTCGGAAGAGGCTAAGTCTTATGGCTTGGCAACGGTTTTATGGTCTTATCCACGCGGCGGCGATCTTTCTAAAATTGGTGAAACTGCGGTTGATATTTGCGCTTATGCAGCACACATGGCAGCCTTGCTTGGTGCTCACATAATTAAAGTTAAACCCCCAACTCAAGCACTAGAAAATCTTGATGCCATTAAGGTTTATGAAAGAATGAGAATCCCTGTTTTAAGCATGGAAGATCGCATTAAACATGTAATGCAAACTGTGTTTAACGGCAAAAGAATTGTCGTGTTTTCTGGCGGAAATGCTAAAGGCGAAGATGCAATTTATAGCGAAATTCGTGAGATGTATAAGGGTGGTGCGAATGGCTCTATTATTGGTCGCAACACCTTCCAGCGCCCTAGAGAAGAAGCATTGAAGATGCTTGAAAATATTATTGCTATTTATCGTGGAAATTAGGTTTAGAAAATATTTTTCTTGAGCGGAATATTTTCTACCAACTCTATCTCCGCTAAATAAACACTGCCTTGCATTCTCAGCAAGTTCAATAATCTAGCTTAACACTTGATGAAACCGCTAAATTAAAACTCATGCTGCAAATAAAGAACCTGACAGTTTCATTTTGGCAAAATAACTCGCTGGTTCAAGCGCTGAATGGCGTTAGTTTTGATTTGAAGCGTGCAAAAATTTTAGCCTTGATTGGTCAAAGTGGTTCGGGAAAATCGACGATTGCTTTGGCGATTTTGCGCTTGTTGCGTAAGGCTGAAATTGGCGGTGAAATTATTTTTGCTAAAGAAAATCTATTACAAGCAAATGACGCAAAGCTTTGCCACATAAGGGGCGGCGAGATTGGAATTATTTTTCAAGACCCAAATTCTTCGCTGAATCCTTTGCATAAAATTGGCGATCAAATTGCTGAGGCGATTCGTATTCACAACAAAAAAATCTCACGGCAAAAAATAAAGAATCGTGTCGAAGAATTGCTACGATTAGTAGAGATGGAGTCTTTGGTTTCAAGGCTCGATGCTTATCCGCACCAACTTTCTGGCGGACAAAAACAGCGCGTGATGATTGCGATGGCGCTGGCCAATAATCCAAAAATTTTAATTGCTGATGAGCCTACAACCGCGCTAGATATAAGCGTGCAAGATGAAATTCTAAAATTGCTATTGCGTTTGCGTGACGAGCTTGGAATTGCGATTTTATTCATCACCCATAATTTAAAAATTGTGAAAAAAATTGCTGATGAAATTGTGATTTTAAAAGATGGAAAAGTTGTTGAAAAAGGTAATACGGCAGAAATTTTTAAAGCGCCAAAAAATGAGTATACAAAAAAATTATTAGATGCGGCAGAAGCGCTTAGAGCCATAAGAGAAAATGAGCTAGAAGACGAAGCGGAATCGTCGCAGATTTCCGAGGCAGGATTATCTAAAATTCTTGCGATGAAAAATCAGAAAAAAACACCAAGAATTCTCGAGGTAAAAAACCTCTCCGTAATTCATAAAATTAAAACAGGATTTTTCACCAATAAAAATTTCTACGCCAATAAAAATATAAATTTCTCACTAAATTTAGGGGAGAATTTAGGAATTATTGGAGCCAGCGGCTCAGGAAAATCAACGCTTGCCAAAGCTTTGATGAATTTAATAAAATATGAGGGCAAAATTATTTGCGATAAGAAATTGCAGATTGTTTTTCAAGATCCGTTCTCAAGCCTTAATCCGCGCATGTTGGTGCAGGATATTGTTGCGGAGGGATTAGTGATTCGCGGCGATAAAAATCCTGCGAAGCAAGTTGATGAAATCTTGCGAAGGCTTGATTTTCCTGCCTTCATTAAGCATCGCTATCCGCATGAATTATCGGGCGGGCAACGTCAACGCGTGGCAATTGCTCGCGCTCTAATTTTAAATCCGCAAATTTTGATTTTAGACGAACCCACTTCCGCCCTTGACTTACTTACTCAAAACGAGATAATCGGGCTGCTAATTGAAATTCAAAAACAACAAGAAATTTCATATATAATAATCTCGCACGATTTAGATGTGGTAAGCGCCATCGCCCATCGCACCTTAACTTTAAAGCTTTAAACATGAAACGCCCAGAATTACTCTTACCAGCTGGCACGCTAGATCGCCTAAAAACCGCTATTCTTTATGGCGCCGATGCTGTTTATTGCGGCACGCCAGATATGTCGCTTCGAGTTAAGTCTGGCTTCACTTTGGAAGATGTTGTTGAGGGCATAAAATTCGCTCATGATCACGGCAAAAAAGTTTATTTAACGCTCAATCTTTTTTCGCATAATAAGGATATTGAGAAGTTGCCGCAATTCATCGAAACCGTTAAGGCCGTTAATCCCGATGGGCTTATTATTTCTGATCCGGGGGTGTTTCAATTTGTGAAGGAGCATGCGCCGAACTTAGAGCTGCATATCTCTACGCAGGCTAACGTTTGCTCATGGCTTACGGTAGATTTTTGGGAAAGACAGGGCGCATCGTTGGTAGTTATGGCTCGCGAGGTTTCGTTTGAGGAGCTTGCCGAGATTCGCGTGAAATGTCCGAACATCAAAATTGAAACTTTCGTGCATGGTTCAATGTGCATGACATATTCGGGCAGATGCTTGCTGTCAAACTTTCTTGCTGAGCGCGGAGCCAATCAGGGCAGCTGTGCGCATTCATGTCGCTGGGGTTATAAATTGAAAATAAAACTCAAAGATAACACCGAACATGAAATTGAAATTAACGAAGATAACAAGGATTTATTCGATTTTTTCTTAGAAGAAGAAGTGCGTCCGGGCCAATTGCTGCCTTTTGAGGAAGACGTTCACGGTTCTTATATTTTGAACGCCAAAGATTTATGTTTACTGCCAAAATTAGACGAATATATCAAGCTTGGCCTCGATTCTTTCAAGGTTGAGGGCCGCAACAAAACTGAATTTTATGCGGGAAGCGTGGCCCGTGTTTACCGCGCTGCGATAGATGACTACATGAAAAATCCCGCCGATTGGAAAGCTGATGACTACATGGACGAAATAAATTCTGTGGCCAATCGTGGTTACAGCCTAGCCTTTCACGATGGTCGTCTCACAAATTTGGCGCATGATTATGAAAGCACAGGATCAACTTCGTTTTACGAATATGCCGGCCGCGTGGTTGAATGGCAAGGCGATGACATTATCGTTGAAGTTAAGAACCGCCTCGATGCGGGCGACGTGCTCGAATTTTTATCACCTTCACGCCGCGAGCCAATTTTGCTGCGCCTTTACGAATTTTTCGACATGAAGAAAAATCACGTCGTAGACGTTATGCATGCAGGCCAGAAGCCGATGATGAAAATTCACGCAAGCCTATTTCACCTAGAAACTCCTGAGAAATTGAAGGAATTATTGCCGCCACTTTCGCTTATTCGCAAAGATAAAATACTTAACGAAAGCGAGAAGTTGAAAGTGGAATCGCGCCAACTTTCGCACCAGTTGGAAGGCGGTGAAATTAAGGAAGAAAAATATGAGAATAAGCGCAAAAAATATTTCAAGGCGCTAGAAATTGCCGATCCAGAAATTTCATCGAGAACTCCGCGCATTGGCAAAGAAGGCTGCTGCGGCAAGGGTTGCAACGGCTGCTTAATGTTTTGGCATGACGACAAATATACAAAAGCGCGCGAGATTTTGAAGGGGAAGAAAATTGGCGAGATGTTGTAATATTGCTCAGCGATTACAAGAAAAGTTTTGAGAGCGCCTCAAAACCAGAAAATGATACGAATTTCTTACAATCACAAAATTCAAAACATGATCCTCCTTAGTTTCGGACTTTTCCTCGCGCTTTTCGTAATCATCGGCCTGCTCTCCGCCTTTAAAAGCAAAGGCACCAGCGCCGATTACCTAATCGCCAGCCACAGTGAAAAACCGTGGCTCATCGCATTCTCGGCCGTTGCCACCAATAATAGCGGCTATATGTTCATTGGCATGATCGGCTACGCCTACAGCAACGGGCTCTCCGCAATTTGGATCATGATCTGCGCCATCACCGGCGATTTTTGCGCCTCACTTTTCGTGCATAAAAAATTGCGCATTTCATCAGGAAGTTCTAGCGCTCTAAGCTTCCCAGAGGCGATCAGTAAATGGAATGGCGTTGATTATCCAATTTTGCGAGTTGTTGGCGCGTTGATCGTAGTGACTTTTCTCAGTGTTTATGCGGCTGCACAGTTGCAAGCGGGCGGAAAGGCATTGCATGTTTTATTTGGCTGGCACTTCGCGATCGGCCCCATCATTGGCGCGGCGATAGTTTTGGTTTATTGCTACGCCGGCGGAATTCGCGCTTCAATTTGGAGCAACACCGCGCAATCCTTTGTAATGATCGCCTCAATGATAATATTATTTTTCGCCGCGCTCAATAAAATCGGTGGATTAGACGCGATGATAGCAGGCCTGCGCAATGTCTCGCCCGAATATTTCAGCATTTTCCCGCATCATTTACTTTTCAACAAAACCGCTGGGCTAGCGCTATTCATAGTCGGCTGGTTTTTCGGCGGCTTCGGAATTGTCGGCCAACCGCACATAATGAGCAGCTTCATGGCGATGAACAAGCCCGAAAACATTGGTCGCGTGCGCCTTTATTATTATAGCTGGTACATCATATTTTTTGCTTTCACCCTCGCCACAGGATTAGCCGCGCGCCTACTGTTGCCAATGCGGGAAGGGTTTGATCCTGAACTGGCATTGCCAATTTTATCGCAACAAATTTTGCCAGATGTTTTGATTGGGCTAATTTTGGCGGGATTATTTTCGGCCACAATGTCATCTGCAGACTCACAGATTCTAGGCTGCTCGGCCTCCATCACCAACGACCTCTTCCCTAAAAAACGCAGCAGTTATTTCGCCGCAAAATTGGCTACGATGGTTGTTACGCTCATCGCACTTCTTGTTGCAATCGGAAATAACCAAAGCGTCTTCGCCCTTGTAAACATTGGCTGGCTGGCCCTCGCCTGCTCTTTTGCGCCAATAATTACACTTTATGCTTTGGGCAAAAAAATGTCGCAGCAACTGGCTTTAAGCTGCATGCTCACTGGCTTTGTAACCATGATGCTATGGCGATATTTTGATCTTGGGCCCGCAGTTTATGAGGCCGCACCCGGAATTCTTGCAGGAATGCTGCCTTATTTTTTGGCAAAAATTTTCGCTCGTTTTCGCAATATTTAACCAGAAAGCGGCAATGCCTCTACTGAAGCCTGCTGATCTTGACTTTACAAAATGGTTAATTAATAAATCGCATTACCCTCTTCTATAAAAGAAACAATAGATATGATAAACATCTATACACAGCATCGTATATTATCTGAAGTCATTGATCAGCCCGAAGCTTTAACTGAAAAACAAAGAGCAACTAAATTAAGTTTTTTACTCGAAGAAAACATTGGAAATTTTATTACACAAAATCCTTTGCTCGAGGATAAATCTGCAACAGAATCAGCGAGTTCGAACATAAAACCCAGCATAAAACCATCGGACAATCTGCAACAAAAAATGGATAATCTTCGTAATTTTTTAGCGAATTATTCTGATAATCTAACTCTTAGACAAAAGCTTTTCTCAGATACTCCCCACCCATCTGATGAAGCAAAACGAATTCAGGCAAAAAACGAAATCCTTGAAGGCTTTCTTGTCGAGAACCATAAATTAAAATATTTTCCAAACGATACTGATAAACCTACAATACAAAACTCTCCACAGTTTCAATTATACGAAAAATATTATAACATTTGCGCCTATCGCGCTTTGGTAATTGAAAATAATTTTAATTCAGCAGAAATACAGCGCCGAGCTTACAAAATGGCAGTAATATTTGATGAAGTGGGGCAAGTTGAAAAATTTACCAACTCTGTGGCCTCTGCAAACACACAAAATTTTGACGCGCAAAAACCATTAGCCTCGGCTCTTTCTGTTGAAATTCCACCTTGCGCAGACTATGGCATAACAAGTTATGATTTAGCTAAATGGAAATCGTTAATTAATCCAGCTAGCCAATCAGATATCCGACCCTCTTACGCTTTAAGTTTAATGATGAATGCATCTCAAATTGGAAAAGGCTCAAGCTTTCCAAAAAACTTTAGCGAAATGAAACAAGAAGAGCTGCGAGTCACTTATCCGAAATATTCTCAAAATCCAAAAATGGCGAGTATTTTTTTGCGCTATAAAAAACCAAATTCAACTTTTGAAAAAGCGCTTGATATGTATGAATCGCGAGAAGTAGTTGAAAATGCGCCAGACAATATGCCTCAAATAGCAATAGATCTTGGTGAAATAGATAAAAAATATAATGGAAAATATTTTGTTAAGTTGCCCAAAGGAGATTATCGAGGCCTGATTTTAGGCGATGCTATAGGATGCTGCCAATCGATTGACAATACTTGCCCTATAGAATTAATTACGAGTGGCATGAATCTAGCGAATAATTGTTTTTATGTATTAATAGAATCAAAAAATAAAAAATCTGACGCCTTTAATTATGCCACAACCGACTGGGATAACCTCGAAGATAATTATAAAATAACTGCCGAAGGCTATGCCTTTAAAAGCAAAACAAATAACTTTGTCTTTGACTCAATAGAAACCCTTGAGCATGTTAGAGACTTCCCTTGGACATTAATATTGCATAAGTTAATGCGGCAGGTCAAAATGATTGATCCTACAATAAAAGCAATTAAATCTGGAACTGGAAGCACTGGTAAAATTCGCAATTTTCTTCCAAGTTATGCGCAAACTAACCTGGAAGATCCTTTAGAGGGAGCAGCCTTCGATGCGGTCAAAGTAATTTACAATATCGCTAACGTCGATTTTGATAAATTTATCAATTTTGAAGATTTAAAAAATTTAGAGGCAAATAAAATATATCTTCTAGCCTCTAACAGCGCCCTTGCTTGCTATAATAACAAATTATTTCAATTCAATGATTTAAAAGATTTACCATCTGACAAGATAAAGCAGCTAATAAATATTTACTCAGATGCAGAAATCTCTGAGAAAATCAAATCTCTGCGCGACCAACGGTTAATAAGCTCCGCGAATCCTTTAGACTTTTTAATTGATCGCGATCTTATAAAAACTATGACTACAGAAGCGGCAGAAAATTGTTATCGAGAAGGATTAATTGAATTTATGGATCTAAAAAATTATCAACCTAGAATCGTTGAAGCGCTTATTTCAGAAAACTCTATTTCCTGCTCTAAAGAAGGATATTGCGCTTTAACAGATTTAGCAAAATTTAACTCAAAACAAATGATCGAAGCCATAACTTCTCCAGATACCAGAAAATGGTTTGAGTTTAAAGATTTTGAAAATAAAAATAATGATGAAATATTAAACTTAACAAGCCCACTATGTTTTTCATATTTACAGAATTATTGCGGAACGCCTCCCAGCAAAGATCCTCGTGAACTTGTTCGATCTTTAGTCACAAAAAATGATCGGGAAATTTTTCGCATTATAAAAGAACAAGACTATTCTATAATCAGATCTCCATCCACTGAAATAATTCAAAAAGAGTGGGAAAAGATAAGCAGCCCCCCTGCAATTCAATCTTTATGAATTACTCACAACAATAATTAGTTTTACTTATGCAAGCTTCACTTTTGATCGCTATCGACGGGCCTTCTGCTTCTGGAAAAGGCACTGTTGCCAAAAAAATTGCGGCGCATTTTAAGCTGCCCTATCTCAATACTGGTGCGCTTTATCGCTTGGTGGCGTTTCGGGTAATTGCGCAGAAAATTGCGGCGGAAAATTTTGCGATGGATTTTGGTGACACAAATTCTTCTGCTAATTTTGAAAATTTACTCGATTCTCTCACGCAAAACATCAGCGAAAGCGAATTAGAAAACGAAGAACTATTCAGTGAAACCATTGGCGCCGTAGCTTCGATGATTGCAAAAAATCCCGCTTTGCGCAAGAAGCTTTTCGCATTTCAACAAGAATTTATCGAAAATGGCAAGCGCCTGCAAGGTGGCGCGGTGCTTGATGGGCGCGACACCACCACGGTTATTTGCCCCAATGCTCCCTATAAATTCTTCATCACCGCCAATGTTGAAATTCGTGCACAAAGAAGATTTAGCCAATTACAAAAACAAGGCAAAAATATAACTTACGAAGAAATTTTAGCGCAATTAAAAAAGCGTGATGAAAATGATTTAGGCCGCAAAGACTCGCCATTATTGATTGCAAAGGATGCCGTGGTTATTGATAATGGAAATTTAACAATTGAAGAAGGATTTTTAAAAATCTTGAATTATATTGAAAACACAAAAATATAAAGCCAATAAGTTTAACATGAAAAACATTAAAATCACACCGCAATTAGTTAAAGATCACAACCTCACAGAAGGCGAATATTCTAAGGTGCTCGAGATTTTAGGACGCGAGCCAAGCATCACCGAACTCGGAATTTTTTCGGCGATGTGGAGCGAACATTGCTCTTATAAATCTACCAAGAAGTGGCTGAAAACCATGCATACCAAGGCTCCGTGGGTTATTTGTGGGCCCGGAGAAAATGCCGGCGTTATCGATATTGGCGATGGTCAGGCCGTGGTGTTTAAAATGGAAAGCCACAATCACCCGTCATTCATCGAGCCATATCAAGGCGCGGCGACTGGTGTTGGTGGAATTTTGCGCGACGTTTTCACAATGGGCGCGCGGCCAATTGCTAATTTAAACGCGCTGCGTTTTGGCGAAATCGATCATCCAAAAACGCGACAACTCGTTAATGGCGTGGTTTCGGGCATTGGCGGTTATGGCAATTGCGTTGGTGTTCCCACAGTTGGCGGCGAAGTTACCTTTCACAAAAGTTACAATGGCAATATCATCGTAAATGCGATGACTGTAGGTCTGGCAGACTCGAACAAAATATTTTACTCCGCAGCTTCGCAAGTTGGCGCTTCGGTGGTTTATGTTGGATCAAAAACTGGCCGCGATGGCATTAACGGCGCGGTTATGGCCTCAGACGAATTCAAAGAAGGCGATGAAGATAAGCGCCCAACGGTGCAAGTTGGCGATCCATTCACAGAAAAATTGGTGCTTGAAGCTTGCCTCGAATTAATGCAATCAGATGCAATTTTATCCATTCAAGATATGGGTGCAGCGGGACTTACTTCTTCTACATTCGAGATGTCGGGCAAAGGTGGCACTGGCATCGAGCTGGCGCTAGAAAAGGTTCCGCAGCGCGAAGCAAACATGACGCCATACGAAATTATGCTTTCTGAAAGCCAAGAGCGCATGCTGATGATTTTAAAGCCCGAAAAAGAAGAATTCGCGCGCAAAATTTTCGATAAATGGAATTTAGATTTCGCGGTGATCGGCACAGTTACTGATACGGGAAGGGTTGTGATTAAAATGAATGGCGAAACTTATGCCGATATTCCATCAGATCCACTTTCGGAAGCAGCGCCAGAATATGATCGCCCTTGGGTTTAGAAGATTTATCATGATAGCCTCAACCACGAATAAACATCAACCATGACACCAACTCGCAAATTGGAAAACCTTCACATCGCTCTCTGGCTTATCAAAGATATGAGCTGGTTAATGATGTGGCGAGGCCTCGGCATGTTTATGATCATTCCAACTATTGGCTGCGCAATTTTAATTACGTGGAAATCACGCGATTTTGAATCAGAATTATTTCATAATTTAGCCGTAACTTTTTGGATCATAGCCAACTCATTTTGGATGATCACCGAATTTTTTGGACTAGAAGAAAAGTTAAAAATTTTTGCAATAATTCCTTTTATTATTGGCCTATTATTTATTTTAACTTATTACTTTAAAAAATTCTTTAAGGATAAAAAATCCAGACTAGGCACGTAAACTTTTCATTTATTTCATTATCAATAATTATTTTCTCTATTAACGGACAATACGGAAAATTAGGAATATTTATTTATAAATGAGAATTTTCAAAAATCTCTATACTCAAGTTTTAATCGCGGTTTGCATCGCGATAATGTTTGGCGTGATTTACCCTGAAAGCGCGCAAACCATGAAGCCACTGGGCGATGGCTTTATCAAGCTCATCAAAATGTGTATTGCGCCGATAATTTTCTGCACCATTGTTAGCGGAATTGTTGGCGGTTCTGAATTAACCGATTCTAAGGGCCAACCCCCGCAACGAGGTACTGGCAATGTTGGGCGCGTCGGCATTAAAGCCCTGATTTATTTCGAGATTTTAACCACCCTTGCGTTAATAATTGGCCTCGCAGTTGCACTATTATTAAAGCCGGGAAGCGGTATGAACATTGATCCAAGCAGCCTTGACTCTTCAGAAATTTCTACTTATGCGCAACCACATTCAAGCTTTATCGATTTCATTCTCAACATCATTCCAACCACTATTTTCAAGGCTTTCACCGAGGATAACATTCTCTCAATTTTATTCATCGCCATCATTTTTGGCGTCGCTTTATCTGCCCTGCGTGAGCGTGCCAAGCTAGTTGTGGCGGGCATTGAAGAGCTTTCGCATATTCTCTTCAAAATCATCGGCATGATAATGCGCCTTGCCCCAATTGGTGCTTTTGGCGCGATGTCTTACACCGTTGGAAAATATGGCACCATCTCACTTTTTCCGCTCGCAAAATTAATGCTTTGTTTTTACATCACTTGTTTTTTATTCGTGATTATAGTTTTGGGAGCGGTGATGAAACTCTGCAAATCCTCTATTTTCAAGCTTCTGCGTCATATTAAAGAAGAAATATTTTTAGTGCTCGGCACCTCATCATCAGAATCTGCTTTGCCTTCATTGATGGAAAAAATGGAAAGATTCGGCTGCAAAAAATCTATCATCAGCATTGTGATCCCAAGCGGCTATTCGTTTAATCTCGATGGCACTTGTATTTATTTTACGATGGCAATTTTATTTATCGCGCAGGCCTTCAATATCGATCTCACTTTGCTTGAAATTTTAGAGATGATACTGGTTTTGCTGCTAACTTCAAAAGGTGCTGCTGGCGTTACAGGAAGCGGCTTTGTGACTTTGGCCGCAACTTTATCGGTGATGCATAATGTTCCGCTGGCTGGCCTTGCATTAATTTTAGGGATCGATCGTTTTATGTCAGAAGCCCGCGCCGTCACTAATCTTATTGGCAATGCGGTGGCTACGGTAGCAATTTCGCGCTGGGAAAAAAGCTAGCAAAACCGCAATCGATCTAGTAAATAACGATCTATTTACATAGACTTTTCAAGCGCCGCCCTCATAATAACAAGGCTATCCCATCAATAACTGCATTTCAGAAAATGTCTCTCGACAATCTCTTTGAAGCCAAAAAGCGCCTCTTTCCTCAATCGGCAAAAGGCCGATTTCGCAACCTAAAGTGGCTGCTGAACATAATATTTTTATCCATCTATTGCCTTTCGCCATTCTGGCGCTTCGATCGCGGGCCTTCCGCCTCTGGCCAAGCAATTTTAATCGACATCACTAACTCGCGCCTTTATTTTTTCTTCATCGAAATTTGGCCGCAAGAAGTTTATTATTTAGCGGGAATTTTAATTTTAGCTGCCGTCATTTTATTTTTTGTTACCTCGCTGTTCGGCCGCGTCTGGTGCGGTTATGCCTGCTTTCAAACGGTGTGGAGCGATATTTTTTATGCGGTAGAAAAAATTTTTCAAGGCGATCGCAATGCACGAATTTTGCTCGATCGCAAAAACTCTTTCGAAAAATTTTACAAGAAATTTCTCACTCACGCCACGTGGATTTTAATTTCGCTAGTCACTGGCTTCACCTTTGTTTGCTACTTCAACGATGCTTTCGCGCTCTCCAAAAATTTGCTTCACGGTCAAATTAGCCTTAATGTTTTATGGTGGATTTTAGGAATTGCCAGCGCCACTTATATTATGGCGGGCTTTGCGCGCGAGCATGTTTGCACTTTTATGTGCCCATATGCGCGCTTTCAATCGGCAATGTTTGATCGCGATACGCTAATTATCACTTACGATGAGAAGCGCGGCGAGCCTAGAGGCAAGCTCACCAAAGATGATTCGCGGCGCAAAGGATCATCGTCACTCGCGATGGAAAATGCAGTGCCTCTTGGCGATTGCATCGACTGCAAGCAATGCGTTGTAGTCTGCCCGCAAGGCATCGACATTCGCCAAGGCCTACAAATGGAATGCATCGCCTGCGGCCTCTGCGTTGATGCCTGCGACGAAGTAATGGACAAAATCGGACTGCCGCGCGGCCTTATCCGCTATGACACCGAGGCCAATCTGCAAGAACCCACCGCCAAAAATAAATTCCGCATTTTCAAGCCGCGCACGTTTTATTACGCCACAATTATTCTTGTTGTAAGCTTCATAATGCTGCGCGATTTAATTGCGAAGCCAACTCTAGAAGTGACCGCCATTCCTGATCGCAACCCACTTTTCGTTAAGCTCTCCGATGGCTCGATTCGCAATGGTTACACGCTAAAAATTTCCAACAAAACTCACGGCGATAAAGTTTTTTCCTTCAAATTACTCGAGCCACAAGAGGCAGAAATAAAAGTGCAATCCTATGAGGGGGTTGATGCCGAGCACCTTCCTGTGAAGGCAGAAGAAGTGCATAATTTTAAAATTTATGTTTCATTGTCGCCAGAATTTTTAGAGAAAATGGCCGAAGAGAATATTTTTCTTGAAGGCGCGATAATAGACGAATCAAGCCTTGAAGAGCGTAAAGTGGGAATGGTTTTTGTAGGAAAATAAAATCATCTCATCATCTTCGCCTCATCAGCGAGAGGCTCCAGATCGTGAATTGGAGAATCTATAAAAGTAGACGGCATGTTTTTTGCCTTCCCCTTATTTAATTCTTGCAGAATTTACAGAGTTTTTCACAGTAAGAATGAATTTGCCAGAGGTAAATGACATGTAAATGGAATAAAATCCTTCTGGAGCTGTTGCAAAAGAAGATAGCAAAATTCAATGGATTATCAGATGAGAAATTTATTTTGTATTAAAAAGAATGCGAGCTTAGATTCAAAAATAGAAAACAAAATTTGTATAAAGTTTTGTTAGAAATTATTAGAAAAAATCCTCTTAACTAATCAAAACCCTTTTATATATGTCACGAGATAGCGGTAGTAATGCGACTAACGTCAATAAGCTTCAAGATTTATATAAAGTTATTAAGAAGAATGATCTTGAAGGTCTCAAAAGTTTGATTGAGGAGGGTGTCGATGTAAATTCTGCCTCAGATGAATTTAAGAATTTAACCCCTCTGCAGTACGCCGTTCTTAATAATAATTTAGAAATGGCTAAAATTTTACTTCAGGGCGGTGCCGAAGTAAACACCCTAAATGGAGATCAGACCCCTCTGCAGTACGCCGTTCTTAATAATAATTTAGAAATGGCTAAAATTTTACTTCAGGGCGGTGCCAATCCAGATCTCTATTCAAATATGATTGAGAGGACCTCTCTGCAGAGCGCATCTCTCAAGAATAATTTGGAAATGGTTAAAATTTTACTTGAGCATGGTGCCAATCCAGATCTCGTCCCCCATTTTTATCCCCCTCTGACTATCGCCGCTCACAATAATAATCCAGAAATGACTGAAATTTTACTTGAGCATGGTGCCGAAGTAGATGGGAAAAATAGCCCATTACGAGGAAGTCGTACCCCATTACACAGGGCTATTGATAATATGCATAAGAGCAATCAAGATATAGAAAAGAAAACTTCTACCATGAAACTTCTAATCCAATACGGAGCTGAAACAGATTCGATATCAAAAAATGACGAATTATGGCAAAGCCTAAACAAAGAAGCGCTTAGGTCGGAATTTGATAAAGCCGTAGAAGAACGTGGGATTATCGGCAAACGCACCAAGGTGGCATTAAGAGCAGAAGTCGTCGAGATAGACTCTGAAGACAACCTCACAAATAACCCAGAAAGTCAAGCAACAACGGAAGCAACGTCTCCTGCAGACCCTGCAGATTTAAAAAGATTCGAGACTCAGAAAAAAGCCTCAGAATCTCAGACTCAATATGAAGACGATGATGTTGCAGAAG